>JBPCRE010000012.1:0-10487 GCA_050997195.1 Thermoleophilaceae bacterium
CCGAAGCGCTCGCGCATGATGCGCGCCCACATGCGGCGCGCGGCCCGGAACTTGGCCACCTCCTGGAACACCCCGTTGTGCCCGTTGAAGAAGAAGGCCAGGCGCGGCCCGAACTCGTCCACCGCCATCCCCGCGTCGATGGCGGCCTGCACGTAGGCGATCCCGTTGGCCAGCGTGAAGGCCACCTCCTGCACCGCCGAGCAGCCCTTCTCGCGCATGTGGTACCCGGAGATCGAGATGGTGTTCCAGCGCGGGATGCGCTCCTGGCAGTAGGCGAAGAGGTCGGTGGTCAGTCGCATGGCCGGCTCGGGCGGGTAGATGAAGTTCCCCCGGGCCACGTACTCCTTGAGGATGTCGTTCTGGGTCGTGCCCCCTAGCTTCGCGGCCTCGACGCCCTGCTCCTCGCCCACCAGCTCGTACATCAAGAGCAGCACGGCGGCCGGCGCGTTGATGGTCATCGAGGTGGTCACCTGGTCGAGGGGGATGCCCTCGAAGACCCGGCGCATGTCCTCGATCGAATCGATGGCCACCCCGGTGCGGCCCACCTCGCCGAGGCAGAGCGGATCGTCGGAGTCGCGGCCGAGCTGGGTGGGAAGATCGAAGGCCATGGATAGGCCCGTCGAGCCGTGGTCGATCAGATACTGGAAGCGCTCGTTGGTCTCCCTGGCGCTCGCGTAGCCCGCGTACTGACGCATGGTCCAGGTGCGGGAGCGGTACATCTCCGGGTGGACCCCGCGCGTGAACGGGTACTCGCCGGGCTCTCCGAGGCGCTCGGGCAGGCCCGGCGCCACGTGCTCCTCGCCGTAGAGGCGCTCGAGCTCGATGCCGGAGTCGGTGAAGCGCCGCTTGTCGTCGGGCCCGACGATGGGGGCGATGGTGGGCTTGGGCTCTGGGCGGGTGGCCACGGGGGAAGGATACGGGCGGATTCCACCGGGCGATCGACCGTATGGACTTCAGCCGGCAAGCGAACGCAGGCCGGCCTCGTCCAGCGGGTCTATGCGTGTCAGCCCTTCGAGCGCGTCGAATGCCCGGTCGGCCGAGACCACCGTGGTCACATCGCGGTTGAGCCCGACCGCCGCCAGGAGCGCGTCGAAGGCGTCGAGCGCGTTCGTATCGCGATAGAGCTCGAGCGCGAGCTCGCCGTCGGCGACGGCCACCTCGTGCACGAGACACGCTCGCCCGGTCTCGCGTGCGCGAAGCGCCGCCTCCGAGCGGTCCCGCGTCTGGCGGAAGCGCTGGTGGGCGAGCTCGGCTAGCAGCACGGTCGTCACCTCACCCGCCAGAGCCCCCTCACCCTGGCCGCGAAGGATCGCCCGACACGGCTCGCGGTAGGGATGCTCTCCACCCAGGGCGTACACGAAGACGTTGGTGTCGTATAGGAAGCGCGCCATCGAGCTCGCTAGGCGGCCGCCCCGCCGGCCCGCAACTCGTCCTTCACATCCGCCCAGTCCGGCTCAGCGCCGTAGGCGGGCGGCGGGGCCGAGAGCAGGCCGTCTACGGCTTCGCGCCGGTGCGCCGCGCCCGCTTCGCCGCGCAGCTTGTCGTCGATCGCCTCGCGGAGGATCGAGGCAGCCGAGCGACCCGCTCGAGCCGCGAGACGCTCGAGCTCCGCGTAGCGCTCTTCGTCGCGAGAGAGGCGCTGGTCGAGGCCCGGCCGCATCTGTCGCAGGAAGTGGGAGCGCTCCTCGCCCGGCCTCTCCTCCCAGCCCCCGAAGCTCCTATCCAGGGTCGCCAGGCGCTCCGAGAGGGATACCTCGCCGTACGAGCGAGCGAGGGCCCGGCGAACGAGCTCGGCCAACGACATGCCGGAGCGCTCGGACTCATCGCGCAGCACTCGGTACTGGTGGTCGCTGATCATGATCTGAGTGCGGTGCGCCATGCTGTAACCTTACAGCAGCTTTCCTTGGCCCGCATCCATGGCTCAGACGCGGAGGAGGTACCTCCACCGGCTCCTCGGCGGCTTCCTGGAGCGCTCGCGGGTGCTCTCGTGTTCCTCACCGCCGGCTCGGTGCTCGTGCTCGAGATCCTCGCGGCGCGCCTGCTCGCCCCGTACGTGGGGGTCACGCTCGAGACCTACACGGCCATCATCGGCGTGGTGCTGGCGGGCATCTCGGTGGGCACCTGGGCCGGCGGGCGCCTGGCCGACGCTCGCGAGCCGCGGAGCACGCTCGGGCCGCTCGTGGCCGCCGGCGGCCTTCTGGCCCTCGCGGCGCTGCCGGCGGTTCGTTTCCTCGGTGCCCTCTCGCTCGGGGGCGAGCCGGCGGCGGTGGTCCTCCTCGCCGGTCTCTGCTTCTTCCCGGCCGCAGCGGTGCTCAGCGCGGTGGCCCCCACGGTGGTCAAGCTGCAGCTTGAGAGCCTCGGACACACGGGGCGGGTCGTGGGCCGGCTCTCGGCCCTCGGCACGGCGGGCGCCATCTTCGGCACCTTCGTGACCGGGTTCGTGCTGGTGTCCGCGCTGCCCACCACGCCGATCGTGGTCGGCCTGGGCGTGGCCCTCGTGATCGTCGGGGCGCTTCTGGCCGTCGCCCTACGCCGCGGCTCGATCGCCGCCACCGTGGTCGCGACGATCGGCGCGATCGCCCTCTCGTATCTGGGCACGTCTCTCCCCGGCCCGTGCGATACGGAGAGCGCGTACTTCTGCGCGCGGGTGGAGCGGGACGCCGCGCGCCCGTCGGGGCGCGTCCTCCAGCTCGACACCCTGAGTCACTCCTACGTGGACCTCGAGGACCCCGGCTACCTAGGCTTCGAGTACACGCGCCTGGTGGCCGACGTGGCGGCCACCGTTCGCCCCGCCGGTGCGCCGATCGACGCCCTGCACATCGGCGGCGGCGGCTTCACCATGCCCCGCTACCTGGCGGCCATGCGGCCCCGCTCGCGATCGCTCGTGCTCGAGCTCGACCCGGCGCTCGTGCGCCTCGCTCGCGAGCGCCTCGGCCTCGTCACGGGCCCCGATCTCGCCGTGCGCACGGGCGACGCCCGCCTCGGAGTGCGCGAGCTTCCGGGCCGCCGCTTCGACCTCGTGGTGGGCGACGCCTTCGGAGGACTCGCGGTGCCGTGGCACCTCGCCACGCGGGAGTTCGCCGAGCAGATCGAGCGCACGCTGCGACCCGACGGCGTCTACGTGCTGAACGCGATCGACTACCCGCCTCTGGGCTTCGTGAAGGCCGAGGCGGCGACGCTCGGGCGCGCCTTCCGCCATGTGGCTCTGCTCGCCCCGCCGGAGCGCGTGCGCGGCGAGGAGGGTGGCAACTTCGTGCTCGTGGCCTCGAATCGCCCGCTGGCCCTCGAGGTCATCCGGCGGCGAATCGCCGACCGGCTCGACACCGACGCCGTGGTGGCCGGGCCGGAGTACGCCAACTTCGCGGCCGGGGCGCCGGAGCTGACCGACGAGTACGCCCCCGTCGATCAGCTCCTCACGCCGTTGCCCTAGTGGCCCGCGCACCCATGCCCCAGGCGCTTAGGCACCGTTCTCGAAGCGAACGGTGCTTCCTTCCGAACTGCACGTCACCTCGCCC
Organism: Thermoleophilaceae bacterium; assembly: GCA_050997195.1. Taxonomy (GTDB): domain Bacteria; phylum Actinomycetota; class Thermoleophilia; order Solirubrobacterales; family Thermoleophilaceae; genus JACCZP01. The sequence goes on from JBPCRE010000012.1 coordinate 3,516, forward strand.
GACTCGTAGCCGGTCTGCTCGTAGTCACACTTGTAGTTCGACGGAACGAAGCACGGCTCCTCGGCGTCGCCCGAAGATGCGCAGGTCTGCTCCCACTCCTCGGCGACCTGTCTGGCGACCGAGCAGCTCTCGTTCTTCGCCACGACGTTATAGGAGCCCGCACCGCTCTCGACCAGGTCACCACAGGCCGTATCAGAAGCCGATCCCCCGACGGGCTCGACCGAGTCCCCCACCTGTCGGGCCACGTTACGGAGGTCGCCGAGCGCCGACCGCGGTCCTTCGCCGAGGACGGCAAAGCCGTCGTCTCCGCGGAAGAAGAACAGATCGACCTTGTATTCACCGCCTTCGGCGTAGTCCCACTCGAAGGCGGGGTCGCCGCCGAGAGTCGTGCGGGCAAACTTCAGGCGGCGGTAGCCTGGGCTTCCGCTCTTTTGGGCATCCAGCGTCTCGGCGCTGTCCTTCGGGTCGCCTTGGGCGTTCGCCGTCGTATCGACGATCACCGACGAACTCCCGTCCGGACTCGCGAACTTGCTGACGTGGCGGCCGTCGCCTTGAGCCTCGTAATCCTGGACGACATCCCAATCGGCCGGCCGCCGTGCGGTGTAGGCCGTGGTCTCGTAGTCGACCAGCGAAAGGCCCGTCCCGGCCTTCGGAGGGCGCGGCCGCCGGCTCGTTGCGGGTCTTCTTCCCTCGCGCGAGGGAGTGTCGGCTTGCTCGACCGTCGTCGTCGGTCCGGCTGACTGACGTGTGCCACCGAACACCAGCGCCGCCGCCGCGCCTCCGACGGCCACAAAGGCCGCGGCGGCGATGATCGCGACGGCCGGGCCCCGTCTCTTCGGAGGTGGATCTGCCGGCGCTGAGCCGTGCGTGTAGGCCGGGGGCGGCTCCTCCTCGATCCGGGTCGGCCCGAGTGCGGCGGCCGAAGGTGCTGCGGTCTTCTGTGGCGCCGAGGCGATGGCCGGTGCGGCGGAGCCCGCAGCCACGCTGCCCTCGTGGGTGGGGGGCGCGGTGCCCCGCACGGCGGCCGACGCGGCGCGTGCGAGGTCGCCGGCGGAGGGCTGGCGCTCGTCGGGGTCCTTGGCGAGGCCGCGGGCGATGACGGCGTCGAGCTCCAGGGGAATTGTCGGCTCGTGCGCGCGGGCCGAGGGCGGGGACTCATGGACGTGGGCGTACATCTTCGCCATGTCGGCCTCGTGGGCGAACGGCAGCCTTCCGGTCACGGCCTCGAAGAGCACGCACGCCAGCGCGTAGATGTCGGCCCGCGCGTCGACGGGCTTGCCCTCGATCTGCTCGGGGGCGACGTAGTCGAGGGTTCCCATCCACTGGCCCGTGCGGGTCAGCCCGCTTTCCGAGGAGATGTGCTTGGTCAGGCCGAAATCCGTGAGGTAGACGTGTTCCGACTCGCCCGGATCGGCAATCAGCACGTTTCCCGGCTTGACATCGCGGTGGGCGAGTCCGGCGGCGTGGGCAGCGTCGAGGGCCGCGGCGAGGCGCGCCGCGACGGTGGTGGCCCGCTCGAGCGAGAGCTTTCCCTCGCGCTCGAGCAGCGCGCGCAGATCGGTGCCCCGCACGTAGCGCATGGCCAGGAACAGCAGGCCCTCAACCTCTCCCGCCTCGTAGATCGGAGTCACGTTCGGGTGATCGATCGAGGCCGCGAGGCGGGACTCGCGCTGAAAGCGCGCGCGAAACTGCGGGCTCTCGGCGTACTCGGGGGCCAGCAGCTTGAAAGCCACGGGCCGCCCGAGGGCGATCTGCTCGGCGAGGTAGACGACTCCCATGCCTCCTCGTCCGAGGAGCGAGATCAGCCGGTAGCCACCGATCTGCGTACCGAGGCGCGGGTCGTCGGCCATCTCGTTCGCAGCTTGGCACACCGACGCCCGAGGCGTTCGCGGCCGCGGGACTGACACTCTCCAGCATGTGACCGCGGCGCTCTCCTCATGGCGATTCTCCGGGCAATGGCGCCGTTACCAGACCCTGGGCCTGGAGGCATTCGAGGCCGACCGCGCCGCCGGGCGCCCGCAGACGCTGCTCGTCGCCCCTCCCGGGTCCGGCAAGACCGTCATGGGCCTGGAGATCGTTCGGCGCCTGGACATGCCGGCACTCGTGCTGTGCCCCAGCCAGACCATCCAGCGCCAGTGGAACGACCAGCAGGCGCTCTTCGGGCGGCGAAGCGACGACGTGCACGCGCTGACCTACCAGGCCATCTGCCAGACCTCAGACCCTGAAGGCGTGCTGCGCGAGGCGGCGGAGCGCCACTGGGCGCAGGAGCGTGCGGACGCGACCGGCCAGCGGCTCCCCGAGGTCCAGGCCGAGGCCGCAGGGTGGGGCGGGCAGGCCGCTCAGCGCCGAGACCGAGAGGTCGCACACATCGTCGCGCGGCTCAAGCGCCAGGCCGCGGACGGCAAGCTCCCCAACCTCCCCGGCCACCAGCTGCTCTCCGTCAACGCGATGAAGCGCGTGCGGGCGCTGCGCGACGCCGGTGTTCGAGTCGTCGTGCTCGACGAGTGCCATCACCTGCTGTCGCTGTGGGGCGCGCTGCTCAAACCCGTTCTGGACATCATCGAGCCCGAGCACACCCTCGGCTTGACGGCCACCAACCCGAGGGACCTCACCGCCGAGCAAGCCGCGCTGTATCGGCAGCTTCTCGACGAGGAGGACTTCTCCGTCCCTACTCCGGCAGTGGTCCGCGAGGGCTACCTGGCGCCCTACCAGGAGCTCGTGCAGCTCTGCACTCCGCTTGAGTCCGAGGGGCGATGGCTGGCCGAGCGACACTCCCGTTTCGAGCTCGCGCTCACGCAGCTGAACGACCTCCCGGTCGGTCAGGAGCATCTCGGGCTGGATGTGTGGCTGCTCTCCCGGCTGTCTGAGCGCCGAGCGGCCGGCGGCGGACAGGTGTCCTGGGCGGAGCTCGCGCGCAAGCGGCCGCGCTTGGCCGAGGCGGGGTTGCGCTGGCTGCACGCTCACGGTGCGCCGGTGCCGAAGGACGCACCCCGTAGCGAGCAGCATCGCGCGGCCTTGACCATCGACGACTGGGTCGTGTTGCTGGAGGACTACGCACTTCGGTGCCTGCGCGCGGACGCCGGCGCAGAAGCGACCCGGCGCCTTGACGCGATGCAGGTCGCCCTCAGCGACCTCGGCTTCGCCGCGAGCCGCCAGGGCATCCGCCGCGTCGGCGGGGAGGTTGACCGGGTGCTGCTGAACTCCGCCGCCAAGCCGCTGACCATGTGCGACGCCCTGGCCTGCGAGTACGACGCCCGCGGCGAGGGTCTGCGCGCTGTCGTGTTGTGCGACTCCGAGCGTCCGCCGCGCCAGCCGCGCAACTCCCCGCTGGCGCTCACCGGCGGCGGACGCGGCCTGCTGGCCGCCACGGGCGCAGACGACCGGCTCATCGGCAACCGCCCGGCGTTGGTCAGCTCCGAGACGCTCGCGGTTCTTCCCGTCGACGCGGACTGGTGGGCGCAGCGGCTCGCGGCGCTGGCCGCGGACACGGGATGGGAGGACTTCGCCGAAGGGCTCCGCGCTGAGACCGCCGACGGGCTGGTCGTGTGGCGCCATAGCGACGGGCGCTTTGCCTCCCGGGCGTGGACCGGGTGGGTGACCCGGCTACTGGCCGATGGGGAGGTGCGCGTGCTGTTCGGCACCCGCGGGCTGCTGGGGGAGGGATGGGACTGCCCCCAGCTCAACGTGCTGGTCGACATGACCGCGGTCGCCGCTGACATCTCCGTGCGGCAGATGCGCGGGCGAAGCCTGCGCCTGGATCCGAGCGACCCCGAGAAGCTGGCCAGCAACTGGGACATCGTGTGCGTCGCACCTCAGCTCGGGCGCGGATACGCCGACTACGCCCGGTTCGTACGTCGCCACGCGCATCTGCACGCCCCCTGCGAGGACGGCACCATCGAGACCGGACCGTCGCACGTGCACCCCGAGCTCTCGCCGTACGGGCCTCCGGCGGAGGAGCGATTTGTCGCCATCAACGTCGAGCAGCAGGACCGCGCCTCCGACCGTGATGCCGCGCGCGCCCGATGGCGGATCGGGGAGCCCTACCGGGGTGTCGACCTCGACGCGCTGGTGGTGCGCAACCCTTCGCGCGCCCACGAAGGGCCACAGGTCGCGCTGGCCGACGTGCCGGCCCCGCACGTCAAGTCGATGCCGGGCCTCGTCGCCGGCTTGGCGGGCGCGACGGCGATGACGGGTGCGGGCGCCCTGCTGGCCGCCCCGGTGCTGCTCGCCGGCGCGGGCGCCGCGGTCCTGGCCGTCGTCGTAGCCGGCGCGAGAGCGATGGCCGCCGAGCGGCGACTCGCATACCCGGCGCGGCTGCCGTTGGAGTGGGCGGCCGGCGCGGTCTGCGACGCGTACGTGACGCTCGGCGAGCTGCCGCGCGAGGTCGCGCAGGCGATGCGGTTCGCGGTCAGGCCCGAGGGCTGGGTGCGCGTCAGCCTCCCGGACGCCGACGAAGACATCAGCCGGCGCGTGAGCTCAGCGATGGACGAGCTCTTCGGTGGCGGGGCACTGCCGCGCTACGTCGTCTCGCGGCGCGTTGTGGCAGGTCGCGGGCTGCTCGGCGGGGCGGAGACAGCCTGGCATCCGGTGCCCGCCGACCTCGCGCGCCGCAAGGACCGGGCCCAGCCCTTCCACGCGGCGTGGCAGCGCTGGATGGGGGACGGCGAGCTCGTGTACTGCCACGGCCCCGATGAGCGCGGTGCGAAGTTGGCGGTGCAGGCCACCGGCGGGCCGGCGCTCGACACCCAGCGCCGGCGCATCTGGAGTTGAGAGCTACTCCTCGTCCTCCCTGTCCCGGCCACGACCCTCTCCGCCGCCCCCGTCACCGCGCTGGTCGTCCCGATCGCCTCGAGAGTCTTCATCCTTGCGCGAGCCGGAGCCCTCGTCATCGCGCTCACCGCGGTCGTCGTCCCTGCCTTCGCCCTTGTCATCGCCGTCACGCTTGCCCGTGATGTGCAGTCGCGAGACCAGGGGATCGTGATCTGAGACCTGGTCGGCGAACTCCGAGTTGGCGTGCACGGCGTCGAAGCGTGGCCGCGGGCTGAGAAGGCTCGGGCTCACGAGGATGTGATCGAGGGTCTGCGAGTTGCCCTCGAAGATGTACGAGTAACGGTCGGCTCGGGGGAGCAGCTCCCACAGGTTGAAGAGCTCGGGGCCCTTGGAACCCCCCCCGGGGTCCGCGGCCGCGACCCGGACCGGAGGACGCACCGTCTCCCTCGCGCAGGATGCTCAACGTCTCCGAGAAGTCGAAGTCGTTGAGGTCTCCGGCCACGATGACCCGGGCGTTGCGGTCGATGTCGAGGATGTCCCGCACGAACTGATTCTCGATGCGGGCCTGCTGGTGGCGCTGGGCCTCGGACCGGCGGTTCGGCGGCTGGAAGCGCCCGAAGAGCGGATCGTCGCCGCCCTTCGAGTTGAAGTGGTTCGCGATCACGAAGAACGTGCGGCCGCGGAACCGGAACTCGCCCGCCAGCGGCTTGCGGCTGTTCTGAAACGCCGGATCGTTCGGCTCGATGCGGCCCGGGCTGAACAGGAGCTGCGCCCCGTCGCGACCGCGGACCGCGCGGTTCTCGGTGACCGCCGTGCCGCCGGGGCGGTCCACGAAGGACACTCCGCGGTCACGCCGGAAGAGGAAGGCCACGCGGATGTTGCCGCCCGGCTCGCCTCCGTCGGGGTTCTCGTTCTGGTTCCCGCCGCCACCGCTCGGCTCGCCGCCCTGGCTGGCGGGCACCGGGTCGATCTGACGGTACTCGTAGGTGGGGCCGCCGGCCCGCTGGATGGCCTCGATCAGGCGGGCGTAGGTCACCGAGGCGTCGCTCGACGGGGTGATCGCCGCACCGTCGTTGTCCTGGATCTCCTCGAGGGAGAGCACGTCGGGCGCCTTCACGTTCGTGACGATCTGCCGGCCGATGCGGTCGAACCGGTCCTGCGGGTCCATGCCGTCCAGGTTCTCGACGTTGTAGCTGCCGGTGGTCAGCTCGTTGCGCTTCGGGGTGTCGGTGACCTCGCGCTGCAGGCCCCCGTCGGTTCGAGAGACCTCGTTGGTGACCAGGAACTTGAAGTTCCCGAACGAGTAGTCCACAACCGCCTCGACCGAGGGGGTGAGTCTGTCGCGGACGTTGGCGTCGCGCGGCGTCGGCCGGATGGCGTCGTCGAGGATGATCCGCTCGGGGTTGAAGTCTCCGAGCTGGTAGTCCACCGGCCGTGAGAGGTCGATCGGGCGGATGGCGATCCCGCCGCGCAACGTGCGCACGCTCGCGCCCGCACCGCGCTCGGCCAGCACGGGGATCTCGCCGAAGTTGTTCGACGGGCCCACCACGACCGGGTCGTTCACCCGCGTGAACATGCCCTCGAGGCTCTCGTAGAAGTCGATGCCGTCCGGCTCGGGATCGAAGTCGCGCTGGCGCTCGACGTCACCGTCGGCGTCGTCCTCGATGACCTCGGTGGGCGGCGTGCGGCCGCCAGGTCCCACCACCGTCGCCGGGATGGTGCCCGTGCCGGTCGGGACGACCGAGGGGGACACGATCTCCGTCGTGGTCAGGTTCGCGAAGGCGCGGTTGGTGCTGGCGCAGTCAGGCGAGCATCCGCCGCGAAACTCCGTGACGCGCCCACTCACCCGCACGGCCGTGCCGACGGCCGGCCGGGCTGCGCTCGAGCCCGTGAAGACGAACAGGCCCTCGGAAGTGCGGTCGTCGTCATCGGGATCGGGATCCTGGAAGTAGAACCCGTTCGAGCGCGTCGCGGTGACCACGCCCGGCACCCCCGACACGATCTGGTTGTCGAAGGGCGAGATGTGGGAGCGATCCTGGATCTCGTGGATACGGGCGGGCGTGCCGGCCGTGGTGAAGGAGAAGCGGAAGTCCGCATCGAGGTTGTCCGGCGGGTCGTTGGTGTCCACGTCGCTGATCGCCGTGGCCCGGACCGTGACCGTGCAGGTCTGACCGCGGGCAAGGTCCTGCTGCGGGTCGAGCG
>JBPCRE010000079.1:0-6463 GCA_050997195.1 Thermoleophilaceae bacterium
CTACCGGGGCCGCGAGCGTCCGCGGAGCTGTGGCGGCTGGCGAGTGAGTGGCGGGTGCGCCCGGTGCGCGTGCTCGGGGGGGAGCTGTGGGAGGTGGGGTAGGGCTACGACTTTGCGGCGAAGCCCCCGTCACGCGTGCCGCGCAGACCGGCGGCGGCCAGCTCCACCGCTCCGGACGCATCTGTCGCGCCTCCGATCACCGCCGCGCCCGGATGGCGCTTTCCGAGCAGCGCCACGGCCTGATCGGCCTGCGCCTCGGGCACCACGACGCAGAAACCGCACCCCATGTTGAACACCTCGTTCATCTCGCCCACCTCGACACCACCGCGCGCTCTCACCAGGCCGAAGATCGGGGGTACGGCCAGCGGGGAGTCGATCCGGTATCCGACCTGCGCCTCGAGGCGCAGGAGGTTGAGCAAGCCGCCGCTGGTGATGTGGGCGAGCCCACGCACCTCGAGGCCCGAGCGCAGCAGGTCGAGCACGGCGCGCACGTAGATGACGGTGGGCTCGAGCAAAGTCTCGCCGACGCTTGCTCCGTCGAGCTCGGGTGGGCGCTCGGCGAGGTCGGGCAGCGCGCGGCGCACGAGGCTCAGGCCGTTGGAGTGCACCCCGCTCGCGGGGAGGCCGATCACCGCGTCGCCGGGGCGTACGGCGGCTCCGGTGACGAGGCGGTCGAGGGCCACGGTGCCGAAGCACGCGCCCACGAGGTCGAACCCGCGCGGCGAGGGGTGGCCGCGGATGAGCTCCGGGAGCTGGGAGAGCTCGCTCACGGGGATCTCCACACCCGCACGCTCCGCTCCGGCGCGCAGGCCCACGGCGATGTCGCGCAGCATGTCGGGGTCGGCGTCCTCGACGGCGATGTAGTCCACCACCGCGAGCGGCTCGGCCCCCACGCACACCACGTCGTTGACGTTCATGGCGATGCAGTCGATCCCGACCGTGTCGAAGCGGCCGAGCTGCTCGGCCACGATGACCTTGGTTCCCACCCCGTCGGTGGAGAGGGCCACGCCGAGGTTCGGCGCCACCTCGAGCACGTTGGCGTAGTGGCCCGAGCCGATGTGGGCACGTGAGGGCCGCCCCGGGTCGATGCCGCGAAGCACCTCGACGAGCCCGGCCACGGCACGGTCGGCGCGCGTGGTGTCCACGCCGGCGCGGGCGTACGCCGCGTCGCTCACGGGAGGGCACCCGCCGGACTGGGAGCCGGGAAGGGGTCGTAGGCCCGCGCTCCACTCGCGATCTCGGCGTTGAGGGCCAAGAGTCGTGCGTTCGCGTCCTCGGGATCGCGCCCGGCAGACTTGGGCCAACCGTACGCCAGCGCGACCACCGCGTCGAGTTGCTCATGGAGCTTCCGGAGGTCCGCCCAGGCTCCTTCCTCCACCTGGTTGTAGAGAGTCGTGAGGCCGAATGACCGGTCGAGGCAGATCTCCTGCCGAAGTCGTACGAGGTCCACCGCGCGGTCGCCGACATCCATGCGCTGCTCCTCGGTCGGCTCCGGCCAGGGAAAGGTCTCGAACGCGGACGTCGGGGTGTAGCGGATGTCCATCCGTAGGGTCGAAGATCGAGCGCGGGCCCACTCGGTGTGAATGGTCGAGGTCAGGACGCCCATCGCGTAGTCATCTTCGAAGGCGAAGACGTTGGTCAGGTTGCTCGGGCACGTCCACGGCTCGCACCAGCAGAAAAGGACGCGCTTACCGGTGGCGGTCCCGGCGATGTAGCGATTCAGAGGCGCTAGGACCGCTCGCATTGCCGGGCGTGGCTCGGCGAACCGCCACCACAGGCGTCGGTAGACCTCGCGGTTGTTCCGGTCCCTAGTGGGCTTGACTCGAGTGCGCACGATCTCGAGCGCGACCGCAAAGTCCATCGCCTGCTCGAGGCTGCGAAGCGCAAAGTCGATGATGTAGCGGGTAGGCGCCTGCTGCGCCTGGTCGGCAATGTCGTGGCCGACCAGGTAAGGGCGCACGACGTCTCGGTAAGGGGCGTCGAGCCGCTCAAGCAGCTCCTCGCCCTCCTGCGGGTTCAAGACGAAGCCCGCTCCGCCAGGAATCGGCCCCTGGAAGCATCGGCCTTGGTTCGGGGGCAGGCGAACCGCAACCGCGTCGCCGAGCGCGGGCCGTAGCGAGGAAGTGACTCCCTCCACCTCCCGCGCGTCGAGGAGGAATCTCTTGGGATGCTCGACAGGTTCCTTGATCCAGTTGACGATGCTCACGTTCACGACCGCCTCGCCCGGCCACGGCTGCCTGGACACCGCTTCGGTGATCACTCCACCCTCGCGCTCGATGTAATCGAGGCTGGCTCCGCGAGCCCGGTTCTGGCTCACCGAGTTGGTGCCGACCAGTCCAGCTCGACTCCCTGGAGCCAAGTGGTCGTGTGCCTTGCGGAACCCGTACACGCAGTAGTCCTTCACGCCGACGCCAAAGGTCCTTCGTAGCCACTCGACGTAGTCGTCTCCCAGCAGGCCGCGGAGGTGCTGTGAGCCGTGGAAGGGCGGATTGCCGATGATCGCGTCGGCTCGCGGCCATTCGAGGTCCAGGGCGTCGCCCATCTGAATACCCGAGAGGTTGGCCAACGGCAACGTGGTCTCCGGCATGTCGAGCTCGTCGACTGCCAGCTTGTGTGCCATCCATAGGGTTACCCGGGCGAGCGCCAGGGCAAAGCCATCGATCTCAATGCCGCGAATATTCGATAACGGATACAGCCCGAGTGACGCTTGTTCGCCGGTCTGTCCAGCCGCTCGCCTGATCTCCGCCTCCCGCTCAGCCAGGCGCTTCTCGAGCCGTCGTAGCTCCCTGTAGGCGACGTAGAGGAAGTTGCCCGAGCCGCACGCTGGATCGAGCACCACGTAGCCCGCTAGGTCGTTCTGGGCGGCGACCACATCCTGGATCGACTCGAGGTTCTCGATGCGCTCGCGCCACGGCTCGACGATGGTCGGAAGGACGACCTTCTTGATGTCGCTCTCGTGGGTGTAGTGAGCACCAAGAGCCCACTGCTTGTCGTGTCCGAGCCCGCCCTCGAGCAGGGAGCCGAAGATCTGCGGTTCGACCTGCTGCCAGTCGAACCCACACGCAGCGTGAAGCAGTTCGAGCTCCTCCGCCTCCAGGTGCACTTCGGCAGGCTCTGAGAAAAGGGTCCCGTTCGCGTAGGGCGTGTCGGCGTAGAGGCCCTGCTTAGGACGCTCACCCGGCTTGTCGAGCCACCAGAAGAGCCGCCCCAGCTCGTCGGCGCTCGAACGGCCCGGCTGGTCGATGAGCTGCTCGACGATCTGGGTGAAGCGATGGCCGGGGAGCTGACCGAGGTCCTCGGCGAACATGCACCAGACCGCCTGGAGGACGAAGGAACGCAGATCGTCGGGTCCCGCGGCCCGGCGCTCTCTGAGCAGGGCATAGAGCTCGGTGATCCGGGCGACCGCCTCCCGCGTGAGCGCGGCCTGCCCGCCGAGGAACAGCGGCTCGTTCCCGGCCAGGAACAGAAGCGTCTCGTACTGGTCCGGCAGATCGAGGAGATCGAGCACCGCTCGCGGCTCCCTTGGGTAGGAGCCCGGCTCCCATATCTCCATCCGCCGGAAGGCGCAGATCACGACGAATTGCGGAGAGGGAATCCGCTCGTTCGGCCGCGCCGCATCGCGCCAGTAGCCGAGGGCCTGCGGGCGATGGTGCTTGAGGCGATCGGCCTCGCTCGGCGCCTTCATCTCGAACAGGCACACGCGCGGCCAGAGAAGATCGACGAAGCGGCCCTCCTGCACTTGTTCAAAGACGGCACCCACCTCAGCGGGTTGAGTGCCGTAGCATCGGAACAGGTCGATCAGGAAGGTCTGCGCGCCGGAGCGCTCGCTTCCCTCATAAACGCTCCATCGTGCACCCAGCTCGGTGAGCCGTCGCCGGATCTCTTCTGCCGAGAGGGCCATGCGACCCTCGTGAACCTAGAGCGCCAACTGCTGCTTCGGCCGTGCGAAGTAGGTCCGCTGCATGAGCTTCCGGTGCAGGGCGAGCAGCTCGGCCTCGGTTTCCTCGAGGGCCGATACGAGGTGCGGCTCGGCCTCGTCACGGGCGATCTCGCGGGCGGACTTCTCGGCTCGTTCGCGGGCCTCCGAGATGTAGAGGAGAGTGCGCTCGACTTCCTTGAAATGAGATTCGTTCATGCGTTAAGCCACCTTCCGCCGGGGTACGCCGATCGTAGGAGACAACAGTCAACCGCAGGCGGCGGTTGGAACCGCTTCGTCGCTGTTTGGCGGCGAATCGTCACGCGCCGCCGGCGGCTCCCCAGCCCCGCCTCGCCTCCCACACGAGCGCCGCCACCCCGAGCGCCACCCGATACACGGCGAACGGCCGGTAGGAGCCCATGCCCTCGACGGCGGCCACGAGGCGGCTCGCCGCCCAGGAGGACAGAAAGGCCGTGGCCGCTCCCACCGCGAAGGGCGCGCGCAGACGCGGCTCGAGGCCGCTCGAGGCCTGCCGCGTGCCTTCGAGCGCCGCCGCGCCCACCACGATCGGTCCGGCCATCTCGCGGGAGAGCCGGCCGGCGGCCGAGCGCGTGAGCCCGAGGGCGCGGGCCGCGGTCACGGTCGCGCCCCCGCGTGACACGCCGGGCGCCAGCGCCGAGGCCTGAGCGATCCCGAGCGCGAGGTGGTCGAGAGACCCCGCGCGAGCGCGACCCCGCCGCTCGGGCCGCCGGTCAGCCGCCCCGAGGGCCAGCCCGGCGAAGATCTGGGCCAGCGCCACCCCCCGAACCGTGCCGAGCCGCTCCTCGACCACCGACCCGAAGCGCAGCCCGGCAACCGCCGGCGGCGCGAAGGCGAGGGCGGCGTGCAGCACCCGCCGGGCATCGAGGCGCCGGGCCTCCCGGAGCACCTCGTCACGGAGGGCGAGCCCGAGGGCGAGCGCCGTGCCCGCGTGGAGGGCGACCTCGAAGGACTTGCGCGTGCGCGCGTCGAGCCGCGCGTAGGGCCAGTCGAGGAGCCGGGGCACGAGCACGAGGTGGCCCGAGCTCGACACGGGCAGGGTCTCGAGCGGGCCCTGCAGGAGGCCGAGCAGCGCCGCCTGACGGAGAGAGAGGCCGGGCGCGCTCAGGCCGAGCCGGCGACCCGGGCGGAGGAGGCCTCGGGCGAGGGCTCTCGCCGCGCCCCGTCCTCGGCGTCGCTGCTCGGCGGGCCGCCGCGGCGCCAGCGCACGAACAGGTAGATCGCCCCCAGCACGATGATCGCCGCCACCGCGTAGTCCACGTAGTGGAGGGAGTCCTTCCAGGCCGTCCAGTTCTCGCCGGCGATCAGGCCGATCCACGTGAGCCCGAGGACCCAGGGCACGCAGCCCACGAAGGTGAGCACCGAGAAGCGCCAGAAGGGCATGCGCGCGACTCCGGCCGGGAGCGAGATGAAGGTGCGCACGATCGGCAGCATGCGGGTGAAGAAGACGGTGGCGGAGCCGTAGCGCTCGAAGTAGCGGTCGGCCGAGCGCAGGTGCTTCGGCGATATGCCGACCTTGCGGCCGTGCTTCTCGATCAGGTCCACGCGCCCGGCCCGGCCCACGCCGTAGGCCACCCAGGAGCCCACCAGGTTGGCCACCGAGCCCACCATCGTGACGGTGAACAGCGACCACTTGCCCTGCGCCACGCCGAAGCCGGCGAAGAGCATGGTGGCCTCGCTCGGTATCGGGATGCACGCGCTCTCGAGGAGCATGAGCACGAAGATCCCGGGCAGCCCGAGATCGGCCACCACGCCCACCGCGAAGTTGACGACCGGGTCGGTGATCGATGCGATCAGGGGCATGGCCCCGGCTAGGGTAGCCGCCGATGTCGGTCCCGCTGTTCGCCACCTCGCTCGACCAGCGGCAGGAGGCCATAGCGGGGCGCCTGGCCGAGGTGGCGGCGTCGGGGCGCTACATCCTCGGCCCCGAGGTCGACGCCTTCGAGCGCGAGTTCGCCGAGTACCTGGGGGTCGAGCACTGCGTGGGGGTGGCCAACGGGACCGAGGCCATCACCATCGCGCTTCGGGCGCTCGGCGTGCATCCCGGCGACGAGGTGGTGGTGCCCTCCTTCACCTTCTACGCCACCGCCGAGGCGGTGGTCAACGCGGGCGCCACGCCGGTGTTCTGCGACGTGGACCCCGCCACCTTCTGCGTGACCGCGGACACCGTGCGGGCGGCCATGAGCTCGGGCACCCGAGCCATCGTGGCGGTTCACCTGTTCGGCAACGTGGCGCCGGTCGAGGAGCTCCGCCAACTGGGCGTGCCCGTGCTGGAGGACGCGGCCCAGGCCGCGGGAGCCACGCGCGCCGGTCGCCGCGCCGGATCGCTCGGGGAGGCGGCCACGTTCTCCTTCTTCCCCTCCAAGAACCTCGGCGGACTGGGCGACGGCGGCGCGGTGGTGACCGACGACGCCGAGGTGGCGGCCACCGCGAGGAGGTTGCGCTTCCACGGGTCCGAGGACAAGCAGACCTACACGGAGGTGGGCTACAACTCGCGCCTCGACTCCC
>JBPCRE010000144.1:0-5704 GCA_050997195.1 Thermoleophilaceae bacterium
TCCCCCAGCGCGAGCTGCGCAACAACGTCAGCGCCGTCCTGCGCGACGTAGCGGCGGGTCAGACGGTGCGAGTAACCGTGCGAGGCCGTCCGGTGGCCGAGCTCGCGCCGCTCTCGCTCAGAAAGGAACATCTCACTCCGGCTGACGTTGAGCGCATAGTTCGCGAGGCACCGCTCGACCCCGGCTTCACGGTTGATGTCGAAGCCGTCGCCGGCGCCACGATCGACGAACTGTGACGGGCATACTCGACACCTCCGTGTTCGTAGCCCGCGAGCACGAACGGCCGCTCGCCGCGTTGCCCGCAGAGGGACGCGTTTCCGTCATTACTGTCGCCGAGCTTCGCGTCGGCGTCCTCGTTGCCTCCGAGTCATCGGTGCGCGCCCAGCGTATGCGCACTCTGACCGAGGTCGAGACGCTTGCGGCGGTGCCCGTGGACGACGACGTCGCCCGCGAGTTCGCGGAAGTCGTGGCCGAGGCTCGACGACAGGGCCGCCGACCGAAGATCCTCGACTCTCTGATCGCGGCGACGGCGCGCGCCCTTGACGTGCCGGTCTACACCCAAGATGCCGACTTCGACGAGATCCTCGGCGTGCAGGTCGTGCACGTATAGGGCGATCCGAGAACGGCACCTGCGTGCTTGCGTGGTTGCTGAGTGGTCTCAACGTCACATAAGCTGAACCATCGGGTCAGGATCGCCGGAGGGACTGCGTCGCTGCTGGCGTTGGGGTCGGCTACGAAGTGATCGCAGGCGAACTCAAGCGCTCGCTTCTGCGCTGTCGCCCCCAGGTCCGGGCCATCGCTCGGGTTCCTTTCCGGCGCATGTGGAAGCGAGACGACGACGCGGTGGCCCCGAAGCAGCCAACTACCGGATGGAGCTAGTCGGGCTCGAACCGACGGCCTCCGCCGTGCCACGGCGGCGCTCTCCCAACTGAGCTATAGCCCCAAGCTCGTACTTCTCGGCGAAGTGTATCCGGACTCTCTGATTGTTTCGAGACGGCGCAAGTCGAAGGTTGATCGCTCTTCGCTCGCAGATCATCGCGGCCGGAACCAGGTAACACCGATCTAGATCGGGGCAGTAACCGGCGACCGCGTCGATCTCAGACACCCCGTAGACGGAGCGTCGGTAGCCCCCGCCCGGAGCCCTCACGCAGCTATCGCCCCGTACGATGATGGTCTCTCCCTGTTTCGGAGCCCACTTGCACTGCACCCGCATGAGCTCCCCGCTCTCGAAGGCAAAGATCATGTCGAACCGCCCGCCCTCCGCGACCGGGCGGTAGACCTCGATCCCGAGCTCGATCGCCGCCGCGGTGATCTTGGCCTCCGCGATCGCGCCCTTCTGGTTCGTCGAGAGGTTCATCGGAAGTACGAACACTAGTTCGTACTCCAGACGGAAAGGCAACCCTTACAGAAGTCCAAGCAGAAGTCCTCAGCGCCTGGTTCAGCGCCCCTCAGCGAGCCAGGCCAGCTCGATGCCCCGCACCTGCGCGCGCTCGACCGCGAAGGCGCGGGGTCCGAGATCCGCCGCGGCCACGGCTACACCACCGAGCGCACCGGCGCCTCGCCCCAGAGCTGCTCGAGCCGGTAGAAGCCGCGTGCCTCGGGGGTGAAGATGTGCACCACGCAGTCGAGGTAGTCGAGCACGATCCAGCTCGCCTCGCGCTCGCCCGCCACCCGCCCGGGCAGCAGCCCGTGGGCGTCCTTCAGCTCGCGGTAGATGCCGTCGTGGACGGCCTTTGTCTGGCGCTCGGTGTTGCCTGAGCACACGATGAGGAAGTCGGTGTAGCTCACGAGGCCGCGCACGTCGATGATGCGGATGTCGCCCGCCTTGCGGTCGGAGGCCAGCGCGGCGATCCGGTCGGCCAGCGCCGACGGCTCGAGGGGCGTGCTCAGGCGCTCGGGGGCGTTCATCGCGCGGCCATCGGGCTCGACGCGCCGTAGAGGCTCTCGGCTCCGATGTAGTTGGCCACCTTGTCCGGCACGAGGTAGCGGATGGGAAGGCCCGCGGCCGCGCGATCGCGCACGAGCGAGGAGGACACGTCCACTCGGGGCATGTCGAAGAACTCGATGGCCTCCGCACCGGCGAGCCCGGCGAGCGCCTCGAGAATCTCCCCACGGCGGCGGCCCTCGCGCTCCACGGCGGCCACGGTGGCCAGCGTGAGCACTGCCTCCGGCTCGTGCCAGGAGCGCAGCGAAGCCACCTCATCGCCGCCGAGGATGAGCACGAGCTCGTCGTCGGGCCGGCGCTCCGAGAGCTCTCGCAGCGTGTCGGCCGTGTAGGAGACGCCCGGACGGTCCACCTCCACCCGCGACACCGCGAGCCGCCCGTCAGCCGAGGTGGCGTGCTCGCACATGGTCAGGCGCGCCTCGGCGCCGGGGTCCGCGGCGATCTCGCGGTGCGGAGCCTGGCCCACCGGCACGAGCACCACGACGTCGAGGCCGAGCCTGACCGCCGCCTCCTGCGCACAGATGAGGTGACCGACGTGGGGCGGGTTGAAGACGCCGCCGAGGATGCCGAAGCGCGACCCCGCTATGGCCTGACCTGGCCCGTCCCCTCGACGACGTACTTCGTCGTGCAGAGCTCGCGGAGCCCGATCGGCCCGCGCGCGTGGAGCTTCTGGGTCGAGTTCCCGATCTCCGCGCCCATGCCGAACTCGCCGCCGTCGGTGAAGCGCGTGGAGGCGTTCACGTACACGCAGGCGGCGTCGACGCCCGCGGTGAACGCTCGCGCGGAGGACGTGGAGCCTGTGACGATGGCCTCCGAGTGGCCGGAGCTGTAGTGGTTGACGTGGTCGATGGCCTCCTCCACGGAGTCCACCACCTTCACGGCGAGCACGAGGGCGAGGAACTCGGTGGCCCAGTCGCTCTCGTGCGCGTCGTGGAGGGCATGGGCGAGCCTCGCACCCCCGGCTGCGCGCGAGCGCTCATCGACCCGCAGCTCGACCCCGGCGTCGCCGAGCTCGCTCAGGGCACGAGGCAGGAACTCGTCGGCCACGTCCGCGTGCACGAGCAGCGTCTCGAGGGCGTTGCACAGACCGGGGCGCTGAACCTTCGCGTTCACGGCGATCGCGCGAGCGCTCTCGAGGTCGGCCGTCTGGTCCACGAACACGTGGCAGTTGCCCGAGGCCGCGTAGATCACGGGCACGGTGGCCACCGCCGTGAGCGCGGCCTTCAGGCCCTCTCCCCCGCGCGGGATGATGAGATCGACCATACCCGCCTGGGTGGCCAGCTCCTCGAGCTCGTCCCGCCCTCCGCCGGCCACGAGCGTGACCACGTCGCTCGGAAGCCCGGCGCCCACGGCCGCTTCCGCCGCTAGGGAGGAGAGCACGGCGTTCGACTGGGTCGCGCTCGAGGAGCCCCGCAGCACGATCGCGTTGCCCGACTTCAAGCAGAGTGCGGTGCAGTCGATCGTCACGTTCGGGCGGGCCTCGTAGACGACGGCCACCACCCCCAGCGGCACCCGAACCTTCCGCAGGTCGAGCCCGTTGAGCAGCCGCCTTCCCTCGATCACCTCGCCCACCGGATCCTCGAGCGCGGCGATGCGGCGCACCCCCTCGGCCATCTCCGCCACCCGGACGGGGGTGAGCGTCAGTCGATCGAGCAACGCGGGCTCGAGATCCGCCTCGCTGGCGGCGGCCCGGTCGAGCTCGTTGGCCTCGAGAACGTCATCGAGGCGCGTCTCGAGCGCCTCCGCGATGGCCTCAAGCGCGGCATCGCGCAGGCTGGCGGGAGTGCGGGCGAGGGCCCGCGAGGCCTCCTTGGCGGCGACGCAGATCTCGGTCGGAGTGGCCGCGGCGGTGGCCATGCCGAGAGGGTAGTGGCCAGGTCTCGGTGGTCCGGCGAAGGGTCGAGCTTGCGCTCGACGCGGCTCAGGCTGCTTCGGAGTAGACCGATACGTGCGGACGTGCGCTGAGCCCGGTCCGCTCGAGCAGCTCGCGCAGTCCCGGCTCCGAATCCTCGGACGCGAGGAGGTCGAGCGGGCAGAGCTCGCCGCCCTTCGGCATGCGGCGCTCGGCGAGGTCGACGATGCGGTTGCCGATGTTCTCCGCGGCCAGATCCTCTTCGACGATGGCGGCCCCGAGCCACGTGACCCCTCCGGGACCGGAGGCGTGAAGGACTCCATCGTCGCCTCGCACCACCGGCCAGCCCTGGCCGCGGTAGTGCTCCTCGAGGCGCCGATTCAGCTTCTCTCGAACGTTCACCGGCTAAAAGCTCCCAAGCGTCTCGGACGGAACAGCGGTCCCACCCCTCATTCCAGCACGAAGTAATCCCGGTGCACCGCCTCCTCCGTGGCCCGCGGCATGAGCGCCCTCACCTCGGCGGTCTTTCGCCCCATCACCCCGCGGAGCTCCTCGGCCGAGTAGTTCACCAGGCCCTTGCCGATCGGCCGCTCTCCGTCGCCAGAGGCGGCCACCTCCACCGCGTCGCCCGGCTGAAACGAGCCCTGGACGCCCACGATCCCCACCGGCAGGAGGCTCGTGCCCCGTTCGCGCAGAGCGAGCTCGGCGCCGGAGTCCACCGTCACGCGGCCGCGGCTCGGCTTCGCGTACTTCAGCCACAGCTTGAAGCTCGACATCCTGGCCTCGCGGGGGTGAAAGCGCGTGCCCACCCGCTCACCGGCCACGGCGCTCGGCACCGCGCCGGGCACGAGGCCCGAGAGGATCACGGCGGGGATGCCAGCCGCGGTGGCCATCTCGGCGGCCACCACCTTCGAGTGCATGCCCCCCGAGCCGAGGGGCGAGCCGGACGTGCCGATCTCGATCGACGCGAGCTCGACCGGATCGCGCACCTCGGGCACCAGCCTGGCCGTCGGGTCGCGCCGGGGATCCGCGGTGTGCACCCCCTCGGTGTCGGTGAGCAGGAGGAGCACGTCGGCGCCGAGCAGGATGGCCACCTGGGAGGCGAGGAAGTCGTTGTCTCCGAACGAGATCTCGTCGGTGGTGGTCGTGTCGTTCTCGTTGATCACGGGCACGATCCGCCACTCCACCAGCTTGCGTAGCGTCTGGCGGGCATTGAGGTAGTGCATCCGCGCCGAGAGGTCGAAGAAGGTGAGCAGCACCTGAGCGCTCTGCACGCCGTGGGTCTGCAGCAGCTCGTCGTAGGTTCGGTAGAGCTTTCCCTGGCCGACCGCCGAGGCGGCCTGGAGCTCGTCCATAACCTTCGGTCGGGCGAGCATCCCGAGCGCCCGCATCCCTCTGGCGATGGCCCCCGAGGTGACGAGCACGACCGAGTCCCCGGCCGCGTGCAGGGCCGCCGCCTCCGCGCAGACCCGCGAGACCACCTCGAGACGCAGCTCGCCGTCGTCGGCGGCCACGACGCTCGACCCGAGCTTGATCACCACGAGGCCCACGGTCGGGCAGGTTAGGAGGCTCTCAGGACCGGAACGGGGTGCCGGGGTCGAGCTCGAAGGCCACGCCGCCGATCTCCACGTCGTCGCCCGGCTCGAAGCCTTCCGCCTCCAGTGCGCGGATGACCCCGAGGCTGCGCAGCCGATCCTCCACGTAGCGCA
Source organism: Thermoleophilaceae bacterium (assembly GCA_050997195.1). Lineage (GTDB taxonomy): Bacteria > Actinomycetota > Thermoleophilia > Solirubrobacterales > Thermoleophilaceae > JACCZP01. The sequence goes on from JBPCRE010000144.1 coordinate 5,507, forward strand.
GGGCGTCGTCGTTGTCGAGGTCGTGGCGGGCCAGCAGGCGCTCGACCCGGGGGCCGCCGACCCGGAAGCCGCCGGCGGGCAGGCGCTCGACCGAGAAGGCGCTCTCGTCGCGCGGCCGGTAGAGGCGGTGCTCCTCGGGGATGACCTCGTCGGCGGGGGACCCGGGCTCGGTGACGCCCTCGACGCCCGGCTCGTCGG
>JBPCRE010000106.1:0-4637 GCA_050997195.1 Thermoleophilaceae bacterium
GTTCCTCGTCCTCGCGCAGGCGCCCGAGGGCCTGTCTTGCTTCGCGCTGCCGCGGATCCTGCCCGACGGCACGCGCAACGCCTTTGCACTCCAGCGCCTGAAGGACAAGCTCGGCAACGGCTCCAACGCGTCGCGCGAGATCGAGCTGCACGGCGCCTGGGCGCAGCTCGTCGGCGCGCCGGGCCGCGGCGTCCCGACGATCATCGAGATGGTCGGCCACACGCGGCTTGACTGCGTGATCGGCACCGCGGCGGGCATGCGCTGGGGTGTTGCCAACGCCACCTGGCACGCCGCGCACCGCAGCGCGTTCGGGGCGCGCCTGGCCGACCAGCCACTCATGCGCAACGTGTTGGCCGACCTGTGCGTCGAGGCCGAGGCGGCGACGGCGCTGGCGATGCGCCTGGCACGGGCCTACGACGAGGCTGAGCACGACGAGCACGCGCGCCACCTCAAGCGCCTCGCGACGGCGGTCGGCAAGTACTGGGTCTGCAAGCGCCAGCCCGGCTTCGTCGCCGACGCCCTCGAGTGCCTCGGAGGCAACGGCTACGTCGAGGCCTCGGGCCTGCCACGGCTCCACCGCGAGATGCCCCTGGCCTCGATATGGGAGGGCTCGGGCAACGTGAGCGCGCTCGACGTGCTCCGCGCCCTCGCGCGTGCTCCCGATTCGCTCGAGGCTTTCTTCGACGAGGTCGGGCTCGCGGCCGGCGCCGAGCCGCGGCTCGACCGGGCCGTGGCCGGCGTGCGGGACGAGCTGACCCGCGACCCGGCCTCGCTCGAGCTGCGGGCCCGCCGGGTCGTCGAGCGGATGGCCCTCTGCCTCCAGGGGTCGCTGCTCGTGCGCCACGGCGCTCCGGCGGTAGCCGACGCCTTCTGCGCCACGCGCCTCGCCGGCGATGGCGGCTATGCCTTCGGCACGCTGCCGGCGGCGGCCGAGGTGGCGGCCATCGTCGAGCGCCACCGGCCCCGCGTGTAGGGGTTCACGTTTGGTGTCTCGGTCCAAGTCGACCCGCGCCGGAAGCCCCTCAGTGGGACTCGTGCGCGCGCGCGGAGACCGGCTGGCCACCGCTCTCGAGCACCGACCGGGGCGCCGGGGTCTCGCCCGCCATGGCCGGCATCGCCACCCGCCCCGCGCCCTGGCGCAACTGGCCCAACTGGCCCACGAAGAGCTGTAGCGCCTCCACCCGCCGCGGGAGCCTCGGGTGCGAGGAGAAGAACTCGGTCAGCCACACGAAGAAGCCCTGGTCCTCTTGGGTCTGACGGGCGAAGGCGTTCGCCTCGATGTGCCGGTAGAGCTCCGTGCCGGCGGCCAGCACCAGGAGGCCGCTCACCGCGCCGGTAGGCGCCTGCTGGGCGGCCATGCGGTCGCAGGTGTGCTCGCACGCGCGCGAGTAGGCGGGAAACAGCCCCGGCACGCTGCGGGCACCGACGAGGAGCAGGAACTTGGTGGGATGGCGGCGCTTCAGGTGCGCGAGCTCGTGGGCGATCACGAAGGCCACCTCCTGCTCGCCCTGCTCGTAGGCGAGCTCGAGCACATCGGAGTAGATCACGACGTAGTCTCGCAGCGCGAATCGGGTGGCGAACGCGTTGAGGGCTCCACCCGACTCCACGACGTAGATCGCCGGAGGCTTCGCCAGCTCCATTCGCTCGGCCATCTCTCGGGCCACGCGGTGGGTCTCGGGGAACTGATGCTCGGACACGAGCACGCCGTTGCCGCGGAGCTGGCCGAGCTGCCACCCGAGCAGCAGGAACGCCCCGCCGAGGATCATCAGCCCGATCACCAGGCCAATGCCGAAGGTGACCACCACCAGTAGCAGGTAGGTGAGGGCGCTCACCACGACGCACGCGGCGAACAGCTGCTTCTCGGAGGGATGAACTGCGTTCACGAACGGCTCCCTTGGTCGACGATTCCGAGCGGGCATTGTGGCCCATCCGGTCCAGGTGTGTCTTCACTGCCTGTCGGGCACGCCGGGCGGGCGAGCGCCGCGGGGCTTGCCTTCGGACGGCTTGCCGCGAGTGAGGCGCTACGCCCCCCTGAACTCCGGCTGACGCTTCTCCCCGAACGCCCGCGCACCCTCGGCGAAGTCCTCCGAGCGGGCCAGGCGCTCCTGCGCGGCCCCCTCGCGCTCGAGTGACTCGGCGAGCCCCGGGCGCGCCGCGGCGTTCATGACCCGCTTCGCGAGCCCCACCGCGAGCGGAGCACACGCCAGCAGCTCGTCGCAGAGCGCCTTGGTGGTGGCCTCGAGCTCGGCCGCCGGAGCCACGCGGTTGGCGAACCCGATGCGGTGAGCCTCGCGACCGTCGATCAGCCGCCCCGTCATCACGAGCTCCTTGGCCACGCCGAGACCCACGACGGCGGGCAGCCTGGAGGACCCACCCACGTCCGGCAGCAGTCCGATGCGCGTCTCCACGAGCCCGGTCGTCGCGTCCTCGGCCATCACCCGCAGGTCCGCGGCCAGCGCGAGCTCCATGGCGCCGCCGATGCAGGCCCCGTGGATCTCGCAGATGGTCGGCTTCTCCATGTCCTCGAGCAGGTTCCAGGTCTCGAGCAGAGGGGTGCGGAAGCTCCGCAGGGAGCCGGGATCCGACGCGAGGCCCTGAAGGGTCGCCAGGTCCATGCCCGCGGAGAACATCTCCCCCTCGCCGGCCAGCACCACCACTCGCACCGCCGGGTCCGCCGCGGCGTCGCGGAACGCGGCGTCGAGGCGGCGGATGAGGTCCTCGTTCAGCGCGTTTCGCTTCTCCGGGCGTCGCATGAGGATGCGGCGCACGCCTCCAACGTCCTCGGCCTGCACCAGTCCGCGGTTCTCCGGCTCCACATGTGCCATGTACGCTCCCGACGCTCGGTTGCCAGCTGACAGGAAGGTGGACGCTACATGGAGATCTCCAAGGTCGGGGTGGCCGGTGCGGGGCTGATGGGCCACGGGATCGCGCAGGTCTCGGCCCAGGCCGGATACGACGTGGTCCTCGCCGAGATCGAGGAGAGCGTCCTCGCGCAGGGGCTCGCCAAGATCGAGAAGCAGCTCAGCCGCGCGGTGGAGAAGGGCCGCACGACCCAGGCGGACGCCGACGCCGTGCGCGGGCGCATCCGCGGGACCGTCGATCAGCACGACCTCGCCGACCGCCAGCTCGTCATCGAGGCCATCACCGAGGACCTCGGCGTCAAGCGCGAGTTCTTCGCCGACCTCGACGGGATCGTGGGCTCCGACGGCGTGTTCGCGTCGAACACCTCCTCTCTCTCGATCATCGACCTCGCCACGGCCACCGCACGCCCCGAGCGCTTCATCGGGCTGCACTTCTTCAACCCCGCCCAGGTCATGCCGCTCGTCGAGGTCATCCGCGCGGTGACCACGAGCGACGAGGCCTTCCAGACCGGCCTCGACTACGGCCGCAGCCTCGGCAAGACGGTGATACCGACGCCCGACCGGGCGGGCTACATCGTCAACCGCCTGCTCGTGCCCTACATGCTCGACGCCATTCGCGCCTACGAGGAGGGCGTCGGCCCGATCGACCAGATCGACGCGGCCATGAAGGCGGGCGCGGGACACCCCATGGGCCCCTTCACCCTCCTCGACTTCGTGGGCCTCGACACCACCAAGTCGATCGCCGACATCATGTTCCTCGAGTACCGCGAGAAGCGCTTCGCCCCTCCGCCGACGCTGCGCAAGCTCGTGTCCGCCGGCTGGTTCGGGAAGAAGTCCGGCAAGGGCTTCTACGACTACTCGGGGGAGAAGCCGGTGCCGGTCGATCTGAGGGTCTGAGCGTGGTGGGGGCGAGGACGTCTCTTCGGCCACCTTTCTGGATCGCCAGCATCTGATCGTCGCCTGCTACGCCGAAGCCGGGGACCCCCCCGAGGGAAGCCGAGCCGTTGACGAGCTTCCCGACCCGCAGGAGGCGCTCTTCTCGCAATGAGTGAACGTCGAGGGCTTGAGCTCGCCTGACCGACAGCTCGCCCTCGGCCTCGGCGCCCTCCGGAACCACGGGCTCGTGGTCGACCGCGAGTAGGAGAGCGCTTCGGGCACACCCGCGCACTAACTTCAGCCGCATGCCCGAGGACATCGACGAGGCCTCTCCGCTCGCCAACCTCGACGAGGCCGCCGAGCGCTCGCGCTCGGGCGGCCCCGAGCGTCACCACGCGAAGGCGCTCGAGCAGGGCAAGCTTCCGGTGCGCGAGCGCCTCGAGCGCCTTCTCGATCCGGGCTCGCTGATCGAGGACGCCCTGCTGGCCAACTGGGAGCACGACGGGCTCGGGGCCGACGGCGTGGTCACCGGGCAGGGCACGCTCGCCGGGCGCCCGGTGTGCGTGATGGCCAACGACCCGACGGTCAAGGCCGGCTCCTGGGGGCCGAAGACCGTCGAGAAGATCATCCGCGTGCAGGAGCGCGCGCTCGAGCGCCTCGTGCCCATGATCTACCTCGTGGACTCCGCCGGCGCGCGGATCACCGACCAGGTGCACGTGTTCCCCGGCCGCCGCGGCGCCGAGCGGATCTTCCACACCCAGGTGCGGATGTCCGGCGTGGTGCCCCAGGTGTGCGTGCTCTTCGGGCCGAGGGGGGGCGGAGGGGGACCCACCCCCCCCCTCCTTTGCATGGCGCGTCTCCTTGGGGGAAACACCCCGCGGTGCCTCCCCTCTCCCCCCC
>JBPCRE010000113.1:0-5090 GCA_050997195.1 Thermoleophilaceae bacterium
CCACGCGCCGGGGTTCAGGAGCAGGCCGTCGGCGGTCTCGCGCGCGCGGTGCAGGGCCTCGCAGTACTCGCCCTCGTGGTTGGTCTGGGAGAACACGGGCCTCAGGCCGAGCTCGGCGGCGAACTCCCTCACCCGGACCTCGAGCTCGGCGAGCGTCCCGCTGCCGTAGTGGCCGGGGTCGCGCGCCCCGAGCTGGTCGAGGTTGACGCCGTGGAGCACCTCGATGCGGGCGCCCTCGCCGCTCATCGCGCCCGCGCCTCCTCGAGCGCTTCGCGCACCGCCGCGTCGGACAGCTCCTGGCCCACCCGCACCTCGCCGGGGGAGGAGAGCAGCACCCAGCCCACGCGGCCGGCGCGTCGCTTCTTGTCGCGCGCGAGGAAGCCGAGGACCTCGTCCACGCCCGCTCCCTCGTAGGCCAGGGGAAGCCCCCGAGCAGCCAGTAGATCGGCCACCTCGGAGCGCAGGGCGTCGCGGCCGGAGAGGCGCAGCGCGCACAGCAGGCCGATGCCCACCGCCTCGCCGTGGCGATAGCGGGCGTAGCCGGTGGCGGCCTCGACGGCGTGGGCCACCGTGTGCCCCAGGTTGAGCGCCTGGCGGGCGCCCTCGTCGCGCTCGTCCTCAGCCACCACCGAGAGCTTCGTGCGCGCGCAGCCGAGGATGGTGGCGTCGTCGAGCTCGCCTCCGGTCCGCACGCGGGCCCACAGCGGGCCGCCGGCGATGAGCGCCGTCTTCACCACCTCGGCGTACCCGGCGGAGCGCTCGGCCGCGGGAAGGGTCTCGAGCACGGCCGGGTCCACCAGCACCGCGCTCGGCTGGTGGTAGGCGCCGGCGTAGTTCTTGCCCTCGGGGAGGTCCACGCCCGTCTTGCCCCCGTAGGCGGAGTCCACCTGGGCCACGAGCGTGGTGGGCACCTGCACGTGGGGCACGCCGCGCTGGTACACGGCGGCGCAGAACCCCACCAGATCGCCGACCACCCCGCCGCCCACGGCCACCACGAGATCCTCACGGGTGGCGCCCGCCCGCGCGAGGGCGCGCAGCACGGCCTCGGCCCGCGCCAGCGTCTTCTCCTGCTCGCCGGCGGGCACGTCCATCACCGCCTCGGCGCCGGGGAGCCGGTGGAGTAGGCCCACCGCCGCGTCGCTCACCACGAGCCGCCGGCCGGCGTCGAGGGGGAAGAACCCGGAGCGCAGGAGCCCGCGCCCGAAGAACACCGGGTAGTGGCCCGAGGCGCTGCGCGCCCAGACGAGCCGGGTGCCCGCGGGCGCCTCGCGCAGGCGGGTAAGCGCGGGCAGCGCGTGGCGCACCGCCTCACGGCCGTCGGGCGGCAGGGTGGCGTCGGCCGCCGCCTCGTAGACGGTGTGGCGGTCGGCGTGGAGCTGGAGGAAGCGCCCATAGTCGCGGGCCAGGGGCCGGCCCCGGCCGGAGGCTCGGTGCCAGGCGTCCTCGGGCTCCACCTCGAGGTGGACCACCACGTGGTCGGAGAGCGCCTCGCGCACGAGCTCCGACCCGAGCGAGCCTCCCCCGAGGGCGACCACCCGAGCGTCCTCGCGACCGAGCAGCTCGAGCACCACCTCCTCCTCGGCCGCGCGAAACGCGGCCTCTCCGCGCGCGTCGAAGAAGGCCTCGAGCGGTCGGCCGATCCGGCGCTCGAGCTCACGATCGGTGTCGAGGGGCTCGGCCCCGAGCTCGGCGGCCACCGTGCGGGCGGCGCTCGACTTGCCCGCGCCCATGAAGCCCACGAACACGAGCGCCCGGCGCGGAGGGCTCACCCCGGCGGCGGGCGCGCCTCCCTCCTCCTCGGCTAGCGCCTCCACCCGATGCGCTCCTCGTAGGCGCCGAGCGCGGTCAGGGCATCGCCGACGTGGTCCCCGCCGAACTTCTCCCGGTAGGCGGAGGCCAGCACCAGCGCCACCATGGCCTCGGCCACCACGCCGGCCGCGGGCACGGTGCAGGAGTCGGTGCGCTCGCGCAGGGCCTGGGCGGGCTCCTTGGTGGCGAGGTCCACCGAGCGCAGCGGCTTGGTGAGGGTGGGCAGCGGCTTCATGGCGCCGCGCACGATCAGCGGATCGCCCGTGGTCATCCCGCCCTCGAGCCCGCCCGCGTGGTTGGTCTCGCGGTGGAAGCCCTCGTCCTCGGACCAGAAGATCTCGTCGTGGGCGCGCGAGCCGGGCACGCCGGCCAGCTCGAACCCGTCTCCGATGCCCACGCCCTTCATGGCCTGGATGCTCATCACGGCCTGGGCCAGCCGACCGTCTAGGCGCTCCTCCCAGGAGACGTGCGAGCCGATGCCTGGCACCAGTCCGAAGGCCTGCACCTCGTAGACCCCGCCGAGCGACTCGTTGGCCTTGCGCTTGACGTTGATCTCCGCGACCATCGCCCCGCTCGCCTCGGGATCGAGGCAGCGCACGGGCGAGGCGTCCACACCCTCGAAGTCCGCGGGCGAGAGCGCTCCATCGGAGCTCACCTCCACGGCGCCGATCTGCAGCACGTGCGAGCGCACCTCGACCCCGAAGGGCCTCAGGAACGCCTTGGCCAGCGCGCCCACGGCCACCCGCGCGGCGGTCTCCCGCGCGCTCGCGCGCTCGAGCACGTTGCGCACGTCGGTGAAGCCGTACTTCTGCACCCCCGCCAGGTCGGCGTGGCCCGGGCGAGGAAGGTGCACCTCGGCCACCGCGGCCTCCACCGGCCACGGGTTCATCCGCTCCTCCCAGTTCTCGTAGTCGCGGTTGGCGATCTCGAGGGCCACCGGCGAGCCGAGCGTGCGCCCGTGCCGCACGCCCGAGGTCACCGTGGCGCGGTCGGTCTCGATCTTCATCCGCCCGCCCCGGCCGTGCCCGAGCTGGCGGCGGGCGAGGTCGCGGTCGATGTCCTCGGGGGTGAGCTCGAGGCCGGCGGGCAGGCCCTCGAGGATGGCCACGAGGCCGGGGCCGTGCGACTCGCCGGCGGTGGTGAAGCGGAGGGTCATGGGGCCCTGGAGGCTATCGGCCGCCGGTACGGCCTCCTCGGCGCTCAGCGGCGCACCCAACGGCTCCCTCCAGCTCTCAGCCCGAGTCGCAGCCGACTCCATCGCCATCCCCATCGAGGCGGTAGGGGTCGCCGCCGGTCACCTGCACCGGCTTCTCGCTGCTGGGGATGTCCGAACAGTCGAGGTCGCCGGTCGCCGGCAGGCAAGGCGAGTAGCCCGGCGCGCAGATCCCGCGCGGGGAGGATCCGCCGGAGCGGCTCTTCGCGCGGAGATCGAGCAGGCGCAGGCTGTACCGCGCGCCCCGCGCGACAGGCTCATCGGAGCGCGTCTCGGACCACCTGGCGGAGGGTGCCACGGTCGGTGTAGCCCTCGAGCACGCGCGCCTTGCGATCCTCATCGACCACCACGGTGGCCGGCGCCTGCGCCACGCCTACGCCAGCGACGATCTTCTTGTAGTCACCGATGTCGGAGATCCGGTCACGGAAGACGGCCACCCGGCGCTTCTTCAGTGCCCGCGAAGCCCAGTTCGTGGCGTCGTCGTCAGCCGCTCCGGGCTGGGTGAACAGCAGCACGATCACCTTGTCGGCGGCGAGCGCGCGCCGCACGCGGCGCGGCACTCGTCGGTCTCCGGCGCCGGGCGAGCGGCGGGCTTGGCCGCCGCGCCGGTCGAGCCGCGGGCCGTGCCCGAGCCTGCGCTGGCGGCGTCGGACGACGCAGCGGGATCGCTCGTGGGGGCGCCGATGCTCTGGGTGGCGTAGAACGCAGCGGCGGCCAGCACGACGCCCACGAGCGCGACGAGAAGGGGACGCGGAAGGGCCATTGCCGCACCTATCGGCACGCCGTGGACGGATGCTTAGAGCCTTCGCCCCGAAGACCGCGGCCCCAAAGGTAGGTGCTCGGCCTCGGCCGTCTAGACTGAGCCCTCAACCGGCCCACGGACGGGCTGGCGCGGACCGCGCTCGGGAGGCTTGGTCAGCGATGTTCACGGAAGGGGGCCGCTCGGATGAGCTACGGAGAGGACAGTCGGCATCGGGCCGAGGGGCGTCCGGCCTGGCACCGCCGCGCCGCAGCGGCCGGAGGCGTCCTACTGCTCCTGACCGCGGCCCTGTTTCTCGGCGCGCTTTCCGAGGACTCGCCGCTCGGAGGCTTGCGTTTCCCGGGCGGCCCGCCCCTCGTGCCGTTCGGAGAGATCGGCGGCGATCCGCCGCCGGCCCCGAAGGCGATCCGACGCGAGCGCCCCAGCCCGCGGAGGAGCGCACGCCCGCGCGTCGCCGCGAGGGCGAGCGGCGGTAGGCCGGGCCCCACGCTCGCCCGCATCCCCGCTCGGCCGGCGTTTGTGGGCGGGGGCGGGGGCGGGGGCCGCCGAGAGCTCATCGCCCGGAGCACCCCTCGGGCGGAGGCGCGGCGACCCCCGAGTGCCGCGCCGCGCGGTACCCGCGCCCCAGGGCGCTCGCCGCGGCCGCCCGCCCGGCGCCGGGCTCGCCCTCCGGCTGAGGACTCGACAGAGGAGACGACGGGCGAGACGCCGGCGAGCGCCCCTCCCTCGAGCGCCACGCCGACGGGCGAGGCCGCACCGCGAAAGCAGAGCGCACCGGGCGAGAAGCCTCCGCCGAGCATGGAGCCGCCCCGGGGCTCGGGCGGCCAGACCGGAGGCGGCGGGCAGCCCGGGAGCGGCGGCCAGACCGGGGGCGGAGGCGGGGGGCAGGGCACGCCGAGCGACGGGACCGCGCCGGGAGCCGGGCCATCGCCGGGGGGCGGGGGCACCACCACCGGCGAGTCGGCTCCGCCCCCGGGTCAGCCCTGAGCCTGCCCGCTGCTCAGCCCGCGAAGGAGCGCACGTAGAGGTCGAGGAGCTCCGGCCCGGCGACCAGGCCGAGGATCCCGCCCGCTGCGAGGAAGGGCGCGAACGGCAGGGCCATCTTGCGCCCCTTCTTCCCGTGTCGGGCGATGAGCGCCAGGCCCAGCAGCGAGCCGGCGGCGAAGGCGGCGAACAGCGCTGGAGCCACCGCGACTCCCAGGAAGAGGCCCATCACGCCGGCGAGCTTGACGTCCCCCAATCCCATTCCGGCCGGGTAGGCCAGGGCGGCGAGGAGCATCAGCACGAAGGCGATGGCGCCGGCGAGCA
>JBPCRE010000164.1:0-6575 GCA_050997195.1 Thermoleophilaceae bacterium
GAGCTCTTCGACATGCGCAAGAAGTTCGGGGTGCTGTTTCAGGACGGCGCGCTCTTCGGATCGATGAACGTCTTCGACAACGTGGCCTTCCCGCTGCGCCAGCACACCGACAAGGGCGAGGACGAGGTCGGCGACATCGTGAACAAGCGCCTCAAGGAGGTGGGCCTCGCCGCGGCCGGGACGAGGATGCCGAACGAGCTCTCGGGCGGCATGCGCAAGCGCGCGGGGTTCGCGCGAGCCCTCGTGCTCGATCCCGACATCGTGCTCTTCGACGAGCCGGACTCCGGGCTCGATCCGGTGCGCACCGCCCTTCTCTGCGAGCTCATCATGGAGATCCACGAGGAGAACGGCGGCGCCTACGTGGTGATCACCCACGACATCATGTCCGCCCGCCGGGTGGCCGAGTACATCGCCATCCTCTGGAAGGGCAAGATCGTGGAGTCGGGCCCCGCCGACGAGCTGTTCAACTCGGCCAACCAGTTCGTGCGGCAGTTCTTGGCCGGGGAGGCTCAAGGCCCCCTGGGCATGGAGTAGGCCCGCCGGAGGCCTGATAGCTGCGCTGGTTCGCCACCCCTGACGGGTGGCCGTGCGGAGCACTGTCCCCCCGCCAGGGTCGGCGCCCAGCTTGCTCTCAGTCCTCCGGCGGGGCCTACTCGCCCGGAGGGAGAGTGCGGCTGAGGGTTCTTGGCCGGGTGGTCTCCGAGGTCGGGTGACTTCGGCGTGCTCTTGTCTATCTAAGCTGTCTTCGTGCTGAGTGGGGAGACGTTTGGGCGGGTGGCCCGGGCTGCGGTGCGGCGGTCGGGGTTGGTGCTCGCGGTGTTCGGGATCCTCGCTGCGGCCGGGGTTGCGGGCTCGTTGACCCTTCGGGCGAGTGCCTCGCCGGACACTCTGGTGGATCGGGGGTCGGAGTCCTTCGAGGCCACCGAGGGCTTCAAGCGGGAGTTCGGGGACGAGGCCGTGGTGGTGCTCGTGCGCGGGAACCTCCAACGGACCGTCCTGACCGCCGACCTCGGCCGGTTGCTCGCCCTCGAGGGTTGCCTCTCCGGCAACGTGCCGCCCGAAGGGCTTCGGAGCCTGCCGCCTCAATGCACCGCCCTCGCCCGTGCGCGCCCGGTGAAGGCCGTGTACGGGCCGGCCACATTCGTGAACACGGCCGTGGGGCAGATCCGAGAGGGCCTCGACGGCCGGCGTGCCCAGACGGCCGTCGACGCCGAGCGGGCCGCCGCCGCCGCGCGGCGGGTGGCCGATCGGCGCGGGGCCTCCCCGGCCGCCCAGCGGGCCGCGGGCGAGAGCGCCGCCCGCGCCGTGCAGGAGCGCTTCCAGACCGAGGTGGTCCAGTTCGCGGCGCGCTACGGCATCACCTCGCTGCCCTCCATCGACAACCCGAGCTTCGTCTCGGCGCTCGTGTTCGACACCGCCCGGGGGGTGGGCATCCCGAAGTCGCGCTTCGCCTACCTCTTCCCCTCTCCCCGGGCCGCCGTGGTCCAGGTGAGGCTGCGGCCCGAGCTCTCACCGCAGGCGCGCAGCGAGGCCATCTCCCTCATACGCGAGACCACCGAACAACCGCGGTTCGCCCTCCAGCAGGGCGGCGGGTACGTGGTCACCGGGGTGCCGGTCATCGTCGAGGACCTCGGCGAGGAGATCCGCCGCGCGGTGCTCGTCCTCCTGCTCGCCGGCGTACTGATCATGACCCTGACGCTGGCGCTCGTGTTCCGTTCGAGCCTACGGCTCCTCCCGCTGCTTATGGCCCTCGGAGCCGCGGCGCTCGCGTTCGGGGCGCTCGCGCTGGCCGGGGGCTCGCTGACCATGGCGTCGATCGCGGCGCTCCCGGTGCTCATCGGCCTGGCCGTGGACTACGCGATCCAGTTTCAGGCCCGCTACGACGAGTCGAGGGAGGTGGTGGCTCCCGGGCGCGGGGATAGCGGTGGGGTGACGGTCGAGGAGGGCGAGCGCGTGGCCGTTCGCGCGGCCTCGCTCGGGGGGCCGATCATCGCGACGGCGGCGCTTGCCTCCGCGCTCGGCTTCCTCGTGCTGGTGCTCTCCCCGGTGCCCATGGTACGCGGCTTCGGGCTCATAGTCGTCCTTGGCGTGGCCATCGCGCTGGCCTGCGCGCTCACGGCGGGCTTCGCCGCCCTCGTGCGCCTGGGCTCTCGCCACGAGCGCGCGCCCGACGTGCCGCCGATCATGCCCCGCACGCGCGTGGTGCTCGCCCGGGCGAGCCGCATGGGCCCCTTGGCGCGCGCTCGGCGAGGGGGCGGCTGGCTGCGCGCGGGCGCCTCGCGGGGCCTCTCCGTGGCCGTGTCCCGTCCGGGCCGGGTGCTCGCGGTGGGCCTCGTGCTCGCCGTGCTCGGCTGGGTGGCCGACACCCAGACCACCGTGATCTCCGACGTCCGCCAGCTCGTGCCCGCGGACATGCCCGCGCTCCGGGACGTGAACGCCCTGCAGGAGGCCACCGGCGTGGCCGGCGAGGTGGACGTGACCGTGCGCGCCGACGATCTGACCCGCCCCGAGGTGGTGCGCTGGATGGTGGCCTACCAGCGCGATGTCCTGGCCGCCCACGGCTACCGGCCGGGCGCGAGCTGCGCCCAGCCGCGGGCCGGCCCCGAGCTCTGCCCGGGCCTCGCGCTCACCGACCTCCTGCGCGGCAACGATCCCGCCAACCCGGGCGCCACGCGAGCGCTCCTCGACGCCGTGCCTCGCTACTTCTCCCAGGCCGTGGTGTCCGACGACCGCAGCACTGCCAACCTCGCGTTCGGCATCCGCCTCATGCCTCTCGACCGCCAGCAGGAGGTGATCGAGGACATGCGCGATCGCCTGCGCCCTCCCCCCGGGGTGAGCGCCGCCGTGGGCGGGGCACCGGTGCTGGTGGCCGAGGGCAACGAGGCGCTGGCCTCGCCGTGGCGGCGCTTCCTCACCCTGCTGGCCGGGCTCGCCGCGGTGTTCCTCGTGCTCTTCGCGGTCCGGCGCCGCCACGACGAGGCTCTGCTCCCTCTCATTCCCATCGCGCTGGCCACGGGATGGTCGTCGCTCATCCTCTTCGTACTGCGGATCCCGCTCAATCCGCTGTCGGCGGCGCTCGGCGCTCTGGTGATCGCCATCTCGACGGAGTTCAGCGTGCTGCTCTCCGCGCGCTACCGCGAGGAGCGCGACGCCGGCTTCGAGGGGCCGGAGGCGCTGCGGCGCACCTACGAGTCCACCGGGGCGGCCGTGCTGGCCTCGGGGGTCACCGCCGTCGCCGGCTTCGCAGCGCTCATCTTCTCGGACATCCGCATGCTGAGGGACTTCGGGATCGTCACGGTGGTGGATCTCACCGTGTCGCTGATCGGCGTGGGCCTGGCCCTTCCGGCCGCGCTCGTGTGGGGTGAGGGCCGCGGCGCGTTCACGTGGCGGAGCCTCGATCCGCGCCGGGTCCTCGGCCGCCGGAGGATGCGCGCTGAGGCCACCGCCTACTCCGGCCCCGCGCCGCCCGACGGCCGGCGCGGTGCGGCCGAGCGGCCCCCTACGCGTGCCTGAGGACCGCTTCGGAGATCTTGGCCGCGGGCCTGTCAACGGGGACTCGCGCGGGGCGGAGGGGGAGGGCGGCGTCCCCGACCAAGGTGGCTCCGCGGCGGCGAAGCGCGCCGCGCTCCAGGACAAGATCGACGCCCGCCAGGAGGGACCCGAGGAGCCTCCGCGGCGCGCCAACCCGTACGTGATCGTCGTCGGTCTCGCCCTGCTGGCGCTGGTGGTCGTGGCCGTCGTCAACTCCGCGGGAAGCCCGCAGGGATCGAGCATCCGCGGCCCCGCTCCCGGCGCGCGGCTGCCGCCCTTCGCCGCTCCGCTCGCCACCGGGACGCTCGAGGGCGACGCGAACATCAACCCGGGGCCCGGGCGAGCGGAGGGCGTGCGGCCCGCCTGCGAGGTCCAGGGGCCCGACGTGGTCAACCTCTGCGCGCTGCGCCGGCGGGCGCTCGTGCTCACCTTCGTCGTGCGGCGCCAGACCGAGTGCGAGCCCCAGCTCGACGTGGTCGAGCGGGTGCGGCGTGCGGTTCCGGACGTCCGGTTCGTCGCAGTGGTGAGCGGCGAGGGCCGCTCCGCGGTGGAGGAGGCTCAGCGTCGGCGCGGCTGGCGCTTTCCCGTGGCCGTGGACCAGGACGGGGCCGTGGTGAACTTAAACCGCATCACGGTGTGCCCGACCACCACCTTCGTGCGCCCGGGCGGGCGCGTTCTCGAGACCAGGATCGGCCTGCTCTCCGAGCCCGAGCTGCGAGCCGCCGCGCGGGCGCTCGCCCGTCGCGCCCGGTGAAAGAGCCTGCTCGCGGGTGGGTGGAGGCCGAGCTCGGAGAGGAGCTCCCCGGCCTCGAGCTGCACCACCTCGCCGCTCCGGGCGCGACCGGGAGGAGTCCTCGGGAGGTGCGCGAGCACCTTCGCCGGCTGAGCGATCGCTTCACCGGCGCCAAGGCCGTGCGCCTGCGCCTCGAGCCCGTGCCCGCCGCCTACCGGGCCTTCTTCCGCCAGGTGGGCATCGACCCCGAGGAGCGGCGCACCCCGGCCGAGGATCTCGCCCTTCTCCGCATGAGGGAGGGGGGCTACCGAAGCCGTGGGCGCGTGGCCGACGCGCTCACGATCGCGACCGCGGAGACCAGCGTGGCGGTGTCGGCCTTCGATGCCGACCGCGTGGTGGGCGAGCCCGGCCTGCGGCCGTCGCACCCCGGCGAGCGCCTTGGCCCCGCCGAGGGCCGCACGCTCTTGGCCGGCGAGATCGTGCTGGTCGACGAGACACAGCCCATGGGAGCGCTCTTCGGGGAGCCGGCCACGAGCGTGGAGGTGGGCCGCCGGACCGATAGGGTGCTGCTCGTGGCCATCCGGGTGGCCGGGGTCCCCATGGTGGCCGTCGAGGAGGCGCTCTGGAGCGCCGCCGCGGCGCTCGCGGTACCGGCGTAGGGACGCCTCGCACCGCTGCTACCCTCCGCCGCTCCGCGACCGACCGTAGGAGAGAGGCGTGCCCGAGGTCTTGGAGAGGGAGATGCTGGAGCTCTTCGAGCGTGGCGAGGTGGCCAGCCGCTCCTTCGCTCCCACGCGCGTCGACGAGCGCGCCGCGCGGCAGTCGCTGCGCGGCCAGATCGGGCGACTCGAGTCGGACCTCGGAACGCTCTTCTGCTCGAGCTCGCCCGGTCAGCACCCTGCGGCTCCGCGGGTCCCGGCGAGAGGCCCGCGAGTGCTGCCGGTGGCCGAGCTCGAACGCGTGCGCGACTCGCTCGTTGATTCGCTGGCCGAGCGCCGCCGCGCCCTGAGCGACCGCGCGTTCGTCGAGGAGAGCAACCGCCGCCGCATCGAGGAGATGCTCCGCGACCCCGGTGCCCACCGCTGGGAGATCGTGACCAACGAGGACATCGGCGAGCCGGGCTGCAAGAACTGGCACGTTCGCCCGCGCTGGGGCGTGCTCGGCATGCTCATGAGCTGGTGGCGGGTGAAGATCTCCTCCGGCTGCCCCTTAGCCGGGGGGCGCGGCCCCCGAGCCGTGACCCCGCTTCTCCTCACCTGACGCCACCCGAAGGCCCACTAGGCTCGTACTCGGGTGGGCAAGCGAAGCCGCAAGAGAACCTCCGAGGACGGCGACGACCTCCCGGCGGGCACGGCCGGAGGCCGAACCTCACGCACCGAGCGCGACGCCGCGCGAGAGCGCCGAGCGCAGGCCGTGGCCCGGGGGGCGAAGCCGGACTCCACCCCGAAGGCGCGAGGGCCACGCGAGGCTGAGCGGCCGCCGGCTCCCTGGGGTGCCCTTCCGCTCGCTGAGGTGGTGGGCCTTCTGTCTCTGATCCTGCTCGTGGTCGGGTTCTTCGCGCAAGGTCCTCGCGGGTTCGCCATGATCCTCGCCGCGCTCGTGCTCGGCTCGATCGTCGGCCTCGAGCTCTCGGCGCGGGAGCACTTCGCGGGCTACCGCTCGCACAGCACGCTGCTCGCGGGCGTCGCGGCCGTGGTGGTGATGGCCGCCCTCGTGTACTCGACCGGCTACGGCGTGCTCGCGCCGTACCTCGTGGTGCCCGTCGGAGTCGTGGTCTTCGCGCCCTGCTTCATCCTTCTTCGCCGGACGTTTCGAAGGCGCTCGGGAGGGCTCTCGTTCCGATAGCTTGACCGCGCCAGCCCGTTTCCCATCGGCTGAGGCGGCGGCTCCCGCCCGAGCGCGGGCTCAGGCGCAGAGCCACGGACCTGCCGCTCACGCCGGGGCGCCCACCGCCCCTCGACGCCGCTCGGGGGCTGGGGCGGGCTCGGAGGTCGATGAGGAGAGCACGCCCGCCAGCATCGTGCGCTGGCGTTCGGTGAGCGAGCCGATCGGCTTGTTCTCCACGAGCCCGAGTGAGAGCAGTGCCCGCCGGCAGCGTGCGCGTCCCCACCGGCGCTGACTCATGAGCAGCTCGCTGATGGCCATCCCCTCGGCCTGCCAGGGGCAGGAGAGGATCACCTCGGACACCTCGCGGCCGCCGGCGGCCACCCCGCGCTTTAGCTCGGCCCGCGCAAGCCGGAAACGGTTCGCGCGCTCCAGGGATCTCATCGGTTTTTGTACAGGGGCAGCTCCAGCGCTTTCGACCCTTCTT
>JBPCRE010000203.1:0-8043 GCA_050997195.1 Thermoleophilaceae bacterium
CTCGGTCTCCGACGCCGATACATCCACATGCCCCGGGGGACCCAGACTAAGCCGGCCGGACACCCACGAGGGGAGGAGGGCGTCGCCGCGGCGGGGGGGGCCGCGGCGGCGGCCTCCGGCGCCTTCGGCCGAAAGCGCGTGGCGATGGTGAGCAGGAGGTGGACGACGCCGAGGGCGATGAAGAACGCGGTGGGCGCGACCTCCTCCGAGAAGCCGAAGGCGAACGGCATGACGATCAGGGCCGCGGCGAGCACGAAGTCGAGAGCCACGTGGGCGGAGATGGGGATCTGGCTGATGAGCCCGCTCGGACCCTCGGTGCTGGCCGCCACCACGAGCACGAGCACCCCGACGATGATGGAGATCGCGGTGGCCGCCGAGGACTGGAAGCCCAGGACGAACGGGGCGACGATGAAGACGGCGCCGGCCAGGTACTCGATGATCCCGTGGACCAGGGCGGGGATGGGTCCTTGCCGGAGCACGGAGGGGGTTATAGCGGCTGCCGCGGCGGCGGACCGGGGCCGCCCTCGAGGTCGAATCCAGACCACACCGCAGGCGGTCGAGCCGTCGGGAGCCGACCGTAGACTCGGGCCCTCGATGCCCACTGCGCCCGCGGTCCACCTCCACGTCCACTCCGAGTACTCGCTTCTCGACGGAGCCTGCAACATCGAGGCGCTGGCCGCCCGGGCCGCCGAGCTCGGCCAGCCGGCCCTCGGCCTCACCGATCACGGGGTGATGAACGGCGCGGTCGAGTTCTACAAGGCCTGCCGCAAGCACGACGTCAAGCCCGTCCTGGGCCTCGAGGCCTACCTCTGCGACGACCTCGCCTCGGACGCGGTGCGCTTCGAGCGCAACCACCTCACCCTCCTCGCCTCGAGCGACGAGGGCTTCCGGAATCTCGTGAAGCTCACCTCCGCCGGCTTCCTCGACGGCCAGAAGCGGGGCAAGCCGAACGTGGACATGGCGCTCCTCGACCGCCATTCCGCGGGGGTCATCGCCCTCACCGGATGCCTGGCGGGGCGCTTCGCGCGCCGCCTCGTCGACGACTCTCCGTCCGAGGCTCGCGCCCACGCCGACCAGCTCGCGGGGATCTTCGGGGCGGAGAACCTCTACTTCGAGCTCCAGCGCAACGGCATCCCCGAGCAGGACAAGGCCAACGACGGCATCGTCCGCATCGCGCGCGAGATGGGTCGTCCGCTCGTGGGAACGGCCGACGTCCACTACCTGCGTCGCGAGGACTACGAGCACCACTCCGCGCTGCTCTGCGTTCAGACCAAGTCCACCCTGGCCCAGCCGAAGCTCTCCTTCGACACCAACGAGTTCTTCCTCAAGAGCTCGGAGGAGATGGCCGAGTCGTTCTCCCCCTGGCCGGAGGCCATCGCCAGCACGGTCGAGATCGCGGAGCGCTGCTCCACCGAGCTGGAGCTCGGCAAGATGCTGATCCCGAGCTACCCCACACCGGAGGCGGAGAAGGAGGGCGTCTACCTGCGTCGCCTGGCCGAGGAGGGCCTGCGCGTCCGCTACGGCGACCCACCGCCCGAGGAGGCGCTGCGACGTCTCGACATGGAGCTCGAGGTCATCGGTCGGATGGGCTTCGACGCCTACTTCCTGATCGTCTGGGACTTCGTGAAGTACGCGAAGGACTCCGGCATCGCCGTGGGTCCCGGACGCGGCTCGGCGGCGGGCTCGATCGTGTCCTACGCGCTGCGCGTCACCGACGTGGACCCGCTGCGCTACGACCTCCTGTTCGAGCGGTTCCTGAACCCCGAGCGCGTCTCCATGCCGGACATCGACATCGACTTCTCGGTGAAGGGGCGCGAGCGCGTCGTTCGCTACGTGGCCGAGAAGTACGGGGCGGAGTCGGTGGCCCAGATCATCACCTTCGGCCGCATGTTCCCCCGGGCCGCCACCCGCGACGCGGCCCGTGTGCTCGGTCTCGACTACGGCTCCGGCGATCGGGTGGCCAAGCTCATCCCCGAGCCGATCATGGGCCGGGCGCCCTCCTTCGAGGAGTGCATGAAGCCGGGTGAGGAGCTCGCCCGTGCCTACGCCGACGACGCGCAGACCCGGCAGATCGTGGATCTCGCCCGTGGGCTCGAGGGCACGGTGCGCAACTCGTCGGTCCACGCGGCGGCCGTGGTCATCGCCGACCGGCCGCTGACCGATCTCGTGCCCCTCCAGCTCGCCGAGGACCGGGGCACGACGGGGGAGGACGGCGGGCGGGCCTACAAGACGGTGACCCAGTACTCGATGGGCCCGATCGAGGAGATCGGCCTGCTGAAGATGGACTTCCTGGGGCTGCGCAACCTCGACGTGATCGAGGCCGCTCTCGACATCATCGAGCGCTCCACGGGTGAGCGTCAGGACATGGCCGCTCTTCCGCTCGACGACCCGAGCACCTACGAGATGCTCGCCCGCGGCGATTCGGTCGGGGTCTTCCAGTTCGAGTCCGAGGGCATGCGCGAGGCGCTCAGGAAGGTGCGTCCCACCGAGTTCGCCGACCTGATCGCGCTCGTCGCCCTGTACCGCCCGGGGGCCATGCGCCACATCGACACCTACGCCCGCAACAAGCGCCAGCCCGACGCGGTGGCCTACATCGACGAGCGGCTGCGACCCCTCACCGAGTCCACCTACTCGGTGATCCTCTACCAGGAGCAGTCGATGCAGATCGCCAAGGCGGTGGCGGGCTTCTCCGGACCCGAGGCCGACGACCTGCGCAAGGCCATCGGCAAGAAGAACCGCGAGAAGATGGCCTCGCTCAAGGAGCGCTTCAAGGAGGGAGCCCGGGCCTCCGGCACCTCGCCGAGCGTCATCGAGCAGCTCTGGCAGGCCAACGAGAGCGCGGCGGACTACTCCTTCAACAAGTCCCACGCCGCCTGCTACGCGCTCATCTCCTACCGCACGGCGTGGCTGAAGGCCAACTACACAGCCGAGTACATGGCCGCGCTCATCTCCTCGGTCATGTCCACCAAGGACAAGGTCCCGTTCTTCGTCTCGCGCTGCGAGGAGATGGGGATCGAGGTCCTGCCCCCCGACGTCAACGAGTCGGGGCACGACTTCACGGTGTCCTCGGGCAACATCCGCTTCGGCCTTGACGCGGTGAAGAACGTGGGCTCGTCCGCCGTGGACGCGGTGATCGCCGCCCGCGAGGCCGGAGGGCGCTTCACCTCGATCTGGGACTTCTGCGAGCGGGTGGACTGCCGCGCGGTGAACAAGAAGGGCATCGAGTCGCTGGTGAAGTGCGGCGCGCTCGACTCCACCGGGGACTCGCGGCGGGGGATGCTCGAGGTGATGCCCGGTGCGCAGGGGGCGGGCGGCAAGGCCCAGCAGGACGCCCTGCTCGGCCAGGCGAGCATCTTCGACCTTGAGGAGCCCGCTCCGCTCGCGGCGGCGGGCGGCGCGGCCGAGGCGCCGCTCGGGTTCCGCCAGCATCCTCCGGTGCCGGCGCTCGAGGACGACCGCACCGAGACGGGGGTGATGGAGAAGGAGACGCTCGGGCTCTTCCTCTCGAGCCACCCGCTCAAGGAGGTACGCGCCGCCCTGCGGGCTCGGGTCGAGTGCACCCTGGCCGAGCTCGAGAACCGAAGGGACGGCGACTGGGTGACCGTGGGCGGCATGATCTCGGAGTCGAAGAAGATCCGCACCCGCAACGGGGACCCGATGATGTTCGCCACCCTCGACGACCTGGAGGGCCAGGTGGAGCTGCTCGCCCTCGGGAGCGCCTACGAGCCGGTGGCCGACGCCGTCGCGCACGACCGCGTTCTCGTGATCCGTGGTCGCGTGGACCACAAGGATCGAGGCGAGACCAAGCTCGTGGCTCAGGAGGTCGAGGCCTTCGAGCCGAGCCAGGAGGAGATCGATCGCGCGCGTATGACGGCCGAGCGTGAGCCGGAGATCCTCCCCATCACCCTTGCGGTGGACCCGGGCGTCCCGGCCTCCTTCATCGAGGATCTCAAGGACGTGGTGAGCAGCTTCCCGGGAGACCGCGAGCTGTGCCTGCGCGTGGGCGAGCGCCGGCTGGTGCTCGGGGAGGCGTTCCGGGTGTCGGGCTCGTCATCCTGCCTCTCCGACCTCGCCGAGCTGGGAGCGGCGAATAGCCTGCGCTGAGCGGCCCCCGCCGGACCCTCGTGTGCGTTCGCACACGTCGGGATCCGGCGTTGGCCCCTCAGCTTGCCTCTCGCCACTCCCAGCGCCGCCCTCGGGGCTCGGTTCCTCGCTCGACCGCTTCGCGGCCTTCGCTCCGCTGCGGGACCTGAGCGGTGTCCAAGGTGCCTCCGCGTACAATCGTCCGATGCCGAGCGCTGCTCCCCCGGCTGTCGCCAACGAGTGTCGGCAGTGCTGCTCGTTCTGCGATCGGGTCGTTCTTCCGTCGGGGTGCGGGGGGTGTCCGTACCTCTACGCCTACGACGACGAGGTGGGCGGGCGGCGCTACATGGGGTGCCTGGGCAAGGTGTTCAAGGTCGAGATCGACGTGGTGCTGTTCGCGGCGGCGGAGCGCACGCGGCAGGGGTTCGGCGGGGTGCGGATGACGGGCACCCCGCGCCCCCAGTGCCGGCTCGCGGTGGAGCAGGCCTACGCCGGTGACGGGGACGCCTTCGAGTGCGTGAACCCCGGCTTCTTCGACCGCCCTCACATGGTGGGCGACCGCGCGGAGTCGTTCGATCTCCGCGACTCCCTGTAGCCGGCACCGGTCCGCCCGGCGCCCGTCGGGGGGTCCCGGGCCGGCTAGCTCTTCCCCCCTTCGCGGGCCTTCACGCCCTCGGCGCGTAGGGCCCGAGCTCGTCGCACGCCCTCCACGCCCGGCCCCTTGCCCTCCGGCCCCGGGGTCTCGAGCAGGGCGGGCAGTCCCTCGAAGCGCGACTCGGAGAGGAAGGCGCCGATGCCCTCCCGACCGAGCTCCCCCTCGGCGAGGTTCTCGTGGCGGTCCCGGTTCGAGCCGAGGGGAGCCTTCGAGTCATTGACGTGCAGGCAGCGGAGGCGGTCGAGCCCGACGACGCGGTCGCACTCGTCGATGACCTGGGACAGGCCCGACGCCTCGCGGATGTCGAAGCCACTCGCGAGCATGTGGCAGCAGTCGAGGCAAAGGCCGATGCGCGCGTCGTCACCCGAGCGCTCCATGATCTCGGCCAGCTCCTCGAAGGTGCGCCCGAGCGTGCCCCCCGCCCCGGCGGTGTTCTCGAGCAGCAGCGGACAGCGCTCGGACTCCGCCAGTGCGTGTCCGAGCGCCTCGGCCACCAGGTCGAGCGTCTCCTCGCGCTCCTGCTTCTTCTGCGAGCCCGGGTGGAGGACCACGCCGTGCGCGCCGATGGCGTCGCCCACCCGCAGGGCGTGGGTGAGCGAGGTCAGGGACTTCTCGCGGATCTCGGGCTCCCGGGCCGCGCAGTTGATGAGGTAGACGGCGTGGATGACCACGGCCTTGACGGGGCCGTCGGCCATGAGGGCGCGGAAGCCCTCCACGTCCTCGTCCGCGTAGGTCACCGTGCGCCACATCCGCGGCGACTGGTTGAAGATCTGGATGGCCTCCGAGGCGGTCTCCACCCCGCGCTCGTGAGCCTTGCGAAGACCCCCGGCGGTGGACACGTGGGCGCCGATTAGCATCGAATCGTGTCTCCGCCCATGAGAGTTCGCTTCGCTCCGTCGCCAACCGGGGCGCTGCACATCGGGGGGGCGCGAACGGCACTTTACAACTGGCTGCTGGCCCGGGGCTCGACGGGGTCGCTGGTCCTCCGCATCGAGGACACCGACCGCGAGCGCTCGACGCCCGAGAACGTGGAGCAGATCCTCGACGCGCTGCGGTGGCTCGAGCTCGACTGGGACGAGGGACCGTTCTCCCAGTCCGAGCGGGTGCCCCGGCACCGGGAGGAGATCGATCGGCTGCTCCGGGAGGGTCACGCCTACGAGGACGACGGGGCCGTGCGCCTTCGGGTTCCCGAGGGCGGGGAGACCCTCGTGGAGGACGTGATCCGCGGACAGGTGCGCTTCGAGAACGCCGCCATCCCGGACTTCGTGATCGCGCGCTCGGACGGCTCCGCTCTCTACAACCTCGCCGTGGCGGTCGATGACCGCGACATGGAGATCACCCACGTGGTGCGCGGCGAGGACCACCTCTCGAACACACCGCGCCAGGTGATGGTGCTGCGCGCGCTCGGGGCATCGCCCCCGGTGTACGCGCACCTGCCCCTGCTGCACGGGCCGGACGGCAAGAAGCTCTCCAAGCGCCACGGCGCGGCGTCGGTGCAGGAGCTCCGCGACGCCGGCTACCTGCCGGAGGCCGTGCGCAACTACCTCTCCCTCCTCGGCTGGGGCTACGACGAGTCCACCACCTTCTTCACCACCGAGGAGCTCGTCGAGCGCTTCTCCCTCGAGCGGGTGTCGCACTCGCCCGCCGTGTTCGACGAGAAGAAGCTCCGCTGGATGAACGGACGCTACGTGCGCGAGATGGAGGAGGCGGAGCTCACGCGACGGCTCGAGGAGCGCCTCGGGCGTCGCGGCCTGGCGCCCGCCGTGCGCATCGCGCGCGAGAAGATGCAGACCCTCGAGGAGTTCTGGCCGCTGGCCGGCTTCCTCTTCGAGCGCATGGACTACGACGAGCGGGCGTGGAGCAAGGTCATGCGCGAGGGTGCCGGCGAGCGCCTCGGTCGGGCCCGGGCGGCGCTCGCGGAGGCCGAGCCCTTCGCCGAGCCCGAGATCGAGCGGGCGCTCCGCGGGGTGGTGGAGGAGCTCGAGGTAAAGCCAGGTGTGGTCTTCCAGCCCGTGCGGGTGGCCATCGCCGGCACCTCGGTCTCGCCCGGGATCTTCGAGTCGGTGGCGCTGCTCGGGCGGGAGGAGACCCTCGCCCGGATCGACCTCGCGCTCGCCCGGGCCTGACCCCGGCACCCGGCTCTCAAGTCATCGGGCGCGGGTGCCGATGAGGGCGGAGGCGCTTCGGCCCCGACTTCTCATGCATCAACTTCCCCCCACGAGGCCGGCGCGGAGCGCCGCCCGCCGCATGACCCAGCCCTCACCGGAAGGAGCGACTGTGCTCGGAGCGGTGGCGAGCATCGAGGACGGCGAGATCGGATCCTCGGTCGAGCCGGCCGCCGCCAGGGTCACGCGCCTCGACCGCGCCCGCAGCGTGGCCGACGGCTCGCGTCATCACAACGAGGGCCACGGGCGCCGCCTCACGCGGGCCTTCGAAGCGCTCGAGGCCTTCCCCGCCCTCGCAGCGTCCCGGGACCGGGTGCTCGAGGTCGTGCGCACCGAGCGCCCGAGCGTGGGGGATGTGGCGGCCGCCGTGGAGTCCGACGTTGCTCTGGTGATCACCGTGCTTCGGATCGCCAACCGCATGGCGGGCGATCGCGCCGGGCGAATCGCCACCCTGCCCGCCGCGGTCGAGATCCTCACGCCGAGCGGGGTGGACGCGCTCGTATCGCGCTCTACCACCTTCGACTTCTTCGAGCGCACGCCCGTGTGGGACGCGGCACCCGAGCGCTTTCGCCTTCACGCCGTGGCTACCCAGCGCGCCGCCGACCGCCTGGCCCGGGCGCGGGGCTACGCCGACCGCGACGAGCTCCTGGC
Organism: Thermoleophilaceae bacterium; assembly: GCA_050997195.1. GTDB lineage: Bacteria > Actinomycetota > Thermoleophilia > Solirubrobacterales > Thermoleophilaceae > JACCZP01. The sequence continues at coordinate 7,555 of JBPCRE010000203.1, forward strand.
CTCCACACTGCTCCACGACATCGGAAAGCTCGTGCTCGTGCACGCCTATCCCGGATACCCGGGGCAGGTGCACGGCGACGCGCGCACGGCGGAGGATCGCATGCACCGCGAGCGCCGGGAGCTCGGCGTGGACCACGCGCTGGTGGGCGGCGTGCTCGCCCGCCGCTGGGGGTTGCCCAGCCGACTGGCCGCCAGCATCGAGGCCCACCATTCCGACGACCCGCCGATCGAGGCGGCCTACATCCGCCTCGCCGACATGCTCGCTCACTACGTGCAGGGCTCGCACGTGGACTCGGGCCAGCTGCTGCGGGTCACGCGGATGGTCGGCCTCGAGACCTCCGAGCTCCGGCAGGTCCTGTACGAATTGCCCTACTCCTCGTCATCGGAGCCGCGGCGAGCCGAGCCCTCGCCCCTCTCGGCTCGAGAGGAGGAGGTGCTGCGCCGCCTGGCCGAGGGCAAGGTGTACAAGCAGATCGCCCTGGAGCTGTC
>JBPCRE010000208.1:0-6254 GCA_050997195.1 Thermoleophilaceae bacterium
AGATCGAGATCCGCTCCGGGCGGGGCGCCACCTTCTCCGAGGCGCTGGGCGATCAGCGTGAGGCCCGCGCGCGCCTGTTCCGGATCGCGGAGGACCGTGGCGCCCTCCTCGCCGCCACCGGCACCCATCCCTGGAGCCCCTGGCAGGAGCAGCACATCATCGAAACCGACCACTACCGCCGTTTGAACGACGGCCTCGGCTACGTGGCCTGGCGCAACAACACCTTCTCCGTGCACCTCCACGTGGGCGTCCGGGGCGCCGATCGGGCCATCGCCGTGTGCGACCGCATGCGCGCGCTGCTCCCCGAGCTGCTCGCCCTCTCGGCCAACTCCCCGTTCCTCGACGGCCGCGACACGCGCCTGGCCTCGGCGCGCACGCAGATCTTCACCAAGAGCTTCCCCCGCTGCGGGGTGCCCGCGGCCTTCGGCTCGTGGCGAGCGTACGCGGACTACATTGACTTCCTGGTGGAGACCGGATCCATCGTCGAGCACACGCAGCTCTGGTGGAGCGTGCGCCCGCACCACTCCTTCGGCACGGTCGAGGTGCGCATCTGCGACGCCCAGACGGGCGCCGAGGAGTCCACGGCCCTCTCGGCGCTCGTGGTGGCCTGCGTGGCCCAGGCCGCCATCGACCACGACGAGGGGGTGGCGCCTGAGATTCCGCACGGACGGTTCGTCGAGGAGAACCTGTGGCGCGCCCTTCGCTACGGCCTCGACGGGCGCATGATCGACCTCGAGGCTCGCGAGGAGTATCCTGCGGCCGCCATCGGCGAGCGCCTGCTGGCGTGGACCGAGCCGGCGCGGGCCGCCCTTGGGATCGATCCCGCGCTGCCCGGGGAGAACGGCGCACAGCGCCAGCGTCGCGCGCTCGCCGAGGGTCACGAGATGCCCGATGTCTTCGCCACCGAGGTGGCCGAGACCCAGAGGAGCTATGCCGCCGAGGAGGTACGAACATGAGCACGCCTGAGCCGACCGAGGAAGAGCTGCGCGCGGCGATGGAGGAGCAGTTGCGGGACCTCCGCGTCGAGGACGTCCTGTTGCAGACCACGGTCACGCTGGTGAACCTCGCGGCCCGGCGCCTGGGTCTGGCGGCTGGGCCGGAGGAGCGTGACATCGAGCAGGCTCGGCTGGCCATAGAGGGCGCCCGCGGGCTTCTGCCCCTGATGCCTACAGAGCAGAGCGATCAGATCCGCGACGCCATGAGCCAGCTCCAGATCGCCTACGCCCGGGAGGCCGCCGCGGGCGGCGAGCCGGCTGCGCCGGGCGCGGGTTCGCCCGGGGCACCGCCCGGCGCGCCGCCGTCTCAGGCCGCTCCCCCGCCGGGGACGCCTCCGAGCACCGGGGCACCGCCGCCTCCGGGCGCACCCCCCGCTCCGCGAGAGAGCCCGGAGGAGGCCCGCCGGCGCGCCGAGGAGGAGGCCGAGCGGGCCTTGGCGCGCTCGAAGATCTGGACGCCGCGCGGCTGAGGGCACGCGCCGGGCTCCGCCGCCGCCCCGCTAGACTGCCGGGCCTTCTTACCGGGAGCTCCGTGGACCGGACGCTCCCGCACCATGCCCCGCCCTCGCGTCAGCGGCGCGGCCCACTCGGGTAAGGCTTCTTCCGGTGTGGACTGCGGCCGACTCACGGCGCGCGGGGCGCCTAACACAGCGACTTTCGGAGGACCTTCCAGTGACAGAGCTTCTGATCGACTACGGCGTGATCGTCGCGCTCGTGTGCGCGGCCGCCGCCGTGGTCTACGGGGCCATAACCGCGCGCTGGCTGCTCGCCAAGTCTCCCGGCAACGAGCGGATGCAGGAGATCTCCAACGCCGTGCAGGAGGGCGCTCAGGCCTACCTCAAGCGCCAGTACCAGATCATCGGCGTGATCGCCGTGGTGCTCGCCGTGCTGCTCGGGGTGGCGATCGACGTGGTCACCGCCATCGGCTTCGTGATCGGCGGGGTGTTCTCCGCCGCGGCGGGATTCATCGGCATGAACGTGTCGGTGCGGGCCAACGCACGTGTGGCGGAGGTCTCCCGCGGCGGCGTGGCTGGCGGGCTCGAGGTGGCGTTCAAGGGCGGAGCGGTCACGGGCATGCTCGTGGCCGGGCTGGCCCTGCTCGGGGTGGCCGGCTACTACGGGATCCTCCACGGGCTGCTCGACCTCCAGCAGAAGGAGGCGGTGGACGCGCTCGTCGGGCTTGGGTTCGGCGGCTCGCTGATCTCGGTGTTCGCGCGCCTCGGCGGCGGCATCTTCACCAAGGCCGCCGACGTGGGTGCAGACCTCGTGGGCAAGGTCGAGGCCGGCATCCCCGAGGACGACCCGCGCAACCCGGCCACCATCGCCGACAACGTGGGCGACAACGTGGGCGATTGCGCCGGCATGGCCGCCGACCTCTTCGAGACCTACGCGGTCACCGCGGTGGCCGTGATGCTCCTCGGCGTCCTCGCCTTTCAGGAGCTCGACGCGGTGGCGGTCTATCCGCTGGTTCTCGGCGGTGTGTCGATCATCGCCTCGATCATCGGCACCTTCGCGGTGCGCTCCGCCGCGGGCAACGTCGAGCGCGCCCTCTACCAGGGCCTCATCGTCTCGGGGGGGATCGCCGCGATCGTCTTCCTGCCGGTGACCTACCTGATGATGGGCGACCTCTCGTTCAAGCAGGGCGCCTCGCAGCTCATCACCGGAGGCGGCAGCCAGGCCCCGGGGCCGTTTGAGTTCTGGCTCTGCACCCTGGTCGGCATCGGGATCACCGCGCTGCTGTTCGTTATCACCGACTACTACACCTCCACCCGCTTCCGCCCGGTGCAGGGCATGGCTCGCGCCTCTCAGACCGGCCACGCCACCAACATCATCCAGGGCCTCGCCCAGGGCTTTCAGTCCACCGCCGCCCCCGCCATCGTGCTCTGCCTCGGCATCCTTGCGGCCAACGAGCTCGGGGGCATCTACGGGATCGGCATCGCCGTGATGGCGCAGCTCTCGCTCACCGGCCTAATCGTTGCCCTCGACGCCTTCGGGCCGATCACCGACAACGCGGGCGGGATCGCCGAGATGGCCGAGCTGCCGGAGGAGGTACGCGGCATCACCGACTCGCTCGACGCGGTGGGCAACACCACCAAGGCCGTGACCAAGGGCTACGCCATCGGCTCGGCCGTGCTGGCCGCGCTCGTGCTCTTCGCCGCCTTCGTCGAGGAGCTCCGGGCGGAGGGCGGAAGTGCCGTCGGCGGCTTCGACATCTCGGAGCCCGCCGTGCTCATCGGCCTGCTGATCGGCGGCATGATGGTGTTTCTGTTCGTCTCGCTCTCGATCGAGTCGGTGGGACGCGCCGGCGGCCTGGTGGTCGAGGAGGTGCGACGGCAGTTCCGCGAGAAGCCGGGGATCATGGAGGGCACCGAGCGCCCCGACTACGCGCGCTCGGTGGCCATCGTGACCACCGCGGCCCAGAAGGAGATGATCGCGCCGTCGCTCATCCCCATCGTCGTCCCGGTCGTGGTCGGCCTCATCTCCTACCGCGCGCTCGGCGGGCTGCTCATCGGGGTCATCGTGGTGGGCTTCTTCACCGCCGTGTCGATGACCTCGGGCGGAGGGGCATGGGACAACGCGAAGAAGCTGATCGAGGACGGGGAGTACGGCGGCAAGGGCTCCGAGACCCATGCCGCGTCGGTGACCGGGGATACGGTGGGCGACCCCTACCAGGACACCGCCGGCCCCGCCATCAACCCGATGATCAAGGTGGCCAACATCGTGGCCCTGTTGATGATCCCCTTCTTGGTGTAGCCGAGCCAACGTAGGAGAGGCGGGGCCCGCCCGCGCAGTAGCGTTCCGCCCGATGGCCCTGCGCAAGCCGAAGGATCAGGGCCTCGAGCGCGTGCTCGGGCCGGGGGCGCTCTTCGCCACGGCGTACGGCAACGTCGGCTCGTCGATCTACTACGCGCTCGGCCTCGTGGCCGTCTACGCCCTCGGCATGACGCCGGTGGTGTTCCTCGTGGCCGGCTTCATCTTTCTGTGCACCGCCGCCACCTACACGGAGGCCACCACGATGTACCCGGAGGCGGGCGGCTCCTCCTCCTTCGCCCGCCGGGCGTTCGACGAGCTCTGGTCGTTCTTCGCGGCCTGGTCGCAGATGCTGACCTACATCATCACGATCTCGATCTCGGCGTTCTTCGTGCCGCACTACCTCGGGGTGTTCTGGGAGCCTCTGGCCTCCTCTCCCGGAGACATAGTGGTCGGTGTGCTGGTGGTGGCCGTGCTCGCCGTGCTCAACGTCGTGGGGGCCCAGGAGTCGGCCAGCCTGAACATCTTCCTGGCCCTGACCGACTTCCTTACCCAGCTCGCCCTCGTGGTCGTGGGCATCTTCCTGGTGCTCTCGCCGGAGACGCTCGTGGCCAACGTGGACTTCGGCGTGTCGCCGACGCTCGGGAACTTCCTCGTGGCCATCCCCGTGGCCATGGTGGCCTACACGGGCATCGAGACGATCTCGAACATGGCCGAGGAGGCGCGCGACTACAAGAAGACGATCCCCCGCGGGATGGCCGGGGTGGTGGTGGCCGTGGTGGCCATCTACGCCTTTCTGCCCGCGGTGGCGCTCTCGGCGCTGCCGGTGCGCGACGGGCAGACGGCGCTGGCCGGCGAGTACGCGGGGGACCCGATCCTCGGCGTGGTCGAGAACATCGACCTCGGCGCCTTCCAGACCCCGGCCGAGATCTACGTGGGCGTGCTGGCGGCCACCATCCTCTTCATCGCCACCAACGCCGGGCTGATCGGGGTCTCGCGGCTCACCTACTCGATGGGCCAATATCGCCAGCTACCGGAGAGCCTGCGCCGCCTGCACCCCAGGTTCCGGACGCCGCACGTGGCCATCGGCGTGTTCTCGCTTCTCGCCGCGCTCACCATCCTCCCCGGACAGGCCATCTTCCTCGGCAACCTCTACGCGTTCGGGGCCATGCTCTCGTTCACCATCGCCCACGCGGCGGTCATCGCCCTGCGCATCCAGCAGCCCGACGTCGAGCGCCCCTTCACGGGTCCGGGCTCGGTGCCCCTCGGCGGCCGGAAGCTGCCGCTCTTCGCCATCGTCGGCGGCCTTGGCACCGGCATCTCCTTCGTGGTGATCAACGTGCGCGACCTCGGCGTGCTCGCGGCGGGGGCGAGTTGGATGGTGGCCGGCGTGATCGGCTACGCGCTCTACCGCCGGCGCCAGGGGCTCGCGCTGCGCCAGACGGCCAAGGTCGTGGTGCCCAAGCCGGTGGTCGAGCACGAGGTGGAGTACGAGTCCGTCCTCGTGGCCTTCGAGGACGAGGAGTACTCGCGCGAGGCGGTGGCCATGGCCGTGCGCCTTGCGGCCCGGCGCCGTCGCGGCATCCACGTGCTCGTGACCATCACCGTGCCGGCCAGCGCACCGATCGACGCGGTGATGCCCGAGGCGGAGGCTCAGGCGCAGATCTCGATCGCCTCGGCGCGGGCCCTCGGGGGCCGGCGGGTCACGGGCCACACCGAGAAGGTGCGCCGGGGTGAGGCGGGACGGCGCATCGTCGAGGAGGCACGGGAGATCCGGGCGCGGGCGATCGTGATGACCATGCCTCGCCGGCGGACCGGCGCCTCGCTCTTCGGCCGAACGCTCGAGACCGTGCTGGCCGACCGGCCGTGCCGGGTGATCATCGACTCCTCGCTCGGCGTCGAGCAGCCCGCGCGGGGGACGCCCGTGGCAGCCTGAGCGCCGGAGGACGACTCGAACCCGCTCTAGGATTCAGCTCGTGGGGCGCACGTACCGGGAGACGATGCGCCTTCTCTCGATGCTCCTCGTGGTCGTCGGCGTGGCCGCGGTGGCCCTGACGCTGGCGGGTGGCGGCGGTCCGCTCGCGCGTGGGGTGCTCCTCGGCACGATGATGGCCCTCCTCGGGGCCGGACGGCTCGCACTGTCGGGCGGCGCTCGCCGCCGGGCGGGAGAGTGAGCACGCCACCGGCGGCTCCCCCGCGGGGGGTCGGCTCGCGCATCGCGGCCGGCCTCGGCGCGCCCGCGCTCTTCGCGGTGGTCATGAGCTCGGTGGGGGCGTCGGTCTACTTCGCCCTCGGGGCCGTGGCCCGCGAGGCCCAGGGCCTCACCCCGGTGGTCTTCTTCATCGCCGCCCTCTTCTTCGTGTCGGCGGCCATGACCTATCTCGAGGGCTCCTCGGTGCACCCCGAGCGCGGGGGGGCCGCCACCTTCGCCCGGTACGCCTTCAACGAGCTCTGGAGCTTCGTGGCCGGGTGGGCCATCCTCCTCGACTACCTGATCGTGATGGCGCT
>JBPCRE010000212.1:0-8836 GCA_050997195.1 Thermoleophilaceae bacterium
CCGACGCTCATCAAGCTCCCCCGCCAACGCCCGATACCGGTCCCCGATCGCGCGCTCATCGATCACGCACCCCGAGTTCTACATAATCCAGCCCGCTCCTTCTATCTTGTTCGTTTACGCTTCCTAACTATGCCCTATGTCGTGACCGTCGCCCCCACGCGCGCGCGGCGCCGTCGCGCGGCCCATCCGCGATGAGCGCCATGGCCGTCACCCCCGAGGCCCGCCCCACGGGCCGTGCCCTCGTCGCCATCTTCGGCGGGCTCATGCTCGGGATGTTCCTCGCGGCTCTCGATCAGACGATCGTCTCGACCGCCCTGCCGACCATCGCCGGCGACCTCGGCGGCCTCGACCACCTCTCGTGGGTGGTGACCTCGTACCTGCTGGCCTCGACGGCCTCGGCGCCGCTCTACGGAAAGCTCGGCGACATGTACGGCCGCAAGCCGGTGTTCCTGGCGGCGATCGTCATCTTCCTCGGCGGCTCAGTGCTGGCCGGGGCCAGCCAGTCGATGGGCGAGCTCGTGGGTTTCCGCGCCCTCCAGGGCATCGGCGCAGGCGGCCTGATGGTCGGAGCGCAGGCCATCATCGGCGACCTCGTGTCCCCACGCGAGCGGGGACGCTACATGGGGCTCATCGGCGCAGTGTTCGCGGTCGCCTCCGTGGCTGGGCCACTGCTCGGCGGCTTCCTGGTCGAGCAGCTCTCGTGGCGGTGGGTGTTCTACGTGAACATGCCCGTCGGAGCCCTGGCGCTGGTGATCGTGTGGCTGCGCCTGCGGCTGCCGGCACGAACGCGGCGCCATCGGATCGACTACCTCGGCGCCGCCCTGCTCACCGGAGGAGTCAGCGCGCTCGTACTGCTCACCACCTGGGGCGGCACCGAATACCCGTGGGGCTCCCCGGTCATCATCGCGCTCGGCGCGGCAGGACTGGCTCTGCTCGCGGCGTTCGTCGGGCAGGAGCGCCGCGCCGCCGAACCGGTGGTCCCGCTCAAGCTCTTCCGCTCGGGGATCTTCAGGGTGTCGAGCGCGATGGCCTTCGTGGTCGGGTTCGCGATGTTCGGCGCGATCGTCCTCCTCCCGCTCTACCTCCAGCTCGTCTACGGGGCGAGTCCGACCAGCTCGGGCCTGCGCATGCTCCCGCTCATGGCCGGGCTCCTGGTGGCCAGCGTGGGGTCGGGCCGGATCATCAGCCGCATCGGCCGCTACAAGGCGTTCCCGATCGTCGGCACCGCGACGCTCACGGTCGGCATGTTCCTGCTGTCCCGGCTCGAAGCCGACACGGCGCCCTGGATCGCTTCGGCGTACATGCTCGTGGTCGGCCTCGGGATCGGGCTCGTGATGCAGGTCCTCGTCCTGGTCGTCCAGAACGACGCACCGGCGGAGGACATCGGGGTGGCCACCTCCACCGCCACCTTCTTCCGCTCGGTGGGCGGCTCGTTCGGCGTCGCCGTGTTCGGGGCCATCTTCGCCTCGAAGCTCGCCGACGAGCTGGGGCGTCTCCCGGCCGCCGCGACCTCGCGCCTCGGCGCGGGCGTACACCTGAACCCCGCGGAGGCGGCCCAGCTGCCGCCGGTCATCCACGCGCAGTTCCTGACCGCCTTCTCGAACGCACTGGACTCCGTCTTCCTGTGGGGCGCGCCGATCGCGCTCGCCGCCTTCGTGCTCTCCTGGCTGCTGAAGGAGGCTCCCCTCCGCGACACCGTCCACGGTCCGGCCGTTGAGGAGGCGCTCGCCGGGGGCGCCGGGTCCGAGGCGCTCGCCGACCCGAGGCTTCGCGGCCCGGCGCCATCGCCGGGCGCCGTCGCCGGCTCCTGACCGAGGGGCCGGCGGCTCGGCGGCGAATCAGCCGCTACGGGCGCGCACGAAATGCTGGCGATTGTGAACTACAACTAGTCAGGTCGACGAGCGACGATTGCAGTGCGGTCTGCTGCCGTCGGTCTGCAGTCGATGACCACGAAACCGGCTTCCTGGAGGAGGCCGGCGAGCTCACCAACCGACCAGCACTTCCCCGGGGTTGAGTGCATGAGCAGCACCGAGTACTCGGCTATCGGCAAGGGCCCGGTCTTGGTCGCGTTGATATGGGCGTCGTGATCGACGAGCCAGCCCCCGGGCGGTAGCGCTTCGAACGATGCGGAGAGCAGGTGGCGGACCTGTTCCTCGCTCCAGTCGTGCAGCACGTGGGAGAACAGGTGCAGATCGTGTCCCGCCGGCAGGGGGTCGAGGAACATGTCGCCCGACGTGACCTCGACGCGGTCGGAATAGCCGCGGTCGGCGAGAAGCGTGCGGGCGGCCTGATCGACCGGCGCGCGTTCGAAGACGGTTGCGCGTAGCTCCGGTTTGCGGTCGACGAGAGCGCACGCGTAGACGCCCGAGCTTCCCCCCATGTCAAGCACACGGCGGCGAGCGGGAATGTCGGCCAGCGCCAACGCGAGCGCGGGGCCGAGGAACGCGCCGCGCGCGTCCATCGCCGCGGTGATGCGCTTCGCGAAACCCAGGTCTCCCAGCCGTACCTCCCAGTCCTCGTCGGCGGCGGCGCTCGCCCACGCCGCGGGCTCACCGGTCCGCAGCACGCTCAACAGCTCGGCACACGCCGGCCGTTCCTTCAGTGACCCGAAGTACGCGCGCAGATCAACGTGCGAGCCTGCGACAAGGTGATCCGCCGCCGTCCGGGAGATCCGGATACACCCGCCGGGACCGCGTTCGAGCAGACCGAGAGCGACGAAGTAGGTGACCATCACGTCGGCTGCGCGCACGTCGAGATCGAGCTCGGCACACAACCTCTGCCCGTCGAGGCCACCATGCTCGAGCAGGAGCGTGAAGAGGTCGAGCTCGGCGATCGCCACGATCAGCAGGTCAGGCGCGTAAACCCCGTCCCGCAGCCGATAGAGCATCGTCGGGTCCGTAGCAGCCACGCGCCGGCATTCTGCACCACGGAACGACCGCCACTGACGAGCGCGCGTGTGTGAGCGCCGCTGACTCACCCCGCCAACCGGTCCCGCCGTTCGGATCAGCTCGCAGGCACGACCTTCACACGCTGGCCCCTCAGGACCCCGCCCCGGTCGGCCGGCGTGCGGGGTGGCCGCCGAAACACGTCGATGTGGCGCCCGACGATGGCTCCGCCCGTGTCCTCGGCCACGAACCATCCACCGTTGATCCGCCGGTAGGCCGGGATGTAGATGCGGCTGCCCTGCGGGATGAGGTTGGGGTCGACGGCCACCGTCCGGTAGGGACGCGCCTTCGGCCTCGGCCGCGGGGCGAACGTGGCGTCGACCGGGAGCCGTTTCCCGCGCCTCACGCCGTTGGCCCAGCCCTCGGTCGCGCCCAGCGGGAAGGTCACCTGCCCCTCGCGGTTTCGCCACCCTCCCGCGAACCACACCGGCCAGCCGTCGGACCAGCGGCCGGCGCAGCGACCCGGAACGGTGGGCTTGCCGCGGCGATTGACCCACGTCCCCTCCCCCACGCGCTCGATCCCGTAGTGGCGCCCGTTCAGCGCGATGCCCTCGCCCTGCATGGCCACGCCGCGGGCCGAGTAGAGCCAGTCCACGCGGTGACGCGAGCGAAGGCCGGGCACCTTCACGCGACGGCCCGAGAACCAGCGCTCGGGCACGGGGTAGTACTCGGTCACGGCCACCCCGCGGAGCCACCGGGGCCGGTCGATCGGTGGACCCACGCGCGCGGGAGCGGGTCGGCAGGCCGGCATCCGGCCCGGGCTCGCCAGCACGAAGGAGCGGGCGCGCTGCCGGGCGTCCATCGGAGCCCTCGCGCTCGCGGTCGCCCCGGGCGCGCTCCTCGCCTCACCCCCGACACGCTCGGGCTCGGTCGCTTCCGCGCAGCCCGACACCCACAGCGCGAACGCCGCCACAGGGGCCAGCCAGGCTCGCCGCGTCGCGTCCACGGGACCGAGGGTAGGCATGGCCGGTGTGACGCCCCGCGCCGCTTCCACCGGGCCGCCCGTAAGGTCTCGGCGGTGGCCAGGGACGCAGGCAACGAAAAGATCGGCCTGGTGATCGCCGGCGGCGGCGCCCGCGGCGCCTACGAGGCCGGCGCGCTCTCGGTCCTCCTCCCCCATCTCGAGGACCGCGGCGAGCGTCCCACCGTGCTCGTGGGCACCAGCGTGGGCGCTATGACCGCCACCTACCTCGCCTCGGTGGCACATCTCGAGGCCCGCGAGGCGGTGGCCGGGCTGCTCGACCGGTGGGGGGAGGTGAGCAAGTCAGGGGTGATCCGCCCCATCGTTCGCCGCCAGGCTCCCGAGACGCTCTTCCGCTTCGTCGGGGAGTTCCTCGGCGTCCCGGGCGTCCGTCTGCCCGGCCTGCTCGACCCCGCGCCGCTGGCCGCGACCCTCGACGACTGGATCGACTGGCGGGCGATCCGGCGCAACGTGCGAAGCGGCGCCCTCGACGCCATCGCCGTGGTGGCCACCTCGGTCTCGAGCGCCCGGAGCACCGTGTTCGTCGAGGGCCGCACCGACGAGGAGCTCTTCGGCTCCTACGGCATCGACTACGTGCCGGTGCGCCTTGGCAACGACCACGTGCGCGCCTCGGGAGCCATCCCGGCCTTCTTTCCGGCGGTGTGGGTGAACTCGCCGGCAGGGGCACGGGGCTGGTACTACGACGGCGGCACGCGGCTGAACACCCCGATCAAGCCCATCCTCGACCTCGACGCCGATCGCCTCGTGGTCCTGGCCACCGATTCCATTGAGCGCACCCGCGTGGACCCGGGCTCGAAGGCCGCTCGGCGCACCCCCGACTTCGCCGACGGCGCGCTCGAGTTCCTGCAGGCCACGCTCATCGACCCGCTCATGCACGACGTCCGCATGATCGGCAAGATCAACCTCCTCGCCGCCGACGGGGACCTCTCCTCCACGGCGGTGGCCTACCAGGAGGCTCGGGGCAAGCGCCCGTACCGGCCCATCCCCTACATGTTCATCGCGCCCGACTCGCGCGGCGCACTCGGCAGGCTCGCCGCCGAGGTATTCCGCGAGCGCTACGGGGGACTCAAGGGCCTGCTCTCGCCCGACTTCTCCCTCCTCACCCGGCTGCTCGGCGGGAAGGGCGACTCCCACGGCGAGCTCCTGTCCTATCTCTTCTTCGAGCACGACTTCGTCGAGGGGCTGATCGAGATGGGCGCCGAGGACGCCCGGAAGTGGCTCGAGCGGGTGGACGGCCCGGAGGCTCCCTGGTACATGGAGCCGGTGGACCAGCTGCTGGGAGGAGCCCACTGATGCGCCTCGAGGGGATCCACCACATCACCTGCGTGACCGGCGACGCGCCGCAGAACGTCGACTTCTACGCGCGCGTGCTCGGCCTTCGACTGGTCAAGAAGACGGTCAACCAGGACGACCCGACCGTGTACCACCTCTTCTACGCCGACGAGGCGGGCTCCCCCGGCGCCGACCTCACGTTCTTCGAGTATCCCGGTGCGCCGCCCGGACGAGCGGGAGACGGGATGGTGCACCGTGTGGCCTGGCGGGTGGGCTCAGGGGAAGCCCTTGGGTTCTGGGCCGAGCGCCTGGCCGCGGAAGGCCTTGTCGCGGAGTCGGACGAGGGAGCCACGCTGCGCTTCACCGACCCCGAGGGGCTCGATCTCGAGCTCCTCGTCGAGGACGTCCCCGATGCGCCGCTCATCGCCGACGCCCCCGACGTGCCACGCGAGCACGCGCTGCGCGGCTTCGCCGGCGTGCGCGCCTACGCGTCCGATCCGTCCCGCAGCGAGCGCCTGCTCGGCGAGACGCTCGGCTTCCGCCCGCTCGGACCGGGAGCGTGGGAGCGCCGGGGCGCCGAGCGCGGGGCCTTCTACGCCTATGACGCCCCACCGCCCGAGCGCGGCCGCCCCGGAGCCGGCACGGTGCACCACGTGGCCTTTGCCTCACCGCCCGAGGAGCACGAGGCCTGGCGGGAGCGGGTGGCCGCCGCCGGCGCCCGTCCCACCCCCGTGATCGACCGCTACTACTTCCGGTCGGTCTACTTCCGGGAGCCGAGCGGCGTCCTGTTCGAGCTCGCCACGCTAGGTGGAGCCGGCTTCGCCCGGGACGAGGATCCCGAGCACATCGGCGAGGGACTCTCCCTGCCGCCCAACTACGAGCCGATGCGCGCGAGGCTCGAGGAGGTGCTCACTCCGCTGCCGGACCCCCGGAGCGGCTCGCGCCCGACGCGCTCGAACCTCGAGAACGCGCCGTAGATCACAGTGGCCGCCTCGAGAGAGTGCAGCAGTGCGGCCTAACCGCGAGCTTCGGGGGAGGGCGACCCCCCTCACCCCTCCTCCGCCTCCGCGCGCTCACGGCGGTCGTCTACGAGGAAGGCGCCGATCGCGCCGGCCAGCGCGGCCACCACAACCACGCCGAATGCGAACCCGCCGACCATGACGAGCCGCCCGCCGACCGTCTGAGGCACCGGATCCCCTTGTCCGGCCAGCACCACCGACAGCGACCAGAGGAGCGCCTCCGCAAAGGAGCGGAAGGTCGCAGATCCACGCTCTAAGACGAATGCGAGCTCGGCCGCGCCGACGACGACGACCACGCTGACGGCTGCGAGGTAGCCCAGCCGGGACCCCACGAGCCGGCGCGCCGTGCCGACGTTGCGATACGAGGAAGACAGCACCCGGGTGGCCGGAAGCGCGCGCCCGAGGCGAACGAGCCGGAGGAAGGAGAGCACGCGCAGGAAGGGCAGGAGGAGCATGAGCACCTGTACCCAGTGACGGCGCACGAAGCGGACCCGCCGGGGCGCGAGCCACAGCTTGGCGAGGAGCTCCAGCAGGAAGAGGGCCCAGATGACCCACCCCACGGCGGCGAGCCCCTTGGCGCTCCCCGGGCCGAGCGTGACCGCCAGCTCGAAGCCGACCAGCAAGGCGAACACCACCCCGAGCCATGCCATCAGCGGGTCGGCGCGCTCGGTGACGTGAGCGACCCACGCCTCGAACTCGTCCTCTGTGCGTCGGGGGCCCGCCTTCATCTGAAGAGCTCGCGCGCGCACGGATGGCGGGCAGTCGACGTCCCGCGGCTAGATCGTCGAGAGGAGGAAGGAGAGGAAGAACCCGGCAACGGTCGCGAAAGCGATCCAGAGACCGCCCTGACGAAACGCCTCCGGCATCACGGTGTCCGCCAGGGAGGCCAGCACCGCGCCGCCGGCGAGTGCCTGCAGGCCGGCAAGCGTCGTGGGTGCAAGGACTGAGGATAGGAGCCAGCCGGCGAGCATCGAGACCGTGAGCAGAGCGGCGGTCGCGAGCCAGATGCCTGAGGTGGCTCGCGCTGAGAGCCCGTTCGAGCGCATGTCCGCCGCACCGCTGAGCGACTCCGGGAAGTTCGAGGCGAAGATCGACGCAAGCAGGACCAGGCCGCCCGATCCGGAGGCCACCGCCGTGCCGAGGGCGATGTTCTCCGGCACTCCGTCGAGGGTGACGCCCGCAAGCAGCGCGGTCCCGCTTCCTCCCCTCTCCCAGCGCTCGAGCAGGGCGTCGACCGCCACGAAGGCCGCTACCCCGAGCAAGAGGCCCCCGCCGACCACCACCGCGCCGGCTACCTCGAATGGTCGCTGCACCAGCTCGAAGGCGAAGGCGGCGATCAGCGCTCCGCTGCCGAAGGCCAGCGCGCCTGCGAGGACGGGGCGCGGGAGGGCGGCGCGTGCGCCGATTACCCCCCCGAGCACCAGACTGCAGGACGCGCCCAGCCCGTAGAGCAGCGCGGTGAGGAACCCTCCGCTCATGGCTTCGACGTACTCCATCCACGAAGCGTGCGAACCGGCTGCCGCGCTCCGTTGAGCACGACCTTGCTAAGAAGCCCCCTCTTCACCGACCGGACCATCGCCCCGGATCGACCTCTTCCGTCCCGCGACGCTCGGAGACCCGTCATGACTCCCCACGATCGATCCGAGCCCCACGAGGTGCTGATCCGCGGCGAGATGATCAGGCTCGGCCAGCTCCTGAAGCTCACCGGCGTGATCGACGACGGCGGCGTGGCGAAGGCGTTCCTCGGCATCGAGCAGGTGTCGGTCAACGGCGAGAGGGAGACCCGCCGGGGGCGACAGCTACGGGCGGGCGACACCGTGGCGGTCGCCGGCCGCGAGCTGCACGTGATCGTGCGAACCGGCTAACGAGGATCGAGAAGTACAAGCGGAATCTCCCGTTCGGTGCGCTGCCGGTAGCCGCGGTAGCCGCCGTAGGTCTCAACCGCTTTCCTCCAGAGGCACTCACGCTCGTCGGGCCTCGCGGTCCGGGCGCGGACGGATCGTCGCTCGGGGCCCACCTGAATCGTCGTGTCGGGATGCGCGCGCAGGTTGTGGTACCAGGCCGGGTGTCTGGGGTGCCCGCCCTTCGAGGCGACGACGAGGATGCTCTCGCCGTCGCGCGCGTAGACGAGGGGCGTGGTCCGCCGGGTCCCGCTCCTGGCTCCCACGTGGTCGAGCAGCAGCATCGGCGGTGAGCCCGGAAAGCGGTGGCCCACCCGCCCGCCGGTGGCGCGGTAGACGGCGGTGTGGCCCTTCATGACCTGGTTGAGGACGGGCCAGAGGCCGTCGGCGATGCGCATCAGGTCCATGCCCGCGCGACGTTACCCGGGAAGAGTCACGAGGGGGTGCCCCCCTACCCTCACCGCTCCGTGCCGCTCGCCACCGACTCCACCGACATCGCCACCCGAGCCGCCACGGCGGGCGTGCTCGCCGTGGACACGGAGTTCGTGTCCGAGCGCCGGTACGAGACGCTGCTCTGCCTCGTCCAGGTCTCCGTGCCCGGCCCCGACGGCGCGGCGGCGCCCACCATCGAGGCCTTCGACCCGCTCGCCCACGCCGAGCTCGAGCCTCTGGCCGGCGCGCTCGCCGATCCCGGCGTGGAGGTGCTGATGCACGCCG
>JBPCRE010000034.1:0-8360 GCA_050997195.1 Thermoleophilaceae bacterium
CCTTGCGAGCTCCCCCAGGCTCTGGGGGGTGAGTGGGTTGATGAGGCGCTCGAGGGAAAAGACGCCGGCTGTGATGGCGCTTACGAAGGTGGCCAGGACCACGGCAAGCCCCGCGCCGAGCTCGGCGCGTTCCGAGCGCAGGAGAAAGGCAACGGCGAGCGGCAGCGCAGTGAGCGCATCACCCGCGTTGTGGATGAGATCGGCAAGCAGCGCGACGCTGCCTGTGGCTACATAGACGCCGGCCTGGATCGCGGTGGTGAGAGCCAGGATCGCGAGGGAGAGCGCCACCGCGCGCAAGCCCGCGCGGGAGCGCCGAATGGACCGGTCGACGAGGCCGTGCGAATGGCCATGCCCCTCCCCGCCATGGTCGCCGCCTGCGCGGACGGACCTCGCCAGCGGCTCGGATCGCTGTGGGCGCAGCACATGCCGGTGCGAGCCGCGGTGGGCGTGGCTGTGCGGGCGGCGCCCGTGATGGTGAGTGGGTGCGTCGTTCATGCGTCTCCGCTTCTCATCCGTCGCCTCCACCCAGCGGGGTGGCCGGCCCGCGCTGGAGCACCGCCCGCGCGTCCTCGATCATCTTGGCGTGGGGCCTCGCCACCGTGACAGTGCTCGAGCTGCGGCTCGGCCCCTCGAGACGCGACTCCTCGAGGTCTAGATCGCGTTCGACCCGACGCATGACCTCGTCGGAGATGTGCCCGCGCCCGCGTAGGGCGACGAGCGCACCGCGCTCCGCGGAGAGGAGCTCTGCCCGCAGGCGCTGGTAGGTGGCTGAGCGCTGCTCGAACCCGTCGCCGTCGCCATCCGGTCCCTCCGCGCGGGCGGCGAAGCGCCGGCGCCGGTAGTCGTAGAGGCCGCGCATGCGCTCCGCGGTCTCGTCGTGCACCCAGTCCTCGTCGCTCAGCTCCTCGATGCGGGCGATGGCGGCCTCGGCCGTCTCGAGCCGGGCGCGGACCTCCTCCTGCTCCTCCGAGTCGTCGTCCTCCACCCCGAGCGCCCGCACGAGCGGCGGGAGCGTGAGCCCCTGCAGCACGAGCGTGCAGAGGATGACCGAGAACACGAGGAAGAGGATCACGTCGCGCTCCGCGATCGCGAGCGGCACCGCGAGGGCGGCGGCCAGGGACACCGCGCCCCGCATGCCGTTCCATCCCACGAGCAGCGTCCACTGCCACGGAGGCAGGGGATCCCGCTCGCGGAGGCCCTTGGAGATGAAGCGAGGCATGTAGGTGAACATGAACACCCACAGCACCCGGATGACGATCACCACCGCCGAGACGAGCAGCCCGTTACCGACCAGGCCGAGCGCGGCGCCGCCACTGAGCCCCTCGAGCACGGCGGGAAGCTGAAGCCCCACGAGCACGAACAGCATCGAGTTCAGCAGGAAGACGAGGATCTCCCACAGCGAGTAGGCCTGGATGCGCGTGGACGGGGTGATGAGCTCCGGTGCTCGCCAGCCGAGGTAGATGCCCACGGTGACGGCGGCGAGCACTCCCGACAGGCCGAGCTCTTCGGCCGGCAGATAGGCCGCGTAGGGGGTGAACAGCGAGATGGTGATCTCCACCGGCGGGTCGTCGAGGCGTCGGCGCACCGCGGCCACGACCCACCCGACGGCGAGCCCGAGGACGACCCCGCCGAGCGCGCTCAGGAGGAACTGCAGCCCGGCCTCCCAGAGGGAGAAGGCCCCGGTGGCCACCGCGGCCAGGGCGAAGCGGTAGGCCACGAGCGCGGTCGCGTCGTTGATCAGGGCCTCCCCCTCGATCACGGCCACGATGCGCCGGGGAATGCCCACGCGGCGAGCGATGGCGGTCGCCGCCACGGGGTCGGTGGGCGAGACGATGGCGCCGAGCACGAAGGCCACGCTCCACGACATCCCGTCGATCAGCTCGTGGGCCACCGCGGCCACCCCGAAGGTGGTGGCCAGCACCAGCCCTATGGAGAGGAAGGAGATCGGGCGCAGGTTGGCCCGCAGGTCGCGCAGCGAGGAGAAGAAGGCGGCCGAGTAGAGAAGCGGCGGCAGAAAGGCGAGGAGCACGAGCTCCGGCGCGAGCTCCACCTCGGGCACGCCGGGCACGAAGCCGAGCCCGAGACCCCCGATCACGAGCATCACCGGGTAGGGCACCTTCAGCCAGCCGGCGAGGAGCACGAGGCCGGCCACGGCCACGAGCAGGCCGAAGACGACGAACTCCCTGTTCTCCACCGCCTCACGGTATCGGCGGCTTCCAGGCCTTCCTCGGCCTCCTCGAGCCTCTCGACCGAGCGCCCCGGGCGGCGTCTGGCACACTGCCCGCGTGGCCAAGCAACGGCAGCAGAGGATGTCCTACCAGCAGGGCAGCCTGGGCGCGATGCAACAGCTCGAGAGCCGCTCTGACGAGCAGCTCATGAGCGAGTCCCGCCACCGTGCCGCGGCCCGGGCCATCCTCGGCGCGCGGGCGGCCGAGCGCTACGACCCCAAGGAGGCCAGACGCTTCTTCAACGAGGCGATGGCCGGCGCCCACCCGCAGGAGCGCCCCGCTCTCCGCCAGATGATGAAGGCCTCCATGGCCCTCGCCGAGCGCAAGCCCGACGAACTCCGCGACGCGGTGGCCAAGCTCGGCCAGGCACCGCCGTCGAACCGCCAGCTGCTCATGCTGCGCTTCATGGGGCTCGTGGCCCCCACCTCGGGCGCCGGCGTCCTCGCCCGTGTGCGCGGGATCCTCATCCTCCTCGGCATCGTCGTCGCCCTGCTCGCCGTGGGCTACGGCCTCGCCGAGCTCATGTTCCTTCCCTTCGGAGGCATCGGCTTCCTGGCCGGCCTGCTCGTGGCCATGGTCATCGTCGTGGCCGCGCTCGGGATCCTCGCCCTGGTGGGACGTCGCCGGCAGTCGAAGGCCAAGGAGGCCGCGCGAGCGGCGCGACCCTGAGCCTGTGCGCTAGTAGAGCGCCGTGGAGAGACGGCGGCGGTGCTCGCGCGCCAGCGGATCGCCCGGGCCGAGCTCGGTGAACACGCCGACCATGGCCTGGCGGATGAGGTCACGATCGTCGGGGTCGGGCGCCGCGGCAAAGGCCTCCTGCAGGCGCTCGAGCCCGGTGGCGTGGTCGCCGGCGTCGAGGGACTCGAACGCGGGAGCCAGCCCGCGGCCGTTCATCGAGAGGCGCGCCCGGGCGGCGAGCCCGGCGGCCTCGAAGTCGCCGGGGAAGGGCTCAAGCACCGCGAGGGCCTCCTCGGTGTCCCCGCGCGCGATGAGGATGCGGGCCAGCGCGCGGGCGGCCTCGTCCCGGCGGGGATCGAGCTCGAGCGCCCGCCGCAGGCCGGCCTCGTCGCCCGCGGTCACGGCCTGCTCGGTGACCTCCTCGGCCTCCGAGGGCACGAGCGCGTCGAAGAAGCGCTCGACCTCGGCGGGTGGCTGCGCGCCGGTGAACTCGCTGGCCACCTGGCCGTCCCGAAAGGCCTTGACCGCCGGGATGCCCTGCACCTGGTACGTCTGGGCGAGGCCCTGATTCTGGTCGACGTCGACCTTCGCGAGATCCACCTTGCCCTCGCGGGCGCTGGCGGCCTTCTCGAGTGCCGGGGTGAGCTGGCGGCAGGGCCCGCACCAGGCAGCCCAGAAGTCGACGACCACGGGTACCTCGCTCGAGCGCGCGATCACCCGCGCCGGGAAGTCGTTCTGCGATACGTCGAGGATCATGGGGTCAAGGATATTCCGCCCGTGCGGGCCGCCCCTGCGGCGCGCCCCTCACTGCTCCTCGATCGAGACGTCCTCGACGACCACGGTCTCGGTGGGCTGCTCGGCGGGGTCGCCGAGCTTGCCGATCCGCTCGACCACGTCGAGCCCGTCGGTGACCTTGCCGAGCACCGCGTACTCGGCCGGGAGCCCGACGTCGTCGCCGGTGACCACGAAGAACTGGCTGCCGGCCGTGCCGGGATCCTCGTCGGGGCCCTTGGCCATGGCCACCACGCCCTTGGTGTAGCGCGCGTCGGCCGGCGGGGTGTCCTTGGTCTTGTAGCCCGGGCCTCCGGTGCCGTCGCCCTTGGGATCGCCGCCCTGGATCACGAAGCCGGGGGCGATCCGGTGGAAGACGGTGTCCTCGTAGAAGTCGTCCTCGGCGAGAGCCACGAACGAGGCGCTCGCCTTCGGCGCGGCCTTCAGGTCGAGCTCGAAGGTGAACTCGCCGCAGTTGGTCTTCACCGTGGCCTCGTAGGTTGTGTCGGCGTCGAGGCGATCCTCGGGTGCCTCGAGGTCGCCGTCCTCCTTCGGCTCGGGAGCCTCGGCGCGCTCGCAGTCCTCCTCGGCGCCCGAGCGCGCGGAGGGCGTGGGTGCGGGCGTCGGTTGGGCGGCGCTCGGAGGAGGCGGCGGCGGGCTCTCCCCCCCACCGCAGGCGGACACCGCGAGGACGAGCGCGGCCACGAGGAACGAGGTGAGGGAGGCCCGCACGGCGCGGAGACTAACCGTCGCGCGGGGTCACCCGGGCGCCCCGCTCGCTCTGGGCGTCCGTGCCATGCTCGCGTCGTGGCTCTGTCCTCGCTCGTCGCCGGCTACGACGCGCTCATCCTCGATCTCGACGGCTGCGTGTACGTGGGTGAAGAGGCCACCCCCGGGGCGCCCGAGGCGATCGAGGCGCTCCGGACGGAGGGGAAGGGGGTGGTGTTCGTGACCAACGACTCGCGCCACGCGGTCGAGGACTACGTGCAGAAGCTCTGGCGCCTCGGGGTGCGGGCGGCGGTGGCCGACGTGGTGAGCGTCGGGGCCGCCGTGCAGCACCTGCTGGCGCAGACGCTCCCGGGCCGCGGGGCCTTCGTGATCGGCACCGAGGCGTTTCGCCGCCACGTGGCGGACGCCGGCCTCGTCCTGGTGAACGGGCGCCCCGAGGCCGATCGCGCCGACGTGGTCATCGTCGCGGGCCCCGACGAGCTCTCCTACGCCGACCTCCGCAGCGCCACCCTGTCGGTTCGGGCGGGAGCGGACTTCATCGCCACGGGCCGCGACTCCACCTACCCGATGCCCGACGGCCTCTGGCCCGGCACCGGCGCCATCCTCGCCGCCGTGGAGTACGCCACCGACCGCCGTGCGGAGATCGTGGGCAAACCGGAGCCCGGCCTCTTCCACATCGCCCTCGACCGCCTGGAGCCGGGGCGCGTGCTGGCCGTGGGGGATCGCCTGGACGCCGACGTGGCCGCCGCCGAGCGCGCCGGGCTCGACGCCGCGCTGGTGCTCACCGGCGCCACCAGCGCGGAGGAGGCCGAGCGCGACGAGGAGCCGCGTCCGGTGGTCGTGGCCGCCTCGCTGGGGGCCTTGGTGGGCGTTTAGAGGCAGCGGCGGGTTCGCCCCCCGTGTCCGACGGGCGCCCCGCCGTGCGGGAGCCCGCGGCGTCCGGGGTCGGGCGGTAGCGGGCTCGGCCTCACGAGGGCGATGCGCCCGACCGCGCATCCGGAGACAGCGCTCGCCTGACTGTCGGGCGCAGGTGCGATGGCAGGGCCGCCGCGGGCGCTCAGCGCCGCAAGGGGATCCGCCTGCGGGCGCGTCCTTCCATCCGAAACCAGTGTCCGGAGCCGCTCCACGGGCGGCCGACGGTCAGGTCAGCTGTTCAGCGACGGAGTTGTCTCACCACGAGGAAGGCCACCCCGGCGAGCAGTGCGGCGACTACGGCGTAGCCGATGGGCTGCAGGTACTGCTGCACCTGGTCCCAGCGGTCGCCGAGCCGGTAGCCCGCGTAGATGAAGATGGCGTTCCACACGCCGCTGCCGATCGCGGTCAGCGCTGTGAAGCGCCACAGCGTCATCCGGGCGAAGCCGGCAGGTACTGACACGACCGAGCGCACAAAGGGGACGCAGCGGCCCAGTAGCACCACCTTGCCGCCGTGGTCGTCGAAGAACCGTTCACCGCGCGCCAGATCCGACTGGCTGAACAGCACGAACCACCGCTTGTCGGCCAGCTCGTGGACGCGGTCGTGGCCGACCAGCGCCCCGACTGCGTACAGGACGTAGGCGCCGAGAAGGGCGCCGATGGTGGCGGCCGCCCAGGCCAGCACGGGGTTGAGGTCCCCTCGGGAGGCGCTGAAACCGGCGAAGGGAAGGATCACCTCGGACGGGATCGGCGGGAAGATGTTCTCCAGCGCGATCAGCGCACCCACCCCGACCTCGCCGATGCTGTCGATGACGTCGACGACCCATCCCGCGACACCGCCGAGGTCGCTGTTTGCCGCCGCCCGTCCTCCCCTCATGCTTCTGCTCGGTCGGGGTCCGCGTGGCGTCGCCCACCGCAGGCGGCCGGCAGCGTCGGGTGAGCGTCCGCGGCCGCGGTGCTTGTGCTCACGTACTGGCGGGTTGGGTGTCGTAGAGCAGGTAGCCGCCGGCGGCGAAGGCGAGGTAGGCGGCCACGAGCAGGGCGCCGGCCCAGCGCGGCAGTCGCCGGGTCAGCAGGAGCGCGGAGACGAGCACGACCACGCCGGCGGCCGCGGGCAGGTAGAACTGCAGCGTCGAGGTCCCGACCTCCAGAGGATTGACCAGCGCGATGACGCCGGCGTTGAACAGGAAGAAGGCGAGGATGGAGCCGGCGACGTTGCCGTAGACCACCTCGGCGTGCCCGGCCCTGGCCGCCGGGACCGCCCGGGCGACTTCCTCGAGGCTGATGGCGAGGGCGACGACGGTCATGCCGATCGCGGTCTCGGAGACCCCGAACCGGTTGATCACGTCGCGGACGCCGGTCACGAGGAGCTCGCTGCCGGCGATGATGAACAGCAGGGACACCACGACGGTGGCCGCCGACCTCGCCGTGCCGAGCCCCTCGGCCTTACCGAGCTCCTTGCCGACCTCCCCGGAGGCCTCGACGGCCTCGCCGCGACGGGCGAGCCAGATCAGGTACAGCACCGCAGCCGCGTACGAGGCGAGCAGGATCCCCCCGTCGATCCGGGACAGGCGCCCGTCCAGGGCCAGCCCGCCGAGCAGCAGGGTGGCCATGACGGGGACCGCGACGACCTTGCTCGACACCTGCCCGAACCGCATCGGGGCGACCAGCGCCGCGATCCCGAGGGCGAGGGCAACCGCCACCATCGCCGATCCGATGATCGTGCCCAGGGCGATGCCGGTGGCGCCCTCGAACGATCCGACGGCGCCGACCGCGAGGTTCTCGGGATCGAACCCGAGGAAGATCACGCTGACCAGGAATGCCGAGGCTCCCAGACCGCGGGCGAAGCCGACCGTCCCCTTCACGAGTTGCTCGGAGAAGAAGACGACGATGACGAGGCCGAAAACGATCAGGCCGATGGACAGCAGCATGTAGGGCAGCGCCTTCCTCGGTCAGAGACGGTCGTCGTCACCGGCGATCTCGCTGTGGGCCAGGACGTCGGCGGTGAAGCGGTCGTGCTCCTGCCCGCAGGCGGCCAGTGCTGCGTGCGCCTCAGCCGCGCCGGGAGAAGCGAAGAAGTCCCGATCGCCGACGCGCTCGATCCACCGACGCAGCCGGTCCAGGTTGCCCTCGGTGTCCTCGAGCTCGGCGTAGGTGAACCGTCCGCGCGTTCTCTCCCGCTCGAACTCGTCCATCAGCACCGCGCACTGCTCGGTGATCTCGGCGTAGTCGCGGTCTCGCTCGGCGTTGAACCGCTCGATCACCGAGTGCTCGTCGGTGTCGGCGAGCCCGTGGGCTACCAGCACCAGGGCCTGCCCGTCGTTGTCGCGCACCTCCACGGCGAGCCGCTCGAACAGTGCCCGGTGCTCGGCGGTGTCCGGCAGCGCACACACCGAGTCCTGCAGGTACAGCCCGCCGGCCGCCTTCAGTTGGCGCCACACCGACACCCGGTGGCGCGACGGATCCCGGCGCGCCCGGTACGTCAATAACAGCCAGTTTCGTGGCAACGCCGACATCGCTTCCATTCTCTGCGCGTGACCGTGGTTACATTGTAACCGTGGTCACGCGCGGCCCGCCCGGAACGTCAGCCCTGCCATCTCACCTGCGCCCGACACTGGCGGCGCTCCGCCCCACGCCGGCGCCGCGGTAGGCGTGGGCGCCGGCTCGCAGCGCCGCCGTACGGCGCGCGGCCAGCGCCGGGTCGCGCGCCGTCTGGGGGATGAAGCGATCGAGATCCTCCTCCTCCCCGAAACGGGCGGCCACGTGGCGCAGGACCCCGAGCGCACTCATCTCCCCCAGGCGCCGTCCGGCCACCGGCACCGCCTCGAGCGCGACCTCGGTCCCGTCCACGTTCAGGCAGCCGTGCCGTGAGAGAAAGGCGAGCACCTCTGCCCGCGGCGATTGAGACGCAACCGCGAGCCGGACGTCCTCGAGGCGCAGGAGCTCGTAGTTCGGCTCCGTGCGCTCGAGGGCCGCGAGCTGCGCGGCGGTGGCGAGCATCACGAAGACGCTCGCCCGGGCGCGCGGGCTCACCTGCAACGT
>JBPCRE010000081.1:0-6357 GCA_050997195.1 Thermoleophilaceae bacterium
CGCTCCACAACGACCACGGCGTGGCCATCGACCCCCACCAGTCGTAGAGGACCCGGACGGGCACGCCCTCCTGCGCCTTCGCCTTGAGCGCCTCGGCGAAGCGGCGGCCGACGCCGTTGGCTTTGAAGAGGTAGTTCTCGAGGTGGACCCACCGCTCGGCGCGCTCGATCTCGTCCAGCCATTCGTCGTAGGCCTGTGGCCCGTTCTTGAGCAGCGCCAGCCGGTTGCCGTGCCGCAGGGGGGCATCGCTCACCCTGGTGAGCGCCCGGTCCAGCGACGCTCCGGGCGAGCCGAGCAGGGGAGCGCCGGCCGACGTCGTCTCCGATTCGCGCACCCCGGTCAGACCTCGGGAAACGGTGTGACCCCGTGCGCCGAGGCCTCCGTGCGCCGCTCCTCGGAGAGGTCCTCGTCCATGGCCTCGAGGAGCCCCTCGACGTCGCCGAGCTCGTGGACGCCCCAGCCGTCCTCGTAGGCGAAGGTCTCCCGCAGGCCCCGGGTGGAGAAGTGGGTGTCGAGGATCTCGAGGTGGTCGGGGCCGACGAGCGCCGGATGGGCCACCCCGCACGCTCGCGAGAGGGAGAGGATCTCGGCCCGAAGGGCGATGATGTAGCCCGCGAGGCGCGCGGACTTCGAGCTGGGGTCGAGGCCGCGACTGAGCCACTTCGACTGCGTCGCGACGCCGACCGGGCAGCGACCGGTGTGGCAGATCTGCGCCTGGATGCAGCCGATGGCGAGCATGGCCTCCCGGGCCACGTTCACCATGTCGCACCCGAGCGCGAAGGCGAACAGGGCCTCCTCGGGAAAGCCGAGCTTGCCGGAGCCGATGAACGTCACCCGTTCGGCGATGCCCTCGCGCGCGAACGCGGAGTAGACCCGCGCGCAGCCCAGCTTGAACGGCATGGCCACGTGGTCGGTGAAGACCATGGGCGCCGCGCCGGTGCCGCCCTCGCCGCCGTCGATGGTCACGAAGTCCACGCCGCGGCCGGTCTCGGCCATGAGGTGGGCGAGCTCACCCCAGATCTGCTCCTCTCCCACCGCGGACTTGATGCCCACCGGAAGGCCCGTCTCGTCCGCCAGCATCTCGACGAAGTCGAGCATCTCGTCGATGCTTCCGAACGCCGAGTGGCGCGTGGGGGAGACGCAGTCCCGCCCGGCGGGGACCTTGCGCACCTTCGCGATCTCCTCCGTCACCTTGGCCCCCGGGAGCAGGCCGCCGAGGCCCGGCTTCGCCCCCTGGCTGAGCTTGATCTCGAGCGCCCGCACCGGTGCCTCGGCGATGCGGGCCTCGAGCTCGGAGAGGCTGAAGCCGCCGTCGTCGTCGCGGCAGCCGAAGTAGCCGGTCCCGATCTGGTAGATCAGCTCGCCGCCGTGCTGGTGGAACGGGGAGAGGCCGCCCTCGCCGGTGTTCTGCAGGCAGCCGGCCTCCTTGACGCCGCGGTTGATCGCGGTGACGGCGGCTCCCGACAGGGCGCCGTAGCTCATGCCCGAGACGTTGACCACCGAGGATGGGCGGAAGGCGTGGCGCCGCTTGCGGTGCCCGCCGAGGACCTTGGCCGACGGCGCGTGGTAGTGCGGCGGCCCGGTGACCTGCCCAGCCGCGGGCGCGGGGTGGGGGAAGGGCGCGTGCTTGACGATGAGGTAGCTCGAGGTCTGCTCGAGGTCGTTCTCGGTCCCGAAGCCGAAGGTGTTCTGCTCGCCCTTGGCCGACTCGTAGACCCATGAGCGCTGCGTCCGGTTGAAGGGCCGCTCCGCCTTGTCGGACATGACCCAGTACTGGCGCAGCTCGGGGCCGATCTTCTCGAGGATCCACCGCATGTGCCCGAGGACCGGGTAGGTGCGAAGCAACGAGTGATGGCGTTGCAGAAGGTCGCGCACGAGCAGCGCGAGCAGCGCGACGCCGAACACCGCGAGCACCACGAGAAACGTCGTCAACGCCGCGCCTTGGTCATCGGGGTCTGTCCTCGCCGGTCGGGAACGGCGCGCATGATCCCACGGGCGGCGGCGCGCGCACCGCACGCCCGATCAGCGCCGGTACCCGACCTTGGACGTACGTGTTTGTTAGGGTGCCCTAACCGTGATCACCTCTCGCCCCTCGAGCCCCCGTCGGCGCCTCGCGTGGTACGTGGCCGGACTCGCCCTTGTGGCCTTCCTCGTCTACCTCATGGCGACGGCGGACACCGGACCGGTCGATCCTACCGAGGTCCGCGGCCCCCAGAGCGTGGGCACGGTGGTGCTGAACTCGGCGATCATCGTCTTCCGCGAGGGCCTCGAGGCAGTGCTCATCTTCGCCGCGGTCACCGCCAGCCTGCTCGGCGCCAACCGCCGCCGGCGGCGCCCCATGGTGGTCGGAGTGCTCGCGGCCTCGGTGGCCACGGTGGCCACGTGGTTCGTCGTCCAGGCGGTGCTCGACGTGGCCTCGCCGCTCGGGCCGCGGCTCGAGGCCATCACGGGCTTCGTGGCCATCGTCGTGCTGCTCGTGGTGCTCAACTGGTTCGTGCACAACGTGTACTGGACGGGATGGATCGCCCGCCACCACCGCCAGCGTCGTCGGCTGCTGGCCTCGAGCGGCGTCGGAGCCACCATCGGGCTCGTGGTCCTCGGCTTCACCAGCGTCTTCCGGGAGGGCTTCGAGGTGGTGCTCTTCCTCCAGACCCTCGAGCTCCAGCAGGGCACCGCAGTCGTGCTCGAAGGCGTCGGCTTCGGCCTGCTCGGGACGGCGCTCGTGGGCGTCCTGACCTTCGCCCTCCACCGCAGGCTGCCCTACCGGCGCATGCTCGTGCTCACCGGCGTGCTCATCGGCGTGGTCCTCGTGGTCATGATCGGCGGCACCGCGGCCACCTTCCAGGATCTTGGATGGCTTCCCCGCCACGACCTGCCCTTCGGCATCCCGCCCTGGCTCGGCGCGTGGTTCGAGGTGTACCCGACCTACGAGGGCATCGCCATCCAGGTGCTCACGGCCCTGCTCGTCGTCGGCTCGTACTACCTCGCGGAGTACCTGCGCTTCCGCCGGCCGGTGCAGCGCGGCGCTCAGCCGGCGGTGCGCGCCGAGTCGGCGCCCACGGACTCGGCGGTCGGCGTCTCCTAGACGCGGGCCCACGATGCCCTCGCGGCGCGCGAGCGCAGGCGACTACGATGGGCCCCCGGATGGAGAGGCTCGCGCCACCGGAGCACGGCGAGAGTGCCCCGCCGCCCCGCCGCCGGAAGGTTCCCCGGCCGATCCGGGAGCAGCAGATGCTCGAGGTGGCCGGGCGCGTCTTCGCCGTCGAGGGCTATCACGGCGCCTCGATGGACGAGATCGCCGAGGGCGTGGGCGTGACCAAGCCGATGCTCTACAGCTACTTCGGCTCCAAGGAGGGCCTCTACCTCGCCTACATGCGCCAGGCCGGGGCAGAGCTGCTGCGAAGCCTGCGGGAGGCCTCCGATCCGGCGACGGCGCCGCGGGAGCGCCTCTGGGCCGGCCTGCTCGATCGCGTCGAGCATCATCACGAGCGGGTCAGCATCATGCGCAACGGCCGCGAAGCCGCGGTGCTGATCAGTCCGGAGGACCTCGCGCAGCTCGAGGAGACCGTGTCCGCCGTCAGCGACGCCAGCGCTCTGGCCGACATCCGCGAGGCTGATGTTGCATACGCGCGCGGCGACGTGCTGCGCGGCATCGCGGCCGTGCGCGACCTGCGTCGTTGAGCAACGGCGAGGAGTACGAACTCGTCCTCACCCCGCCGGGCCGCAGAGCACTGACCGACGTCCTGCCCGAGGCGGTTGCCGGGGCGGTGGTCGAGTTCCTCACGACTCCGCTCGTGCAACAGCCACGGCGGGTCGGCAAGCGGCTCCGCGGCGACCTTGCCGGGGTCTGATCCGCCCGACGCGGCACCTACCGTGTGCTCTACCGCATACGAGACGAGCCACCCGAGGTCATCGTGCTGCGCATCGAGCACCGACGCGACGTCCACCGCCCCCACTGAAGGGCCCGGCGGCAGCGCACTTCAGGGCCAGGTCTGACGGCGGTGACCGCTCGGGGTCGGGAGGATGACGAAGGGCTTCCTCGCCGACGTCAGATCGCGGCCACCGAAGCCGACACGTACGGTGGCGTGTCGCACCGAAAGGATCCGGCGGCTCGAGACACCGACCCCCTCTGCATGCTCTACATCCACCGAGCTGAACGGGCCGATGGCCTGATCGAGGCGCTGCGCGCGCTCCTCGCCGAGCCCGCCGCGGACCCGTTCGCGCCGGAGGTCATCGCCGTGCCGACCCGCGGCATGGAGCGCTGGCTCACGCAGCGGATGTCCGAAGGCCTCGGCACGACTCCGGGGCGCTCCGACGGGATCTGCGCGAACGTTGACTTCCCGTCGCCGCGCCGCGTGGTGAGCGCCGCCGCAGGGGTGGCGTCGGGGATCGACCCCGACGAGGACGGGTGGCTTCCCGAGCGGGCCGTGTGGCCGCTGCTCGAGGTCGTCGACGCGTGCCTGTCCGAGCCGTGGCTCCACAGCCTGGCCGCGCACCTGGCGCAAGCCGAGGAGACGGCGGAGGGAAACGGGCGAGCGCGCCGGTACAGCGCCGTTCGGCAGCTCGCCGAGCGCTTCGACCGCTACGCGCTGCTCCGCCCCGAGATGGTCCGCGCCTGGGCCAGTGGCCGCGACACCGACGGGGCGGGGGAAGCGCTCCCGCCCGGCGCCGTCTGGCAGGCCGAGCTCTGGCGACGGCTGAACGACCGCATCGGCCAGCCGGGACCGGCCGAGCGGCTCGAGGACGCGTGCGCGCTCCTGCGCGAGGAGCCCGACCTCGTCGATCTCCCGCCGCGCATCTCGCTGTTCGGCCTGACGCGCCTCCCCGCCGGCCACCTCCAGGTCCTCCGTGCGCTGTCCGCCGGCCGCGACGTGCACCTCTTCCTGCTCCATCCGTCCCCGGCGCTGTGGGAGCGCGTGGCCGAGGCGACGCAGCACGGTCCGCCGGTCACACGCCGTCGCGACGATCCGACGGCGACCCTCCCGGACCACCGCCTGCTGGCCTCCTGGGGGCAGGATTCGCGCGAGCTGCAGCTCGTCGTCGGCGCGGCCGGGGACTACGTCGACGACCACCGCCCGGTCGAGCACCACGGCAACACGCTCCTCGCGCGCCTCCAGGCCGACGTGCGCGCGGACCGCTCACCTCCCGGCCCCCCGCTGCCCGGCCAGGACGACGCCCGCCCGCCCCTCGACCCGGGCGACCGCAGCGTGCAGGTCCACTCCTGTCACGGCCGGGCCCGCCAGGTCGAGGTCATCCGCGACGCGATCCTCCACCTCCTCGAGGCGGACCCGAGCATGGAGCCGCGCGACGTGATCGTCATGTGCCCGGACATCGAGACCTTCGCGCCGCTGATCCAGGCCACCTTCGGAGCGGGGGAGGTGTCCGACGAGGACGACGACTCCGACATCCCTTCCGCCGAAGCCGGCCCGCCCGACTTGCGCGTCCGGCTCGCCGACCGGGCCCTGCGCCAGACGAACCCGGTGCTCGGCGTCGTGGCGCAGCTCATCGACCTCGCCGAGCAGCGGCTGACGGCGTCCCAGGTGCTCGACCTGGCGGGGCGGGAGCCGGTCCGGCGGCGCTTCCGATTCGACGACGACGACCTCGCCCGCATTCAGTCCTGGGTGGCCGGGAGCGGCATCCGCTGGGGCCTCGACGCGGACCATCGGACCCCGTACAAGCTCGACAACCTGGCGGCCGGCACCTGGCGCGCGGGCCTCGACCGCGTCCTCGTGGGCGTCACCATGAGCGAGGACGGCCAGCGGCTGTTCGAGGGCGTCCTGCCGCTCGACGACGTGGAGAGCGGCTCGATCGAGGTGGCCGGGCGCTTCGCCGAGTTCGTCGACCGGCTGCGGGCGTCGCTGGACGCGCTGAGCACGCCGAAGACGATCGACGCGTGGGCCGCCGCGATCGCCGCGGCCGCCGGCTCTCTCACGCACACGACCCCGGGCGAGGCCTGGCAGCGCTCGGAGCTCCAGCGGTTGCTCGACGCCGTCGTGACCGAGGCCACGGTGGGCGGCCAGGTGCACACGACGAGCCTCGCCCTCCCGGAGGTCCGCGCGCTGCTGGCCGAGCGCCTCCAGGGGCGCCCCACGCGTGCGAACTTCCGCACCGGCCACCTGACCATCTGCACGCTCGTCCCGATGCGCTCCGTCCCGCACCGGGTCGTCTGCCTGCTCGGCATGGACGACGGGGTCTTTCCGCGCAAGGCGCCGCGCGACGGCGACGACCTCACCCTGGACGACGCGCACGTCGGCGACCGCGACCCCCGCACCGAGGACCGCCAGATGCTCCTCGACGCGCTGCTGGCGGCGACCGACCGCCTGGTCATCACCTACACCGGCAACGACGAGCGCACGA
>JBPCRE010000105.1:0-10164 GCA_050997195.1 Thermoleophilaceae bacterium
GCGGCGCGCACGGTGATGGTCCAGGCCACGCGCCAGCGGTTGACCCCCAGCGCGGCGGCGCCCTCCGTCCAGGCACGGGGGATCGAGCGGAGGGCGTCCACGATGATGGCCACCATGATCGGGACGATCATCACGGCGAGGATGAGGATGGCCACGAGGAGGCTCGAGCCCTCGAGCTGGATCACCCCGAGCACCGTGCGGCGGAGGTCCTCGGAGATCAGGGTCCGGCTCACGAAGGGGACGATCACCAGGATGCCGATGAGCCCGTAGATCACCGACGGCACGGCGCCGAGCAGGCGCACCACGCGCTCGAGCACGGCGCGCAGCGGAGCAGGGGCGAACTCGACTATGAACACGGCGGCGAGCACGGAGACCACGAGGGCGACGATCAGCGCTCCCACGGTCGAGAGGAAGGTGCCCCAGAGGATGGCGAAGGCCCCGAAGTCATAGAGGGGAGCCTCGGCCGGCGAGTTGAAGATGGCCTCGAGCTGTTGGTCGGCCGTGAGCCCGCCGCTCGGGTAGCCGAACCACGAGAGGCCGTTGGCCCGGAAGGACGGGAGCGCTTCCCGGAAGACATAGACCACCAGCCCCGCGATGAGGACGAGGATCAGGACCGACAGCGCGCCGAGCATCTGCTCGACGCGCTTGTCGGACCATCCGCCTGAGCGGGGGCGGCGCTGGGCCGCCCCCGCTGTTGGAGCTGCGTGGGCCACTAGCGCAGCGGCACGTAGTTGCGCGCCACGATCTTCGACGCGGCGCGGCTTCGAGCGAAGGACACGAACCTGGCCGCCGCACCCTTCGCGCGCCCGCGGGCCACGAAGTAGAGGTTGCGGGAGCCGGGGTAGGTGCCGGACTTCGTGCCCCGCAGCGTGCATGCCACCCCGTTGTAGGCGACCGCGTTCACGCCGCGGGTGAAGGCGAGCGACACGTAACCGACGCCGCCCGGGTCGGCGGCCACCGCACGCTGCACGAGGCCGCTCGAGGCCACCAGGCGCACCGAGGAGCTCTGACGGATCGGGTTGAGGAACAGCGCCTGGAAGGCGTCCTGCGTGCCCGACGGCGCGGTGCGGGCGATCGGGTTGGCGGTGCGAGCGGCCCCGCCGACCTCACTGAAGTTCGTGATCGAACCGGTGTAGAGGCCCTGGACCTGCGCCCGCGAGAGGTTGCGGACCGGGTTGGACTTGTTGGTGATGACGCAGATGCCGTCACGAGCGATGCGGTAGAAGGTGATGCCGCCCGGATCGCCGCGGCGCGGGTCGCGGGAGGACATGCCGAGCGAGACGCGACCGGCGCCGACGTCCGAGACGCCGATGTCCGAGCCGCCCTGCAGGATCCGGAAGTTCGTTCCGGTGCGGCGGTTGTAGGCGCGGGCCAGGTCGACGGCGAGCGGGTAGATCGTGGTCGAGCCGCTCAACGTGACTGTCGCGGCCTGCGAGACGGCCGGGGCCGCGAGCGCGACACCTACGGCAGCCATGGGAATGAGAGCGCGGGTTCGGCGCACTGTGGGACTCCTTTCGAGGAAACAGAACAGCGGCGGGCGAGGCGGTGCCGGCCCGAGCACGGCCTAGCGTGCCCGTGTCACGCGCCGTGCGAGTGAAGGAGTCGTTGCCGCCTGGATAAACCTTGGATAAAGAGGTGTGAACGCGAGGTGGCGTTGGCCGCTCAGGCGGGCTCGGGCGAGAGCCGGTATCCGACCCCGAAATGGGTGTGGATGTAGGTGTGGTCCGGGGAGATGGCACCGAGCTTGCTTCGGAGCTTCCGGACGAAGACGTCCACCGAGCGGTCGCGCCGCGCCATCGGTCCGCCCCAGACCTGCGAGTAGACCTCCTCGCGACTCACGACGCGGTCGAGCCGCGCGGCGAGCACCGCGAAGATCTGGAACTCACGGACGGTGAGCCCCGCGCGTCGGCCGTCCACGAGCACCTCGTACTCGGCCGGCCGGATCTCGAGGTTGCCGAGCGAGGTGCCCTCCGGTCTGGGCGCGGGGGTGGGGAAGGGATGGGCCACGGTCGGCTTCCATTCAACGCTTCGGCGAGGCGAAGGCTGTGAAGATGAGGTGACCGCCTGGAGAAGATATGGTGACCCCGGCGCAACTTCCGCACGCTCGAGGTGCTGGGCGAGCTTCAGCCCTCGAGCCGACGAAGGTCCGCCTCGAGCTCGGCCGCCACCGGCCGGCGCTCGGCCGCCACCCACCGGAGCCCCCGGAGGGCGTCGACCGCCCCGCCCACGGCCTCGAGCGATGGTCCGGCGGCCCGGAGGATCTCGCGGGTGCGCCGTATCGCGGCTCGGGGTGAGCGCCGCAGCCAGGCCGTCCAGAGGGCGTTTCGGAGCTGCCCGCGACGGCGCGCCGCCAGGTCGCGACTGGCGGAGGGATGGTGGTGGGCCACGACCGTCTCGACGTAGCTCAGCCCCCAGCCGGCGGTCGACAGGTCGAGGGCGAGGAGCTCCTCCTCTCCGCCGATTCCGTAGGCGGGATGGAAGCCGCCCACGGCGAGGTAGGCCGCCCGCCGGACCACCGCCCCGCACGCCACGAAGCCGAGCACGCGCGGTCCCGGGGCCTCGCCGTCGGGCGGGAGCGGGCTTCTGGCCATCGCCTCGTTGACCGGATCCTCGCTTTCCTCGGGCCCCACGAGCACCCGCCCGGCCACCAGGCCGAGCCGCGGGTGGGCCTCGAGAATCGCGACCGCCCCGGCAAGCGCGCCGTGGGCCCACCACGAGTCGTCGTCGGCGAAGGCCACGTAGGGCGTCAGGAGCAGCTCGGCGCCGGCCGTGCGCGCCGCACCGCCACGGTTGGTCTCGAGGCGCAGGACCTCGACGCCGGGACGCGCCTCGAGTTGCGCCATGGCCCGCCTCGTCCCGGCACGCTCCGAGGCGTTGTCGACCACCACCACGGGCGGGCGCTCATCGAGGTCGGTGAGGCGCTCGACCGTGTGGGTCAGCGCCTCCGGGCGGTCGCGCGTGGCGATGACCACGCCGACCGAGCTCGCGGGACGGTTGTCCGGGGCGATCCCGAGCGGGAGACCGTCAGGCGTCGCCGATCGCCACCGTGAGCTCCTCCGGGTCCTCGAACTGCTCGCCGCTGGTGGCCTGAAGCCGGGCGATCACCTCGTCGGGCGCGTCGTTGGCCTCGGCGGTCGTGATCAGCTCGTCCTTCGTGGCCGGATAGTCCACCCCCTCGAGGTAGCTGTGGATCTCGCGCGCGTCCTGGGTCACTCGGCACCTCCTGGTTCGCTCGACCCCCCCATTCTCCACATCGGCGCGTTTCGGTGGGTTCTCACTGCGAGGAGCGTCAGCGGCTCAGCCAGTGGGCGAGCTCTTCAAGCGCGTCGGCGCGAACGTAGTAGTAGGCCCACAGCCCCTCGCGCTCGGAGTCGACGATGCCTGCCTGGCGCAGGACCTTGAGGTGGTGAGAGACGGTCGGCTGGGCGACGTCGAACAGCGGGGTCAGCTCGCACACGCAGACCTTGCCCGCGTGCCTTCTCAGCACGTCGACGAGCTGCAGGCGGATTGGGTCCCCGAGGGCCTTCGCCACCGTCGCCATCCGCTCGGCCACCCGGCGCTCGACCTCGGGGTAGGCGACAGGCTCGCAGCACGGCTCGCCGGGAAGGCGCTTCTGCTTGGGCGTGAGCTCCAGATCGACCGCCATCAATCTACGTATATCGATTGAAGTGGGAGCTGTCAATGAGTAGGATGGCGCGCCTCAAGCGCGGTGAGGGCGGCTGAGCCCCCCCTCAACCCACGCGGGAACCCCCACTGTGCGCGTCGCGGTCATCACCGACATCCACGCCAACCTCCCCGCCCTCGAGCCAGCCTCGAAGCCATCCGCGCGATCGACGTCGACGCCCTCTACTGCGGCGGCGACCTCGTCGGCTACGGCCCGCACCCGAACGAAGTCTGCGCGCTCGTCGAGGAGCGCGGGATCCCGACGATCTACGGCAACTACGACTGGGCCATCGCCCGCGACCAGGAGGACTGCGGCTGCGCCTACCCCGACGCCCACGACCGCGAGCTCGGCCGCCGCTCGGTGGACTGGACGCTCGCCCACACGAGCGACGAGGCCAAGGCCTTCATGCGCGGGCTGCCCTTCGACCTCCGCTTCGAGATGGGGGAGAAGCGGGTGCGGCTCGTCCACGGCTCGCCGCGCAAGGTCAACGAGTACCTCTTCGAGGGCAAGCCGGCGCGGACCTTCGAGCGGATCGCCCGAGGCGCCGGCTGCGACGTGCTCGTCTTCGGCCACACCCACCGGCCGTGGATGCACGAGTACGGCGGCGTCCTCTTCGTCAACTGCGGCTCGGTCGGCAAGCCCAAGGACGGGGACCCGCGGGCGGGGTTCGCCCTGCTCGAGCTCGACCAGGGCGGTCGGGTGAGCGCCTCGATCGAGCGCGTCCCCTACGACGCCGCCGCGGTGGCCCGCGAGGTGGCCGCCGCGGGCCTGCCCGGCGAGTACGCCGAGAAGCTCGTGACCGCAGCCTAGGGAGGAGACCAAATGAGGTACGTGCTGTTCGTCTGCACCCACAACGCCGGGCGCTCGCAGATGGCCGAGGCCTTTTCGCCCGCCACTCGCCGCCGGACATTCGGGCCGAGTCGGCCGGCCAGGACCCGGCCGAGGCGGTCTGGCCGAACGTGATCGAGGCCATGCGGGAGGTGGGGATCGACCTGTCGGGGCGGCGGCCGAAGAAGCTGAGCCCCGAGATGCAGCTCCACGCCGACTGGGCGATCACCCTGGCCTGCGGGGGCCGGTGCCCGTTCGTTCCTGCCCCAGTCGAGGACTGGGACATGCCCGACCCCGCCGAGCGCTCGCTCGAGGAGGTCCGGGTGATCCGCGACGCCATCGAGACGCGCGTGCAGGATCTGCTCGAGAACCGAGTCGAGGCGATCCGCTCCGATCGCACCGCCCACGAGCTCCGCCTCGCGCGCCTCCTGCCCGACCTGGTCGAGGAGTTCGGAGCCACCCACGCCGACGCGGAGATCCGCCTGGCGGCCGACGCGGCCCTCACGGAGTTCGTCGACGCGCCGGTGCGGAGCTTCGTCATGACGATCGCCTACCGCAAGGCGCGCGAGCGCCTGCAGGCACATTCCGCCGCGGCGAGCGCCTGAGGCCCCCTGCCCTGGACCGCTCACTCACCCTATGGCGCCGCGCCCTCGCCGAGGGGCTCGCCGCCTTCTTCCTCGTCTTCGCCGGCTGCGGCGCGGTCGTCGCCGACGTTCAATCCGACGGCGCCCTCGGGCCGGTCGGGATCGCGCTCGTCTTCGGGCTCGTGATCATGGCCATGGTCTACGCGACGGGGCACCTATCGGGGGCACACATCAACCCCGCGGTGACCCTCGCCTTCGTCCTGACCCGCCACTTCCCGGCCCGCGACGCGCTCGCCTACGTCGGCGCGCAGCTCGCGGGCGCGACCGCGGGGGCGCTCGTCCTCCTCGCCGCCTGGCCGAGCCGGCCAGCCGACCTCGGCGCGACGTTGCCGAGCGTGGGCGCCGGTCCGGCGCTCCTCTACGAGGTCGTGCTCACCGCGGTCCTCATGTTCGTGATCGTGGCGGTGGCCACCGACACCCGCGCGGTCGGCTCGGCGGCGGCGCTCGCCATCGGCGGCACGGTCGCCCTCGATGCGCTCTTCGGCGGCCCGGTGACCGGAGCCTCGATGAACCCGGCGCGCTCCTTCGGGCCGGCGCTCGCCGCTCGGGAGTGGGAGAGCTTCTGGATCTACGTGGTCGGGCCGCTGATCGGGGCGGCCCTCGGCGGCCTCGCCTACCAGCTCGTGCGCGGGGAGGCCACCCGGCGGCCTGAGGTGGCCCCACCGCGACCGGCGCCGGGAGAGGCCGTCGACGACCGGCCAAGCGCGCGGCGGCGGTAGGCGGACGCAACCGTTTCTACGAACGGCAGCCGTCCCCGCAGGCGGAGCTCTCATCGGTTCCCGCGGGCGCACAGCAGCCCTCCCCGCGCCACGACTCGACGCCTTCCTTGATCGCAACCGCGGCGATCAGAAGGCCGGCCACGGGGTCGAGCCACCAGAGGCCGAGCACCGCGTTGCCGGCGAGCCCCACGAGGAGGCCGGCGGAGAGATAGGCACAGAGCATGTTCTGCCGGCCCTCCCCCTTGGTGGCCACCGAGCCCATGCGCTCGCCGATCCGCTCCTTGGCTCGGCCGAGGGCGGGCATGAGCATCAGGCTCGTGATCGCGAGCCCGATTCCCACCCAGCTCGCGTCCGGGCGCTCACCGGCGAGGAGGGCGCCGAGTGACTCGTAGCCGACGTAGGGGGCGAGCAGGAAGAACTGGATCGCCACAAGGACCTGCGCCCGGCGCTCGGCGCTCTCAGAGAGCAGCCGCGCGCCGGTGAAGCGCCAGACGATGACGAGCGAGGCAAAGCCCTCGATCCCCGAGTCGATGCCGAAGCCGATCAGCGCGGGAGAGGCGGCGATGATCCCGGCCGCGATGGCCACGGCGCCCTCGGCCGTCATGTAGGCGAGGCTTGCCCAGGAGAGGAGCTTCGCCCGGCGGGCGAGGCGCAGCCACTCCGGCCGCGGGATCGCCGCCGTGCGCGGGCCCCCCTGGGGCAGCTCGACGGTCACGCCGTGGCGCTCGCCGGCTCCCCGACGGCCGAGCGAAGGAGGTCTCGCCCGGTCTCGGTCAGCGAGTAGAAGACGACCCTGCGCTCGCGCCGTGAGCGCGCGAGCCCGGCGTCGCGGAGTGCCCGCAGGTGGTGGGAGACCAGGTTCTCGGCCCGTTCGGCCACCCAGGCGAGGTCGCACACGCACAGCTCTCCGCCGTCGCGCAGCGCCACGGCGAGCGTGAGCCGCGTGGGGTCGGCCAGGGCGCGGGCGCGCCCAGCCGCCTCCTCGGCCGCCGGGCGATCGAGACGGGCGGCCCGGAGGCCCTCGGCGCGAGGAAGGTCGAGGCAGAGAAGATCGCAGCGGTCGCTGCCCATAAAGTCATTCTAACGAGGGTTGAGACATGCGCGGGAAGGCCCTTGGGATCACGCTGTCGCCACTTTGTTTCGGCGTCACGGGAGATGGGTACCTCTCCGGCATGCGCGTGGTGGTGGTCGGCGCGACCGGCAACGTGGGGACGAGCGTGGTCCGGGCTCTGGCCGCGGACCCGGCCGTGAGCTCCATCCTCGGCCTCGCCCGGCGCCGCCCGGGCCTCCAGGTGCCGAAGACCACGTGGGCCGCCGCCGATGTGAGCCGCGACGACCTCGTCGCCCACTTCCGCGGAGCCGACGCCGTGGTGCACCTCGCCTGGCTGATCCAGCCCTCCCGCGACGGGGCCGTCCTGCGGGCTACGAACGTCGAGGGAAGCGCGAGGGTGTTCTCCGCCGTGGGCGAGGCGGGCGTGCCCGCGCTCGTCTATGCGTCGTCGGTGGGCGCGTACTCGCCCGGGCCCAAGGATCGCGCGGTGAGCGAGGACTGGCCCACCGGGGGCGTGCCGAGCTCGTTCTACTCGCGCCACAAGGCGGAGGTCGAGCGACTGCTCGACGCTTTCGAAGCCGAGCACGGGGCCGCCGTGCGCGTCGTGCGGCTGCGTCCCGGCCTCATCTTCTCCCGGGACGCCGCTACGGGCATCCGCCGACTCTTCATCGGACCCTTCCTTCCACGCGGGCTCGTGCGCCGCGGCCTCATCCCGGTGGTGCCCGACCTACCTCGGCTGCGCTTTCAGGCCGTGCACTCCCACGACGTGGCCGAGGCCTACCGCCTGGCTGCGACCGGCGAGGCGCGAGGGGCGTTCAACGTGGCCGCCGAGCCGGTGCTCGACCCACCGCGTCTCGGCCGCCTGCTCGGGGCGAGGCCCGTCCGAGTGCCGTCTCGGGTCCTTCGCGCCGCGGCGTCGGCCTCGTGGGCCGCTCGGCTTCAGCCGACGCCGCCCGGATGGCTCGACATGGCCCTCGCGGTTCCGGTCATGGACATCACCCGCGCCCGCCGCGAGCTCGGGTGGGTCCCACGGCGGACCGCCGAGGAAGCCCTCCTCGAGCTGCTCGAGGGCATCCGCGAGGGAGCCGGCCTCGACACCCCGCCGCTCGCTCCAGGCAGCGGCGGACCGCTGCGCATCAGAGAGCTCCGCAGCGGAGTCGGGGCCAGGTCGATGTGATGACGGCGGGTGCCGGTGGCCGCCGCGCGAGCCGAGAGGGCTCGCCCCGGGTCCCTCGCTAGCCGGAGCCCGCTC
This sequence comes from Thermoleophilaceae bacterium, assembly GCA_050997195.1. Lineage (GTDB taxonomy): Bacteria > Actinomycetota > Thermoleophilia > Solirubrobacterales > Thermoleophilaceae > JACCZP01. The sequence goes on from JBPCRE010000105.1 coordinate 8,159, forward strand.
GCCCGGCGCCCCGCCCGCCGCTCGCGGATCTGCGTGACCGCGAGCCACACGGCAAAGGCCAGCGCGGGCCCCGCGATGATCGCGCTCTCGATCCAGTCGGCTGCGTGGGCGATAGGGAACACCAGCCAAGCTTAGATGCCCCATCGTCCCGATCTGCCTCCGTCCCCGTGGGCACGCCGACCAACGCTGGTCGGCGGCCCCTGCCCGCCTCGAGGTCCAGAGAAAGTCTTAGAGCACCCGGAGCAACAGAATGATCACGATGATCAGCAGGATGACCCCGATGATCGTGTAGAGCGTAGGTCCTCGCACGCCGTCTCCCCTCGATGGATGACCCGGACGCACTCCGTGGCGCGCCGGGACCGGCCGCTTGGGCCGATGCGTCAGGAACATACCGTTACTCGCGGCGGCACGCGCCCCCCAACGCGCCGCCGGCCGAACCGCGCTATACCCGAGCCGGTGACCGACCGCCTCGATGCCTACCGGACCAAGCGCGACCTCGCCGTCACCCCGGAGCCGGACGACGGTCCTGACCCGGCCCCTGGCGGCGGCGGCGATGCTCCGGAGGGCCGCGAGAGCATGCACGCGCCCCGCTTCGTCGTCCAGGAGCACCACGCGCGGCGCCTGCACTGGGACCTTCGCCTCGAGCGGGACGGGGTGCTCGTGTCCTGGGCCGTTCCCCGGGGCATCCCCCCCGATCCGCGCGAGAACCACCTGGCCGTGCACGTGGAGGACCATCCGCTCTCCTACATCGACTTCGAGGGCGAGATCCCGAGCGGCGAGTACGGCGCGGGCAGCGTGCACGTGTGGGACCACGGGACCTACGAGACGCACAAGTTCCGCGACGACGAGGTGATCGTGACCTTCCGCGGGGAGCGGCTGCACGGCAGGTACGCGCTCTTTAGGACGCGCGGCGAGGACTGGATGGTCCACCGCATGGACCCCCCCGAGGACCCCGACTACAAGCCGATGCCCGAGAAGCTTCGACCCATGCTCGCCTCGCTCTCGCCGAACCTCCCGACCGACGACGCCGCCTTCGCCCACGAGATCAAATGGGACGGCGTCCGTGCGCTGGCCTTCTGCTCGGGCGGCCGCGTGCGCCTGGCCAACCGGACCGGGCGCGACGTGACCGGCCGCTACCCGGAGATTCGCGGCCTCGGTGAGGTGCTCGGCTCGAGGGCGGCCCTGCTCGACGGCGAGGTGGTGGCCTTCGACGAGCAGGGCCGGCCGAGCTTCCAGCGCCTACAGAGCCGGATGCACCTGGCCTCCGACTCGGCGGTGCGGCGTCGGGCCGGCGAGGTTCCGGTGCACTACGTGGCCTTCGACCTCCTCTACCTCGACGGTCGCTCGACCCTCGCGGAGCCCTACGAACGGCGCCGGGAGCTCCTCGCCGGGCTCGAGCTCTCGGGTCAGGCCTGGCAGGAGCCGGCCCACCACCGCGGTGACGGCCGGGCGCTGCTCGACGCCACCTACGCCCAGGGCCTCGAGGGGGTGGTGGCCAAAAGGCTCGACTCCCCCTACGAGCCCGGCCGCCGTAGCGCCGCCTGGCTGAAGGTCAAGAACCACCGCTCCGAGTCGCTCGTGGTGGGCGGGTGGATGCCCGGCACGGGAAGCCGGCGAGGCCGCATCGGATCGCTGCTCGTCGGCTTTCGCGAGGCGCCCGGCGGCGGCCTGCGCTACGCCGGGCGCGTGGGGACCGGGTTCACCGAGAGCGAGCTCGCCCGCCTCCGGGAGCTGCTCGAGCCGCTCGCGCGAGACGAGTCGCCGTTCGAGGGACGCACTCCGCCCAAGGACGCGCGCTTCGTCGAGCCGCGGCTCGTGGCCGAGGTCGCCTTCGCCGAATGGACCCACGCCTACACCCTCCGCCAGCCGTCCTACAAGGGCCTTCGCGACGACGTCGAGGCGGCGGGCGTGGTCATCGACCCGGGGGCGGCCGGCTCGTGAAGCGCACGGTGGAGGTGGAGGTCGAGGGCCGGCGGCTCTCCCTCTCGAACCTCGACAAGGTTCTC
>JBPCRE010000157.1:0-8444 GCA_050997195.1 Thermoleophilaceae bacterium
GAGAAAGAGGGGCGCGTTGGTTCTCCCCCTCCCGCGGTGGCGCTCTCGGCGTGTCTCGCCCTTTGCACTGCCGCGCGACCGAGGTGCGCGAGGGGGGTGCGGCCGACCGGGCCGAGGCCGACCGCCCGCCCCTCGCGCCCGGTCCCCGCGTGCGGCCGGCCCGCAGCTACCCGCCGTCCGAGCTCGAGGCCAATGGGTTCGCCGCCGCGCTGCTCATGCCGCCGGCGCTGGTCGTCCGCGAGCACGAGCGCCTGAAGGGCGACTGCCCGGCGCTCGCCTGCGCCTTCGGGGTGTCCCGGCTGGCGATGGAGCGGCGGCTGTGGTTCCTGAGCTGCGGGTAGCTGACGCGCGGCCGGCGCGTCCGGCGCGTCCGGGGCGTCCGGCGCTCCAGCTCGTCGACCACGCAGGCCCTCTTGCGCACGTGCCACTCGGGCTTCGGCGACTCGAAGGTGTCGGTGCACTCCTCGACGAGCGCGGCCACGGCCAGAAGGTGGGCCAGGTAGGGGATCGACGTGGCCTTGCGAGGTGCTCCTCGGCATCGGTCTCTCCGTCGTCCTCCTCCTCCTCGAGCGCGCGCTCGTAGGCGAGGCGCGCCTCGTCATACTCGCCGATGGCCTCCGCCGCCTTGCCGAGCCACACCCAGTTCCAGGCCGCCGCCGGAGCGATCTCGGCGTAGTGGCGCAGGTGGCGATAGGCCTCGTGGAATCGCCCGAGGTCGTACAGCGTGTAGCCGAGCCCGAAGTGGGCCATCTGGTCGCCGGCCTCGAGGCACGCGAGCCAGAGCCGGGCCGCCTCCTCGCCGACCGCGCCGGTCGCCGCACCGAAGTAGCTGCGGTTGATCGTGTCGCCGCCGCCGATCAGCGGGCGGGCGGCCAGCACGATCTCGCCGGCGCTCGCCTCCGGGAGCCCGAGCACCGGAACCGCGAAGCGCGGCTCGTCCCAGATCTCGTCCACCTCCTCCGGGTCGAAGGTCGAGAAGTCGAGGACCTTGAACCCGAGCGCCCGCCCGTCGCCGTCGTCCAGATAGCCGAGCGACTCGCACGCCTCGCTCCAGCGCTCGGAGGGCTGGCCGTCGTCGACCCGCCCGAACTCGAGCGCGATCAGCCAGTCGTAGTCGGCGTCGTGGTTGAGGAAGAGCTTGGGGCGGATCATGGGCGGTCCCGGTGGTGGGGTATTCGCGGCGGGCGACCGGAACGGTTCGATTCACGAGTCGTCGTCCGGTCGCGGGACCTGACGCTCGGCCGTGTGGACGGCGAGCCGCGTGAGCGCCACGCCACGATTGTGGCTGCGGCCATACTGGCCCGATGGACCCACGGGGCGCATACACCGCGAACCGAGCAGCGGCGCTCTCCGGCGTGCCGCGCTCGACCGTTCACTACTGGGCACGGCAGGAGATTCTCTCACCCAGCGTGTCTCCGGTTCGGGTACGCCTCTGGTCGTATGCCGACCTGATGGGCCTGCGCACCATCTACTGGCTGAGGCAGCCGAAGAGCTCGGACGGAGGAGCGCAGGTACCAGCCAGCACCATGCCTCAGGTCAGGAAGGCCCTCGAGGCGCTGAGAGCGCTCGACCTCGAGCTCTGGAGTGAGGACGCCGGTCCGGCGGTGGCGGTCGATCGGGGGGGAAATGTCGTGCTCGACGCCGGCGGCCACGCCCTCACTCCCGAAGGTCAGCCGGCACTCGACGCCGAGATGCTCGATCTCGTAGCGCCGTTTCCAACCGAGCGGGGAATGCGCGGCCCGGATCTGCGCGCCCCACGGCCGAGCCTGCGGATCTTGCCGGGCAAGCTCGCCGGCTCCCCTCACGTTCGCCGTACCCGGGTGGAGACCGAGGCGCTGGCGGCTGTCTCTCGCCGCCTGAGTCGCGGGCGTGTGTATCAGCTCTATCCCGCGCTCGACCGCGAGGCCGTCGACGAGGCCCTCGACCTCGAGGGGCAGCTTCTGCGCAACCTCGGGATCGCCGCGTAGAGGCCGGTGCCCCGGCTGTTCGCGCTGGATCAGAACTTTCCCCAACCGATCGTCGCGCTGCTGGCCGAGTACCTGACGGAGGAGGCGGAGCTCGTCCCGCTGGGTGACATCGATCGTCGCTTGCCCGACATGGAGAACGACTGGGAGCTGCTCCTCTCCCTCCACCACGATGGGCGGCCTTGGGACGGCCTGATCACCACCGACACGAGCATGCTCTCGCTCGAGCGAGAGCTGGCGGTTCTCATGCAGACGAGACTTACCCTGGTCGCTGCCGAGGAGGCCGGCCACGACCCCCTACGCGCCACCGGACTCCTGCTCCTGCACCTTCCCGGGATATGCAAGGCGACGACGCCGGCTCGCGCGCAGATATGGCGCCTGCGGGCGCCGGGAAGACTGCCTCATCTCGACCCGTGGGATCAGCTCGGCCGAGTCGCTCGGCACCGCAGCACCTCCGCCCGCCGGCTCTACCGCAACGCACAGCTCTCCGCCTCGGAGTTGGCGCGCGACCCACTCGCGAGATGAGCGGCCACCTATTCGTCACCCGCGGCAGCCTCACGAGCCTCCGTTGCGACGCGATCCTCGTCCCGAGCGGTACCCGCGACGGCCGCTTCGGCGACATCAAGCACCACTGGCGAGGCCTGCCGCTGCCGATGAACGACGAAGGCTTCGTGGAGCCGTCACCCGATCGTGAGCAGCGTGCCGTCGAGGCCGTCGAGCATGGCCACCTGGCCCCGGCGATATGGGTTGGCCATAGCGTCTTCGGCCGCGCCGGTCGCACTCACCGTCGGTCCGTGAGCCCCGCCTTCGCGACCCCGCCGCCGCCCAGCTTCACCACGAGGTGCTCCCCCACCTCCACCGGCTCGTCGTCCTGCTGCGCGCGGAACCCCTTCGCCTCGTCGATCTCCTTGACCGAGCGCACCTTCGCCAGGCGCTCCGCGGCCGCGACGCCCCCTCGGCCCTCGTCGTAGAGCTCGAACCAGGGCAGCCCGTGCTGCGCGTAGGTCCGCGCGCTCACCGGCGTGGGCGGCGGCTCGCGGCCGGTGATCTCGCGGAAGGTCATCGAGTTGGCGATGTGGATGGCCACCCGGGCGCTCCGCGACTCGTCCCAGGTGTCGATGCCGTGGGCGTCCGGGAAGATCTCCTGCTCCATCCGACCGCCGGCGCCGAGGCCCATCTCCGTCCCGGGCGGAGCGGTCGGGGCCGCGCAGGCCATGACCATCCCCTTGCCCGCGAAGTCCATCCGCGGAGGCCGCTCCGGGAACCGGCCCGGCTTCGGCTCGACCACGACGAGCTGCATCCCGCCGTGCTGCTCCTCTCCGGTCACCTCGGCCTCGACCGTGTAGCCCATCCCCAGCGGCATGGCCACGAACTGGCGGATGAAGCCGTCGCCCGCGTTGATGCCGTCGAGCCACGGCTGGTCGGGACACACCAGGTAGTCCTGGGCTCGCGCGCGAAGGCGCTCGCTCCACGCATCGCCGGTCACCGCGTTCACCTGCCCCACCCCGACCTTCACGGCGTTCGGACGCCAGTGCGCGCCCGTGAAGGAGAGCCAGAGGGCCTCGCGCTGGTACATGGGGATGAAGTAGCCACCCTCCTCACGCCACGCCTCGGGCACCCGATCGGCGTAGTCGTCCACCCGGCAGACCGGGAAGCCGCCGAGCCCGGGCGGCAGGGGATAGGTGCCTCCGTCGTCGGGAATGCGGAGCGTTCGCTGGAACGACACGGCGAAATGCCGTCCGACTCGTACGACGTCGCGCTCCGCCTTGACCTCGAGCATCCGGCCCTCCCTCGTTCGCTTGAGCGGGGGAGTCGTGGCGGGCGCGAGCGATCTGACGCGGAACGACCGCCGAGAAGTAGAGGGCCTCGGCGCGGCGCTCCGGGTCGTTCCCCACCCGTTCGAGCGCCTCCTCCGCGCGCGTGGTCGCGGCCTCCCAGTCGCGCCGATCCACCGCCGCCGACAAGCGCGCCAGCGCCAGCTCGCCGACGAACCGCGGGGCGTCCATGTAGCCGGAAGTCCGGCGGTGCTCGGGGCCCGCGCCGTCCTGCACCACGAAGGTCGGCGTCCACCCGAAGTCGAAGCGCTCCTCCTCGAGGTCGGGTCGTCGCCGAGGTCCTGGATGACCGGGACGAAGTCGCGCTCGATCGCCTGCTGCACCTCGCTGACCGGATACGTCCGGGCGCCCATCGTGGCGCTCTTGGTCAGGTAGACGAGCACGAGACGACCGTCCTCGCCCACCTCGGCCTGGCCGTCCTCGACCGAGCCGCGCCAGTTCACGTAGTCCTCCGCCCGGTAGGTGTGGTTTTCGGTCACAAGCGCCGCCCCCGTGCGAACCGTCCGCCGCTCACTTCTTCGCCGACCCCGGCTCAGCCATCTTGCGGTGCAGCTCGGCCTTCACGCTGTCCGGCAGGAAGCGGCTGGCGACCGCGGTGATCTTCGTGGACAGCGACGCGGAGACCACCCGCTCCTTGCCGTCCATCAGCGCCTCGAAGCCCTGGCGGGCCACGTCGGACGGGTCGTCCTTCTCGTCGGTACCGACCTTGGTGTCCATCATGTCCGCGCGCTCGAAGAACTCGGTCCCGACCGGGCCGGGCATGAGCGAGGTGACGGTCACGCCGGTGTCCTTCAGCTCGTTGCGCAGCGCCAGCGCGAACGACTGGACGAAGGACTTCGACGCGTTGTAGATCGACTGGAAGGACCCGGGCATCGTCGAGGCGATCGACGAGGTGAAGAGGATACGTCCGCGGCCCTGAGCGACCATCTCGCGCACCACGTGCTTGGCGAGGTGGACCGTCGAGCGCACGTTCAGGTCGATGATCCGCATCTCGTCCTCGAGGGCGGTGTCCTTGAAGGCGCCGCCGAGCCCGACGCCGGCGTTGAGCGCGACCGCGTCGATCGGGCGGCCGAGCGCCTCGATGCTGCTCCAGAGCTCATGGACGCCGCCCTCGGCGGCGAGGTCCACCTGGACCGACTCGACGCGCACGCCGAGGCCTTCGAGGGCCTGTGCGGCGCCGGCCAGCTCGGCGTCCTCGGCGGTCACGAGGAGGTCGAACCCGTTGGTGGCGAACTGCTTGGCGAGCTCGAGCCCGATGCCGCTCGAGGCACCGGTGACGACGGCGAGGGGGCGTGAAGAGTGATTTTCCATGCGCACGGTCCTGCCCGCCGGAGCGGGGTACCTGAACGTCCGCGGTCTGACGCGCCGACCGGAGGGCGCCTGACGCGCACGCACCGGTAGCCTCGCGCGCTCCAGGGATGAACGAGGCGCTGCGAACCGAAGCCGGGCCGGGGACCTCCGCGCGCGGGCGGGCCCTCGCCGCGCTCACGGCGCTGCTCGCCGTCGCGATCGCCGTGTCGGTCGTCCACTACGCCGACAACTTCCTCAACTTCGACGACTTCCCCGAGCCCACGTCCGGCCCGGCGCCGTCGGCGACCGTGATCGGCGTCTCGTGGTTCGTGTTCACCGCGTTCGGGCTCGCCGCCCTCGTGCTGTTCCGCCGCGGTCAGGTGGCCGCCGCCGCAGGCGCCCTGGCCTTCTACTCCCTCAGCGGCCTGGTCGGCCTCGGGCACTACACCGTGCCGGGCGCGATCGCGATGCCCTGGTGGCGCCACGCGCACATCGCCGCGGACATCGTCTGCGGGATCGCCGTGCTGGCGTTCGCGGTGTGGGCGGTGCGGCGGTTCGGCCGCGGGGCGGCCGGTTCGCGCGCGGGCGCATCTCGCTTCGGATAGATCGTCGGGTGATCAACCGCGTCAGCCGCCGGGCCCTCTACGGCCTGGCCGAGAGTCGCCGCCTGCAGACGCCCGTCCACTCCAACTCGCTTGTCGAGCGGCTTGCCTCTCGCGGCGCCGAGCGCTATCTCGGAGGGAGGACGCTCGAGAAGGCGCTCGCCTCGCTCGCGCGACTGCACGCCGAGGGCTTCGACACGGGCATCGACTACTTCGGCGACGATTGGCTGCGCTACTGGCTGCGCCGGTCAGGCGAGGCTCGCGGCGCCTGTCGGATCGAGAATCGAGGATTCTTCCCGCCTACCGGGAACTATCGCGATCTCGCCGGATCGGGGCCGGTTGGCCCTTGCCAACGCCCGCCACCGCGGGTAGGAACCACCCATGGCGCGCATGTACCCCCGCCGGCCGCTCGACGACGAGTTCCGCACGACCTCCGAGCGCAAGGTCTTCGAGGCGATCGAGTCGTCCCTGTCCGACGAGTGGGAGGCCTTCCACGCCTCGAGCTGGATCCTCGCCGACGCTCGCGAGGGCGCCCGCGACGGCGAGATCGACTTCGTGCTCTGCCACCCCGACAAGGGCATCCTCTGCCTCGAGGTCAAGGGCGGCGGCATCGAGTGCCGTCACGGCGAGTGGTATCGCGTGGGACCGGAGGGCTCCGAGCGGACGAAGGACCCGTTCACCCAGGCCCTCGACCATCGTCACGCGCTGAAGCGAAAGCTCCGGGAGGTCGACGGGCCCCTCGCGCGCGAGGGGCCGATCGGACACGCGGTGATCTTCCCCTACGCCACCGTCCATCAGCTCGCGCTGGCGCCCGACGCGCCGCGGCAGATCCTCATCGACCGCCACGAGGTCGAAGACCTGTCCGCCGCCGTCGAGCGTGTCCTCGACTTCCATCGCGGCAGGGACGGCGACGGCCGGGCGCCGGGCGAGCGGGGCGCTCGCGCGGTCCGCGACCTGCTCGCTCCCCGCGTGAGCATCACCGTTCCGATGGCGGCCGAGTTCGCCGACGAGGAGGAGGCGCTGGTCGAGCTCACCCACGAGCAGACCATGGCGCTCGCCCGCATGCGCCGGGACCGCCGGATGGTCGTGACCGGCTGCGCGGGGTCGGGGAAGACCACGCTGGCGGTTGCGCACGCCAAGCGCCTCGCCCGCGACGGCGCCCGCGTTCTGTTCGCCTGCTTCAACCGCGGCCTGCGCGATCACCTCCGCGAGCGCGAGCGGACCGACGGCGTGACCTTCCAGACCTTCCACGGGCTGTGCGTCGCGCTGGCCAACCGGGCGCGCGTAGAGCTGCCGCATTACCCGACGGGTGAGGCCCCGCCGCCCGAGTATTGGCGCCGCGATCTGCCCGACGCGCTGGTCGAGGCCCTCGGAGTGCTCGAGGACGAGCGCTACGACGCGATCCTCGTCGACGAGGCGCAGGATCTCCACGCCGACTGGCTCGCCGCCTGATGTGCACGCTGCGCGACGAGGCCGCAGGGTCGGTCTGGCTGTTCATGGACGACAACCAGCGCGTGTACGACGCGATGCTCGACGTCCCGCCGGAGTTCCGCCCCTACGACCTGACCGTGAACTGCCGCAACACCCAGGCCATCCACCGCGAGGTGATGAAGCTCTACGAGGGCGCGATCGTCCCGGAGGTGAAGGGCCCGCCGGGACGCGAGATCGAGCTCCTCCACACCGACGACGCCCCCGCCACGGTGGCCGCGGTGCTCGAGCGCCTGTGCGGGCAGGAGGAGGTGCCGCCCCAGGACATCACGGTCCTCTCCTCGCACGGGTTCGACCGTTCCCGCGTGGCGCGCGAGGCCGGCGGGCGCTACCGGCTGGTGAAGGAACGCGGCCAGCTCGGCCGGCGCGTGAACCTCTCCTCGATACGCGGGTTCAAGGGACTCGAGTCACCGGTCGTCGTGCTCTGCGAGCTCGAGGGTCTCGACGACATGACCCAGGACCAGCAGCTCTACGTGGGGCTCTCGCGCGCGAAGAACCACTGCGTGGTGGTGGCGCCGGGGGCGGCGTAGGGTCGCGCGGCTCGTGTCGGCTACCCCCTCCGCCACCCGCGCCTCCGGCCGTGGCCGCCCTGGCGCTCGAAGCACTCCGGGACGCGGTTCATCTCCCAGGCGGGCCGGGCGCCGGGGTCGCTCGGGCCGCAGACGACGTAGTCGCCGTCACCGTTGTGCCGGACCCAGGTGCGGCGGACGGCCCGCCAGCGAGGCCCGGTTGCGTCGTCGTTGAGCGCTGCCTCCGCCGCTCGCGGGGTGGCGGCGCCGGCCTCGAGCGTTACCCACATGATGTCGTCCTCGAGGTAGCCGATGAGGAGCACGTCGGGTTCCTCGGCCGTGGATGCCGCCTCGTCGTGAAAGGTCGCCACCTCCACTCAGTCGAGTGATGGCGCGCCAATCTGACGGACAGTCCTGGTGGCTCGCTGGACCGGGCGATCGAGGCTACGGACCCCGCGGGTCGCCCGGCCCTCCGCACTCGGTCTCCTCGGGCTGGTCGCGGCAGAACTCCTCCATGCCGCCGTAATCACCGGCCGGCGGCGGAGTCGGGTCGTAGCAACCCGTACCGGGTAGGAGGGTCTCCCCGCCCGGGCAGTCGGCGGAGTCGTCCCTTGAGGACGGCGACGATCCCTCGTCCTCAGCCTCCTTCTCCTCGCGGGCCTCGCGCCGCTCGGCCCGGCGCTCGGCCGCGACCTTGCGGTCGATCGCCTCGATCGCCTCGCCGGTGCGGTCCTCGAGTCGCGCGACCCGCGTGCG
>JBPCRE010000161.1:0-6769 GCA_050997195.1 Thermoleophilaceae bacterium
GGCCCGGAGGCAGGCGCCGCCGCGTGGTCATCGACTCGCAGGCCGCCCGCCGCGGCTCGGGCCCGCCGCCGCCCCAGCAGGCGCCCCGCCGACGCGGGCGCTCCCGCCGCCGCACGCCGTGGGTGGAGCCTGACCTCACGCCCGTCGAGGTCGTCGAGGAGGAGCAGCCGGTCACCGCGATCAACTCGGGCGCGACGGTCAAGGAGGTGGCGGAGTCGCTAGGGCTCACCACTCCCGAGGTGATCAAGAAGCTCATGACCCTCGGCGAGATGGCCACCCTCACCCAGACCCTGACCGACGACGCGATCCAGGTGCTCGCGGACGAGTTCGACAAGAAGGTCGAGATCGTCCACGTGGGCGAGGAGGCCGCGCCCGAGCCCGCCTACGCGGACGCCGAGGAGGACCTCGTCGAGCGTCCCCCCGTGGTCACGATCATGGGCCACGTCGATCACGGCAAGACCTCCCTGCTCGACGCCATTCGCGAGACCGAGGTGGCCTCCGGGGAGGCCGGCGGCATCACCCAGCACATCGGCGCCTACCAGGTCAGCCACGGCGGCTCGACGATCACCTTCCTCGACACCCCGGGCCACCAGGCCTTCACGGCCATGCGCGCCCGGGGCGCGCGCGTGACCGACATCGCGATCATCGTGGTGGCCGCCGACGACGGCGTGATGCCCCAGACCCGGGAGGCCATCGACCACGCGCGCGCCGCCGAGGTGCCCGTCCTCGTCGCCGTGAACAAGATCGATCTCGAGGGCGCCGACCCCAACCGCGTGCGCGGCGAGCTGGCCGCCCTCGGGCTCACCCCGGCTGACTGGGGCGGCGACACTGAGTTCGTCGACGTCTCGGCCAAGACGCACGTGGGCCTCGACGATCTGCTCGAGAACCTCGTGACCATCGCCGAGCTGCTCGAGCTCCGGGCCAACCCGAACGCTCCGGCGTCGGGCAGCGTGATCGAGTCGCGGCTCGATCCTGGCCGCGGGCCGGTTGTCTCCCTGCTGATCGACCGCGGGACCCTCGAGGTGAGCGACGCGCTCCTGGGCGGGGCCAACTGGGGCCGGGTGCGCGCGATGAGCGACCACCGCGGCATCCGCCAGACCGAGGCGAAGCCCGGGGAGCCCGTCGAGGTGCTCGGCTTCGACGGGGTGCCCGAGGCCGGCGAGCAGTTCCGGGTCGTCGAGAACGATCGCACGGCCCGCTCGCTCGCCGCCGACCGCGGCAACCGCCTGAAGACCGAGGCCATCGCCCGTCGTCAGGGAGTCAAGATCTCCCTCGAGGACATATTCGACCGCGCCAGGCGCGGTGACGCCCAGGGCCTCAACCTCATCGTCAAGGCCGACGTGGCCGGATCGCTCGAGGCCATCGAGGATGAGGTGGCCAAGCTCCCCCAGGATCAGGTCCGCGTGGGCGTGATCCACGACGGCGTGGGCGGAATCAACGAGTCCGACGTGATGCTCGCGTCGGCGTCCGACGCGGTGATCATCGGCTTCAACGTGCGCCCGGTCCAGGACGCGCGCCAGATCGCCGAGCGCGAGGGCGTGGAGATCCGCTCCTACTCGGTGATCTACAAGGTCATCGAGGAGATGCGCTCGGCCATGGAGGGCATGCTCGAGCCCGAGGAGGTCGAGCAGACCGTGGGCACGGTCGAGGTCCGAACCGTGTTCCGTGCGTCGCGGATCGGCGCCATCGCCGGCTCCTACGTGACCGACGGAACGGTGCGCCGCGGGGCGAGCGCGCGGCTCGTGCGGGGGGGCACCGTGGTCTACGAGGGACGCATCGCGTCGCTCAGGCGCTTCCAGGAGGACGCGCGCGAGGTCCAGGCCGGCTACGAGTGCGGCATCGTGCTCGAGAACTACTCCGACGTGAAGGAGGAGGACGTCATCGAGGTCTTCGAGACCCGTCAGGTCGAGCGCGCCCTCTAGACGCGTCCGCGCCCGGACGCACCGTGAGCTACGTCTGCCTGATCGAGATCCATCTGCACTTTCCCTCGAACGGGAGCCTGAAGGGCAAGCGCAAGGAGATCCTCTCGCTGCGCGCGGGGCTCCACCGTCGCTTCGGCGCCGCGGTGTCCGAGACCGATCACCAGGACCTCTGGCAGCGGGCCACGCTGTCCGCGGCGCTCGTGGGTGGGGAGGCGTGGGTGCTCGAGCAGGCAGCCGACAAGCTCGTGCGCTACGTGGACGCCCAGTTTCCCGACGGCGTGCGGACCGAGCGCGGCCTCGTCTCCTCCGAGGAGGTCCTCGGGTGAGCGCACCCAGCAGCCCCCGGGGGATGTATTAGCATGCCGGGCGCCGGACGGATGCGCAGGGTGAACGAGGCCGTTCGCGAGGTGCTGTCCGGACATATGGTCGGCGGGCTGAGCGATCCTCGCATCGGCTTCGTCACCGTGACAGGGGTGGATACGGTGGCGGACCTGAGTCGGGCGCGCGTGTTCGTGAGCGTGCTCGGAGACGAGACCCAACGTGCCGAAGCCCTGAGTGGTCTGGAATCCTCACGAGGCTTTCTTCAGGCCAAGGTCGGCGAGGAGCTGAGAATGAAAAGGACGCCCACCCTCGAATTCACCTACGACGAGTCGATCGATCGCGGCATGCGCGTGTCCGAGTTGCTCGGACAGGCGGACCCGCCGGAGCCCACGCCATGACCACGATGACCGAGACGGACCAGGTGCTCGACGAGCTTCGCCGGGCGGACAAGCTGCTGCTGACCTCGCACGAGAACCCCGACGGCGACGCCCTCGGCTCGCTGTTGGGCATGCACGAGGTCCTTCGGGCGCTCGGCAAGGACTCGGTGATGATCATGTCCGCGGGCGATCTGCCGCTCCCGCACGAGTACCGCGATATGCCCTTCGCCGGGCTCGTCACCGCGCCGCCGGCCGACCTCGACGAGCGCGTGGTGGTCTTTCTCGACTGCGGCAACATCGACCGCACCCCCGTCGGCTTCCTCCGGGGAGAGGGCGTGCACATCCTGAACATCGACCACCACCACGACAACACCCGCTTCGGCACGGTCAACCTCATCAACGCCCGGGCTTCCTGCACCGCCCAGATCGTGTTCGACCTCGCCCGCGGGCTCGGCGTGGAGCTGACCGCGGCCATCGCCGAGCCGCTCTACGTGGGCCTCGTGACCGACACGGGGCGCTTCAGCTACGAGAACACCACGGCCGAGGCGCACCACATGGCCGCGGACCTGATCGAGGCGGGCGTGGAGGTGCACCGGGTCTCACGCCGGCTCTACGAGGATCTGCCCTACTCGCGCGTCTCGCTGCTCCAGCATGCGCTGGCCAACGTCTACCGCTTCGACGGCGGGGCCATCACCGCCACGGTGCTCACGCGCGAGGACTTCGAGCAGGCGTGCGCCGAGGAGACCGACGCCGAGGGCATCATCGACGTGCTGCGCTCGGTCGAGGACACCAAGGTGGCCATGCTCGTGCGCGAGCGGCTCACCTCCGACGGGGACCGCATGCGCAAGGTCTCCCTCCGAGCCACCAACGGCTCCGTGGACGTCTCGCGCGTGGCCCGCGGGTTCGGCGGGGGCGGCCATCGTCAGGCGGCGGGGTTCTCCTCCAGCCTCACGGTGCCGGAGCTCTTCGCCCGCGTGCGCGACGAGGTGGCCGAGCAGCTCTGATGGACCCGGAGGCCGCCCGCTCCGGCGTCCTCCTGATGGCCAAGCCCACCGGTGTGACCTCGCACGACGTGGTGGCCGGCGTCCGCCGGCGCCTCGGGCGGGGGGTGAAGGTGGGACACGCGGGCACGCTCGACCCCTTCGCCACCGGCCTGCTGCTCGTGCTCGTGGGCCGCGCCACCCGCGCCCAGCGCTTCCTCATGGCCCTGCCGAAGACCTACCGCGTGACCGCGCGGCTCGGCGCCACCTCGACCACCGGGGACCGCGACGGCGAGATAACCCGAACCGGCCGCCGTCCCGAGCGGCCGGCGATCCCGACAGGCGAGATGCTCCAGCGACCGCCGGCCTACTCGGCGGTGAAGGTCGACGGCGAGCGCCTTTACCACCGCGCGCGGCGCGGGGCCGGGGTGGAGGGCGAGCCGAGGCCGGTGACCGTGCACCGCGCCGAGCTTCTGGGGCACGACGGAGAACTCGCCCGCTTCGAGATCGAGTGCTCGTCGGGCACCTACGTGCGCCAGCTCGTGGCCGCCCTCGGAGACGCGTACTGCGAGGAGCTCGAGCGCACGCGGATCGGCGCGTTCGACCTGAAGGACGCCGACCCCGAGCGCCTCGTGCCCCTCGCCGAGGCGCTCGCCTTCCTGCCCGAGCGCGCGCTCGACGCCGAGGAGGCGAGGATGGTCTCCCACGGGCGGGATCTCGTCTCGGCCGACGTGGGCCCCGGTGGATCGAGCGCGACCACCCGCCTCACCCACGACGGTGGCCTGCTCGCCGTGTACGAGCGGCGCGAGGACCGCCTGAAGGCTCTCGTAGTCTTCGCCGGGTGAAGGTCACCCGGCTGCCCGACGCCGAGCCGCGTGCCCGCAGGGTTGCGGTGGGCACCTTCGACGGCGTGCACCTCGGCCACCGCGAGGTCATCCGCGGGGCCGACACCGTGCTCACCTTCGATCCGCACCCGCTCGCGGTGATCGCGCCGCACGCGCTGCCCAAGCTGCTCGACTCCTTCGCCATCAAGCGCGACCTGATCGCCAGGCTCGGCGTGGAGGAGCTCGTGGTCATCCCCTTCGACGCCGACTTCGCGGCCCAGAGCGCCCAGGCCTTCGTGGAGGACGTCCTCATCGCGGCCCTCGGCGCCGAGCGCGTGGCCGTGGGGCAGAACTTCCGCTTCGGGTCGAAGGCCCTCGGGGACGCCGAGATGCTGCGCACGCGTCCGGAGTTCGAGACCCGACTGGTGCCGCTCGTCGAGGTCGAGGGCGAGACCGTGTCCTCGAGCCACGTCCGTGGGCTGGTGGCCGCCGGGGACGTGGCTCGCGCCGCGCGCTTTCTCGGGCGCCCGCCCATGGTGGAGGGCGAGGTGGTGGGCGGCGACCAGCGGGGCCGCGAGCTCGACATGCCCACGGCCAACCTCGTGCCCGACGACCGGCTCGCCACCCCGGGCCACGGCGTGTACGCCGCCTGGGCGGAGGTGGGCGGCACCCGGCACGCCGCTGCGGTGAGCATCGGCGTGCGTCCCACCTTCGGCACCGGGCGCGCTCCGCTTCTCGAGAGCCACCTCCTCGACTTCGAGGGCGACCTCTACGGAAGCACCATGCGCATCGCCTTCGTCGAGCGCCTGCGGGGCGAGCGACGCTTCGACTCGGCGGCCGAGCTGGGGGATCAGATGCGCCGGGACGTCGAGCTCGTACGTCAGATCGCCTCTGCTACGGTCTCGCGCCGATGACCCTGACCGTCGAGGCCAAGCGCGAGATCGTCGGACGCTTCGGCAAGTCGGAGGCCGATACCGGCTCGACCGAGGTGCAGGTGGCGCTGCTCAGCGCGCGTATCACCGAGCTCACCGAGCACCTGCGCACGCATCGCAAGGACCACCATTCGCGCCGTGGCCTGCTCATGCTCGTGGGCCAGCGCCGCCGCCTGCTCAACTACCTGAACCGCACCGACCTCGACCGCTACCGCGAGCTGATCCGGGAGCTCGGCCTGCGGCGATGATCGTCGAGGCGGGCACGCCCGCGCCGGACTTCACGCTCCCCGACCAGGACGGCAACGAGGTCTCGCTCCGGGATCTCCGCGGGCAGCGGATCGTCCTCGCCTTCTACCCGCTCGACTTCTCGCCGGTCTGCACGGACCAGCTGAACGTCTACCAGGAGGTGCTCGGGGAGCTCGAGGCCCAGGGAGCCACGCTCTACGGGGTCTCGGTAGACTCCGCGTACTCGCACCGCGCCTTCCAGCAGCAGCTCGGCATCGCCATCCCCCTGCTCTCGGACTTCCACCCGAAGGGCGAGGTCTCCCGCGCCTACGGCGTCCTCATCGAGGAGCGCGGGCACACCGGACGCGCGCTCGTGATGATCGGCCCCGACGGGATGGTGGAGTGGTCCCACGCGTCCCCGAGCCCGCTCGAGATCCCGGGCGCCAACCTCATCTTCGACGCGCTGGAGCGCTCGGCCGCGTAAGGCCGCGGGCCGCCACGGCCCAACCTCTAGTGCGCAGCTCCTCTCCGCCGGCCATCGCCGATGGCGACCGCGTGCGGGGCGAGGGCCCCGCCGACGTCATCGAGTACGGCGACTACGAATGCCCGTACTGCGCGCAGGCGGACCTGATCCTGGCTGGGCTTCCGGTGCGGCGCGCCTTCCGACACTTCCCGGTGACCTCGAAGCACCCCCGGGCCCGGGTGCTGGCGAGCGCCGTGGAGGCCGCCGCGCTGCAGGGCGCGTTCTGGGAGATGCACGATGCGCTCTTCGCCGACCAGGGGCGCCTCGACGACCCGCACCTGTGGGAGCGAGTGCGCCGCCTCGACCTCGACCTCGACCGCTTCGAGGCCGACCGCCGCTCGGAGGCCGTGGCCGCACGGGTGGGCCAGGACTTCCGCTCGGGCGTGGCCGCGGGCGTGATGAGCACGCCGACGCTGTTCGTGGACGGCGCGGCGCATCCCGGGGTGCCGGGGGAGGAGCTGATCGCGCTCCTGCGCGCCGCCGCCCCCCGGTGCTAGCCTCGCCACGACCTCTTTTCGAGTCGTTATGGAAGCCAAGCGTCGCCAACCGGGCGGCCAGAAGGGAAGCACATGCCAGTAGGAAACGCCCCCCAGGGCCACCGAGTGTCGGCCGACATCGGGGGCACCGAGATCTCCTTCGAGACCGGTCGCTACGCCAAGCAGGCC
>JBPCRE010000162.1:0-8244 GCA_050997195.1 Thermoleophilaceae bacterium
CACCCCGGAGAACTCACCCTGCCCTTGACAGAGGCTCATCCATATGAGCCTGGATCCACCGGGACCGGTGGATGCGTCGGCGTCGGAGGCCGAGCCAGGCGGTGACGGGCGAGCATCCAGGTGGTGAACCACCTGGATCGAGGCCGGTGCCGCATGGCGACGGCATTCCGGCGGCGACGCACCGCTGGGATCGGTGGATCCAGGCTTAATCCTTCGTCGACGACCGGCTCGAGTCGTCGGGACCCCGGTCGACGAGTGCGGCAACGGCTCCGGCCATCGCCTCGACGTGGGTGAGCGAGATCGCCACCTCGACGCCGAGCTCGCGGCGGCGCTCCTCGGCGCCGCCGTGGAGGGCGAGTCGCGCGTCGGCTCCTCCGCCGAGCACCTCGATCTCGCGCCACTCGAAGGCGCTCAGTCGAAGTGCCTTGGCCACGGCCTCCTTGGCGCTGAAGCGAGCCGCGAGGTGGAGGATCGGGCGCGCTCCACGGTCGGCGTAGGCGCGCTCCCCCGCGGTGAAGAGCCGGTCGATCAGCGCCGGATGGCGCGCGAGGGCGGCCTCGAGCCGCCCGGGCTCGACCAGGTCGATGCCCACGCCGCCCAGGCCGCGCCCCTCCTCTCCGCTCATTCGCCGGGCCCGGTGGCATCCGGGGCCGCCCCCGCGAAGGCGGGATCGTTGTCGCCGCCCAGCGGCGCCGCCTCGACCGTGGCCGGTCGCGAAGCCGCTCCCTCGTCGGTCGCCACCGGATCGAGGGCCGTGCCCATCGCGTGGAAGCCGCCGTCCACGTGCAGGATCTCGCCGGTGATCGCGCGCGAGAGGTCGGAGAGCAGGAAGCAGATCGCCGCGCCCACCGGCGAGGCGTCGCGCGTGTCCCAACCGAGCGGAGCCTGGCCCCGCCACACCCCGGCCAGGCGCTCGAAGCCCGGGATGCCCCCCGCGGCGACGGTTTCGAGCGGCCCGGCGGAGACGAGGTTGACCCGTACCCCGCGCGGTCCGAGATCGCGGGCCAGGTACCGGCCAACGGCCTCCAGCGCCGCCTTCGACACACCCATCCAGTCGTAGGCCGGCCAGGCCACCGAGGCGTCGAAGTCGAGCGCCACGAGGCTCCCACCGGGTGCGTCGTTCGCCTCGAAGAGCGGCAGGAGCGCCCGGGCGAGGGACTTCAGCGAGAAGGCGCTCGTCTCGAACGCCTGGCTTGCGCTCGCAGGCGGCGTGGCCATAAACCCACCGCCGATGGCGTCCTCCGGCGCGAAGGCGATCGCGTGCAGCGCTCCGTCGATCCCGCCCCAGCGCTCCCTGAGATCACCGGTAAGCCGCTCGAGGTCCTCGTCGCTGCGGACGTCGAGCTCGAGCACCTCGGGGGTGGCGGGCAGCCGCCGCGCGGCCCGCTCCGTCAGCCGCCGCATGCGGCCGAAGCTCGTGAGGATGACCTCGGCGCCCGCCTGCTGGGCCTGCTCGGCTGCCGCGTAGGCGATCGAGTCGCGCGTGGCCACGCCCGTGATGAGTATGCGCTTCCCGGCCAGCATCAGAGGGGCAGGATGACCGCCTCGCCGGCGCCAGGTGCCTCGCCGGTCTCGGGAGTGGCTGGGCTCCCGACTGCCGGCCGAAGCTCGCCGCGGCGCCACAGGACCTCCACGTCGGCGCGGACGACGGTCTCGGAGGCCTGGTTGACGATCCTCCAGCGCCAGCGGGCGAGGCCCGCCACCTCGCTCACCTCGCGTAGGGACTCGAGGCTGCCCTCCACGTGGATCGTGTCCCCCAGGCGCACGGGCCGCTTGAGCACGGCGTCGGATATGCGGCGAAGGGCGAGCACGCGGTCGGGGTCGAGTGGGACGAGCCCTACGGCGGCGGAGAGGACGAGCATTCCGTGGGCGATCCTCTCGCCGAAGCCGCTCGTCCGCGCCCACTCGGCGTCCATGTGTTGAGGGTGGAAGTCGCCGGTCAGCCCGGCAAAGGCGACGACGTCGGATTCGGTCAGGGTCCGCCCCGGGGTCACGAAGCGTGCGCCGAGCTCGAGATCGTCGAAGTCTTGCGCGAGGAGGGGCGTCTGGGGATCGGTCATGGTCCACCTTGGGCTTCCGGGGTCTCGGGTCGTGCCTCGATGCGCAGCTCGGACACCGCGTGGAGGAAGGCGGCCGCCGCGCGGCGGTTGGCGTCGCGAGAGGGATGCACGCCGTCGGCGGCGAAGCTCTCGCGCTCGACGGCGCGCGGATGGTGCTCGAACTCGAGGCAGTGCGCGCCGTGGCGCGCGGCCTCCTCGCGCGTCACGTCGTTCAGGGCGCCGATGCCCTCGCTCACACGCCGTCGCGAGCGGGGGCGAAAGCCGAGCCACGGCGAGAAGTCGGCGCAGGTAGCGGTGAGCACGTGGGCCGCGGGCCTCTCGGACCCAAGCCGCGAGAAGATCTCCGACAGGTTGCGCCGGTAGCCGTCGATGTCGGGTCGCACGGAGAGCAGCACGTCGTTCGCGCCACAGAACAGGGTCACGAGGTCGGGCGCGAGCGCGACGGCAGGCTCGAGCTGCTCGGCGACCACCTCCCGGCTCGTGACCCCCGCCACCCCGAGGTTGTGGTAGTCGAGATGGGGATGTTCCCTCCCAAGCGCGGCGGCGAGCTCGTCCGGCCAGCGGCCCGTCCCCTCGGGATCGTCCGGAACGCCGGCGGTGGAGGAGTCGCCCATGGCCACGTAGCGCCGCAGTCGCGGCTCGGGCGCGCGGGTATCGGGGGCGACTCCGGAGTCAGAGGTCAATGTTGCCGGCACCCGGCGACTCCTCCCTCACGCGGCCGTCCAGGCTCGCGAGGGCCCAGAGAAGGCGCCCCCGGGTCTCGCGCGGCTCTATCACCTCGTCCACGAAGCCTTGGGCGGCGGCCACCTCGGCGCGCAGGTGGGTGTCGGTGTAGGCCTCCGCGAGCTCGTCGCGACGCGCGCCATGGTCGCCGTCATCGGTGGCCTCGAGCTCGCGCCGGTTCACGAGCCCGACGGCCTGCTGGGCCGCCATCACCCCGATCTCGGCGCTCGGCCAGGCGAAGACGAGGTCGGCGCCGAGGTCCTTCGAGTTCATGGTGATGTAGGCGCCGCCGTAGGCTTTCCGAAGCACCACGGTCACCCGCGGCACCGTGGCCTCGGCGAACGCGCGCAGGAGCTTCGCCCCATGGCGGATCACGCCGGCCGCCTCCTGGCTGCTTCCCGGAATGAACCCCGGGGTGTCCACGAGCACCACGAGCGGCAGGCGGTAGGTGTTGCAGGTGTGCACGAAGCGCGAGGCCTTCTGGCCGGCGTCGGCGTCGAGGCAGCCGCCGAGGTGACGGGGCTGGTTGGCCACCACGCCCACCGGGCGCCCGTCGATCCGGGCGAAGGCGGTGACCACGTTCCGGGCCCACTTTGGAGCCATCTCGAGCAGCGCGCCGTCGTCGGCCACCGCGCGCACCACATCGCGGATGTCGTAGACGCGGCGCGCCTCCGACGGCACCACGGCACTGGGATCGGCGCCTCCGGGAGAGGCCATCGGAGAGGCCCGCGGCGGGCGCTGGGCGGCGTTCTGGGGCAGGTAGGACAGCAGCTCGCGGCAAAGGGCGACGGCGTCGGGGTCGCTTCGCGCCACGAACTGGCACACGCCGCTTCGCTCGTGCACTCGCGTGCCGCCGAGCTCGGTGGCGGTGACCTCCTCACCGACCGCCGCGCGCACCACGGCTGGACCGGTGAGGAACATGCTGGTGTCCTCGGTCATGACCAGGAAGTCGGTGAGCGCGGGCGAGTAGGAGCCGCCTCCCGCCGCCGTGCCCGAGACCACCGAGATCTGCGGGACCTGCCCCGACAGGGCAACGTTGGCGTTGAAGATCCGCCCGTAGCCCCCGAGTGCGGCCATGCCCTCCTGGACGCGTGCGCCACCGGAGTCCACGAAGCCGACCACCGGCGCGCGCGCCTTGCCGGCCAGCTCCATGACGCGAACGATGGTGTCGGCGTGGGCCTCCCCGAGCGATCCTCCGGACACGCGGGAGTCCTGTGCGTAGCAGAACACCGGGCGACCACCGACCTCCCCGGCGGCGCCCACGACGCCGTCTCCGGGGCGGCCCTTGTCGCCCATGCGGGTCGAGGCCACGCCGGAGCGGAGCACTCGCAGCGAGCCGTCGTCGCAGAGGAGCTCGAGGCGGGCCAGCGCCGACAGGCGCTGGACGTCGGCGGCGGCCGGCTCACCGACGATCGCGGGGCTCATCGCCCGACCAGGCAGAGAACGGCGTTGTGCCCACCGAAGCCGAAGGAGCTCGACAGCGCCACGGGTGGGCGGCCGTTTCCGATCGAGCGAGGCCCGTCGGGCACGTAGTCGAGGTCGAGGCCCTCGTCGGGCTCCTCGTAGCCGAGGGTCGGCGGGGCGGTGCGGGCCTGGAGGGCGAGCACCGTGGCTACGGCCTCGACCGCTCCGGCGCCGCCCAGCAGGTGCCCGATGGCCGACTTGGTGGAGGAGACCGGGATCTCGTGGGCGGCCGGCCCGAGCGCGGCCTTCAGCGCCTCGGTCTCTGCCCGGTCGTTCAGCGGGGTGGACGTGCCGTGCGCGTTCACGTAGTCGATGTCGGAGGGACCCATTGCCGCGTCCTCGAGCGCTCGCTCGATGGCCCTCGCCGCACCACGCCCGTCCGGCTCCGGGGCGGTGATGTGGTGGGCGTCGGCGCTCGCGCCGTACCCGGCGAGCTCCGCGAGCACGGTGGCGCCCCGGGCCTCCGCCGCCTCGAGCTCCTCGAGCACGAGAATGCCCGCGCCCTCGCCCATGACGAACCCGTCGCGGCGGGCGTCGAAGGGCCGCGAGACGCCCGACACCGACACCGCGCCCATGGCCGCGAAGGCCGAGCGCGCCAGCGGGGTGAGCGCCGCCTCGGCGCCGCCGGCCACCACCGCGTCGGCGTCGCCGGCGCGGATCATGCGGAGCGCCGCGCCGAGGGCGTCGCTGCCGGCCGCGCAGGCCGAGGCCGTGGTCTGGGCCGGCCCGCGCAGGCCGTGGCGCATGGCCAGGGCGGCGGTTGCGGCGTTGGCCATCAGGAGCGGGACCGAGAGCGGGGAGACCCGCTCGGGCCCGCGGTCGCGGAGCACGTCGTGCTGGGCCTCGATGGTCTCGAGGCCCCCGACGCCGGTGCCCACGACGCAGCCCACCCGATCCGGGTCGTAGGGCGGTTGGCCATCGCTCGTCCAGCCGGCCTCGGCCAGCGCCTCCTCGGACGCGGCGATGGCAAGCTGGGCGAAGCGATCCGAGCGGCGCGCCTCCTTGGTAGAGAGAAACGACGTCGGGTCGAAGTCCCGGCATCGGCCGAGGCCCTCCTCTATGCCCGACTCGCCGTCGCGCCAGCGTTCGTAGAGCACGCGGGCGCCCACGCCAAGCGGCGAGACCGCGCCGAGGCCGGTGATGACCACGCGGCGGCTCATGAGCCGTGGGCCACCACGTACTCGATGGCCTCGCCGACGGTGGTCAACTTGGCAGCGTCCTCGTTGGGGATGACGACGCCGAACTCCTCCTCGACGACCTGGGTCAGCTCGACCAGATCGAGCGAGTCCACGTCGAGCGACTCGAAGGTGGCGTCGGGGGTGACCTGCGCGGGCTCGGGGCCGAGCTCGGCGATCGCCTCGATGACCTTCGGCTCGACGTTCTCGCGGGTCACTGTGGTGGTGGCCATGGTGGTTCCTCCTCTTGGGTGGGTTCGGTCGTGCTTCGCGGGGTCAGGCGGACAGGCCGCCGTCGACGGCCAGCGTGGCGCCGGTCACGTAGGCAGCCTCCTCGGAGGCGAGAAAGCGCACGCAGGCGGCCACCTCCTCGGGCGTGCCGGCGCGGCGGGCGGGCACGGCTTCGACGAGATCGGACGAGATGTCCTCGGTCATGGCGGTGTTCACCAGGCCGGGGGCGACGGCGTTCACGGTGATTCCCCTGCGGGCCACCTCGGCGGCCACGGTACGGGTCATGCCGATCACTCCGGCCTTCGAGGCGGCGTAGTTCGCCTGCCCCGGGTTGGCCCTGAGGCCGACGATCGAGGCCACGTTCACGATCCGTCCGAAGCGGGCCTTCAGCATGGGGCGAAGCGCTCGCCGGGTGAGCCGGAAGGTACCTGTGAGATTGGTGCTCAGCACGCGATCCCACTCCTCGTCACGGATCGACGGCGTGAGCCCGTCCGCGCGCACGCCCGCGTTGTTCACGAGCACGAGCACGGGCCCGAAGTGCTCCTCGAGCGCACCGAGCAGGCTCTCGGCCGTCTCGGATTCCGCCACGTCTCCGGCCAGGGCCATCGCTCGTCCACCGCGCGCCTCGATGCCCTCGACCACCGCAGCCGCGGCCTCGGCGTCCGAGCGGTAGCTCACCCCGACCGGCCAGCCCTCGGCCGCCAGAGACGCGGCCACGGCGGCGCCGATGCCCCGCGAGGCGCCCGTCACGAGGGCGGCGCCGGTGGCGCTCCGCGCTGTGTGGCCGTTCTCGCCTTGGTGCTCGTCCGGGCGCTCAGCGGCCATCGGGAGCACCCCACTCGACCACGCCGGCGCCCCACACGAAGCCCGCTCCGAAGGCGCCGAGCAGCACGCGCGAGCCGTCGTGGAGACGCCCGTCCTCGGCCGCTCGGGCCAGCGCGATGGGGATGGTTCCGGCCGAGGTGTTGCCGTAGTCGGCGATCTCCTCGACCACCCGCTCGGGCGGCAGCGAGAGCTCCTCGCCCACCGCGGCGAGGATGCGCGCGTTGGCCTGGTGGTAGACGAACAGGTCCACGTCGTCGGTCTCGAGGCCGGCTTCCTCGAGCGCCTCCCGTGTGACCTCGGCCATGCGCCGCACGGCGTTCTTGAAGGTCTCGACGCCGTCCATGCGGATCTTGCCCTCCTCGCGCGTGGCGTAGATGGCCCCAGCCAGGGAGCCGTCGGAGTGGATGGCGAAGGAGCCCACGCCGCCGGGCCCCTCCCCGGCGGTGAGGACGATCGCGCCGCCGCCATCGCCGAACAGGCCGGCCGTGCGCTTGTCGTCGAGGTCCAGCCAGCGGCGGAGCACGTCGACCCCGATCACGAGCGCCGTGCGCGCGCGCCCGGCTTCGATCTGCCCGGCCGCCACCGACAGCGCCGAGATGAAGGCGGTGCAGGCTGCTCCGATGTCCATGGCCGCGGCGCGGGGGGCAGCGAGAGCGTGAGCCACCAGTGGGGCGGTGTTCGGGGTGAGCTCGTCCTGCGAGGTGGTGCCCACGAGCACGAGGTCAAGCTCCGAGCCATCGATTCCCGCGCGCTCGAGGGCGGCGGCCCCGGCGCGCGTGGCGATGTCCGAGAGCCGCTCCTCCGGCCCGGCCTCCCGGCGCTCGTGGATGCCGGTGCGCTTGGCGATCCAACCGGGCTCGACACCGAGCCGGGCGGCGATCTCCTCGTTGCCCACCACGGTCTCGGGCACGGCCATGGCCACGGAGGCGATCCGCGCGACGGTCGGCCCGCGGTCGTGACCCACGATGTGCGGCTCCTCGGTCGCGGTCGCCGGGGCGGCGAGGGGCTCGGGCTGGGCGAGGAGCTCAGCCGGCACGGGCAGCCTCCAGTCGGTCGGCGGTCACGGCCTCGACGTCGTCGAGGGTCCGCTTGACGAGTCGCGAGAGCACGCGCCCCGGCCCGGTCTCCACGATCCGTCGCACGCCGCGGCCGTGGAGGGCCAGCAGAACCTCGCGCCACCGCACGGGGTGCGTGAGGCTCTCGGCCAGGCGCCGGCGCACTTCGCCGTCGAACGGAGCTGCGCTCACTCCGGAGAGCACCGGGGCGTTCGGAGTGGAGAAGCGGGTGCTCTCGAGAGCGGACTCGAACTCGGGCACCGCCGAGGCCATCGCCGGCGAGTGGAAGGCGCCGCTGACCGGCAGGCGCATGGCGCGCAGGCCGGCGGCCTCCACGAGGAGCTCCGCCCGGTCGGGGGCCGCGTGCGGTCCGGAGAGGACCACCTGGCCGGGCGCGTTGTCGTTGGCCACCGCGAGTCCGTGCTCGGCGGCGATCTCGGCGGGCCCGGGGCCCGCCCCCCGCACCTCGCCGAGGACGGCGAGCATGCCTCCTCCCGGGTCCGCACGCCCGGCCTCGTCCATCAGGCGGCCCCTCAGGGCGACGAGGCGAAGACTGTCCTCTTCGGAAAGGGCCGACGCGGCGGCCAGGGCGGCGATCTCGCCCAGAGAGTGGCCCGCGTAGTAATCAGCCTCGGTCCCCCCAAGCCGCCCAAAGCCCGCGAGCCCGGCGCAGTAGATGGCGGGTTGAGCGAACCGGGTGCTCTCGTCGAC
>JBPCRE010000245.1:0-7686 GCA_050997195.1 Thermoleophilaceae bacterium
AGGCGTCGATGATGTCGGCGGAGCGGTAGCCCATGCGCCGGCAGCGCTCGATCAGCCAGAAGTACCCCGGCTTGTGGTGGGCCATCCACCCGAACACGGGCTCGTACTTCGGCGAGTCGTCGAGGCCGGACTCGTCCGGATGGATGATGGTGATGAGCCCGTCCCGATCGGGGTCGCGCTCGCGGTCGAGCCAGTCGTAGTGGAGACGAAGCTCGGCCAGGGCCTCGGTGGCGAAGGCCGGCTCGTCGGTGGAGGCCCGGCCCACGATCTCCCAGGCGAGGGCCAGCAGCGGCGTCTGAATGGTGGCCGTGGCCAGGTCGCCGAGAAGGCTGTGGGTTCCGTAGAAGGGCGCTCGGCGCCAGCGCGCCGGGCGGTCCCAGAACACCGTGTGGGGGATGAAGCCGTCGAGGCGCCCGGAGCGCAGCAGGGTGCGCAGCTCCGCCCGGGCCCGCGAGGGGTCGAAGTGGCACCAGACGATGGCGTGAAAGCACGAGTCCCAGTACCACTGGTGCTGGTAGCGCGGCGCCGACGGGCAGGTGAAGGCGTAGGGAGTGCCGTCGCGGTAGCGGCCCTCGCGCCAGTTGCCCCGGAGCACCGTCTCGGCCGCCCCGCGGAGGCGGTGGGCGCGCTCGCCGTCGATCAAGGACCGGCGGCGCCGGCGACGAGCCGTCCCGCCGACCGGCCGCCCACGAGCCGCTCGAGCTCGGCGATCTCGGCCTCGAAGGCGCGCTCCCAGGTGGAGCGCTCGGTGAGCCGTTCGGCGGCCACGAGGTTCCGCGGTGCGGCACGGGCCCGCGCCACGGCGCGGGCGAGCCCGGCCACGTCGCCCGGAGAGAAGGTGTCCACGAGCTCGGGCGCCAGTGCCGCGGAGGGGGCGTTGCGGCAGGCCACGACCCGGGCGCCGCACGCGGCAGCCTCGAGGGCCACGAGCCCGAAGGTCTCGAAGGCGCCCGGCATGACCACGCACGACGCGTCGGCGTACACCTCGGCAAGGGCCTCCCGATCGTTCACGAAAGGGTGGAGCTCGACCCGGTCGGATAGCCCGAGCCGCCGCGCTCGGACGGCCAGGGCATCCTCCGCGGGCCCCGTGCCCACGAAGGTGAGCGGCCAGTCCGAGCCCTCGAGCGCCGCCGCCTCCAGGAGCTCGAACACGCCCTTCTCCCGCGAGAGGCGGCCCACGTAGAGCACATGGCGGCTGCGCTCCACGTCCGCGCGAGGAAAGAACGCGAAGTCGAGCCCGAAGCGCAGGGTCAGGGTGACCGGGCGGTGGCTGTCAGATCCCGGGTCGATGGCGGACATGATGCCGTCCACCGCTCCGTAGGCGTGGCGAAACCAGCTCTGCAGGATGGGCTGGTAGAGCCGGGTGGGCCCGGGAAGCCCGTGAGCGTTGTGGGCGCTCGATGCGTGATGCACGGCCACCACCCGAGCCCCGATCTCGTGGGCCACCGCGGCCGTCTCCACCGGGGCCCAGTAGGGGTCGTGGAGGAGCACCACGTCGGGACGGATGGCGCGCAGGGTCCGGCGCATGGGCCCGGCGGTGAGCGGGAGCCGGTAGCCGTTGCTGGTGGCCACGCGCAGCGACGGCAGCTCGTGGTGGCGGGCCTCGTGGCGCTCGCGCCGGCCGGGGACGATCACGTGATGCTCGAAGGCGCCGGTGCGCTCGGCGTGGGCCACCTTGGCGTCGAGGTAGGTGCGGATGCCCCCACTTCGCTCGCCGTACCAGAGCGCCACGTCCACCACCCGCAGGGGCGACGAGCTGAGGACGCGGAGCTCGGGTGCCCGAGCGCTCTCTCCGCTAGGCGGCACGGCGCCGCTCGAGGACCTCGTCCTGCTCGAGCGTGCGTCGGTACCCGGCGGAAAGCGTGGCGAGCGCGCGCTCCCAGGAGCGCTCTCCGAGCCCGGCGGCCGCCGCCCGTGCGATGCGCCTGCGCCGGGGCGGCGAGGCGGCGAGGTCGAGCACCGCGGAGGCCAGCGCGCCGGCGTGGGGTGGGCACAGCAGCCCGGTGGCGCCGTCCTCGATCAGCGACGAGGGCCCGCCCTCGTCCACGGCCACCACCGGCAGCCCGCTGGCCTGGGCCTCGAGGATCACCTGCCCGAAGGTGTCGGTGCGGCTCGCGAAGAGGAAGACGTCCGCGCTCGCGTAGGCGCGCGCCAGCTCGTCGCCCTCGAGCCACCCGAGGAAGGTGCCGTTGGGCCCGAGGCGCTCGCGCAGCGTCTTCTCCTCCGGACCCCCGCCGGCCAGCACGAGGTGCAGGCCGGGATCGCTCTCGCGCGCGGTGAGGAAGGCGTCGGCCAGGAGCTCCACGCCCTTCTCGGTGGTCAGGCGCCCGGCGTAGAGCACGTTGGTCTCACCGGGGAACCGGCCCTCGACCCGGTGCTCGGGGCCGAAGCGGGAGAGGTCCACGCCGCGATCCCAGCGCATGATCCGCTCGGGCTCGATGCCGAGGCCGAGCAGCGACTGGTCGGCGGAGGGACTCGGGGAGAGCAGCACCTTGCACTGGTCGTAGAAGGCCGCGAGGGCCATGGTCATGCCCTGCTCGATGCGCTCGTCACCCGAGCGGAGCGCCGCGTACGCCGCCAGCTCGGTGTGGTAGGAGCCGATGGTGGGCATGCGCATGGCGTGGGCCACGAGCGTGGCGGCGATGGCGGCCGGGCCGGGAGAGGTCACGTGCAGCACGTCGTAGCGGCCCTCGGTGAGCGTCTCGACGAGCCCCGGGAGGCTTGGCACTCCGATGCTGAGGCCCGGGTAGAAGGGGATGTCCACCTCGGCCACCGCGGAGAGGCGGCGGTCGGCGTTGTGGTCGGTGCCGATCACCTCGACGTCCACGCCGGGCACGCCGCGCTCGCGGATCTCGTCGATCGTGTGGGTCACGCCGTTCATCTGACCGATCGCGTCGGCCACCAGGGCCACGCGCGGGGGCTCGGAATCCCGGGTCACCAGCCGCGCCTTCTCCTGGCCGAGGAAGGCCGCGGCGGGCGCGTAGGGGATGGCCGGGATGCATGCGGAGAAGAGCTCCACCGCCGCCTCGCGGTAGCCGTCGCCGCGCGTGACCGCTGCCAGCACCCCCTCCACCGAGCTTGTGAGCCGGCGCTCGTGGGCGCGGCGGGCGCGGCGGTAGAGGTCGGCGTGGGAGAAGTCCTCGGACTGAAACCACTCGATCAGCTCACGCCCCCGCGCGCTCACGCCGACCGAGGTCAGCCAGGCCTCGAGCACGGCGCTCGCGTCGTCGGGCCCGAGGTCGGTGGCCACGGCTCCGCCGCGCACGTCGCCCTCGCGCACGATCCGGTCCACCATGGTGAGCACCGCGCCGGGGTTCGGCGGCGCCACCGCCTCCTCGGGCATGACCCGCGCGGCCAGCGCGATGGCGGAGTGGGTCCACTTGGCCGCGCTGCCCTGATCGCCTCGGGCCTCGGCGTCGCCCGCGCGGAGGTGGGCGAGGAACTCCTCGGGCGTGGCCGCGGCCGGAGTGGTCGTGAACGTGCGTCCGATGTCGACGCCCGCGTGGTCGTCCGAGCCGGCGATGCCGGTGCCACCGTGGGTTTCGATGTAGATGGCCGCAGGCATGTTCAGCTCCCGCGCCCGCGCCCCGTTGCGGGTCTCCCACACCGGGAAGAGGCGAGCGAGCCGGCGGCGGTGGCGAGGCGCGAGCGGTGCGGCCACCGCGAAGAAGGGATGGGCCAGGGCGCAGGCGATGCCGTTTCCGTGGAGGTACTCGGCGCAGGCCTCCACGTCGTCGTTGTGGCGCTGAAGCCACTCGTGATCGGCGGGCGTGATGCCGTAGCAGAGCACGTGCACGGACTGCGGCTCACCCTTGAAGGCCACCGTCAGCTCCTCGGAGAGGAACACGTCCGGGTGGCCGGAGATGTCCAGCACGCCGGAGATGGTGTCGTGGTCGGTGATGGTCACGAAGTCCATCCCGCGACGCTTGGCCAGCTCGTAGACCTCCTCGGGCGCGGTCGCGCACTCGGGCAGCCCCAGGGTGCGGGCCACGCCGAGCTTGGCCACCTGGCTGGCGCTCGAGTGGCAGTGCATGTCGACCCGGCTGGTCGAGGCGGCGGGCATTCGCGCTCCTTGGTCGTTCGCCATTGTCGTGGACACAATCGCCCGCAAATACGGGTTTTTCGTTACCAGGTGGAGAAACTCGTGTGATGAGTCTGTGAACGCGCAGGCCTCCGTGGTCAACGGACGGCAACAGGATCGGCGGAGCGACCGGGAAGCCTGCTTGGATGCGCGGCGTGGTCGAGGCGAGTGCCGAGGAGGTGGTGCTCGCGCGGGGCGCGGTGCGCGTCGAGGTTCACCTGCGCCCCTTCGAGATCACGGTGCGCCGCGGAGGCCGACGGGTGATGCGAAGGGGCACGGTCTGGGCGGTGGAGGGAGAGGTGCACGACCAGTTCGTGCAGTTCACCGAGGGCGTGGTGGCCCACGAGGACCTCGAGGATCCCGAGCCCCTCGAGCGGGTCGAGGTCGCCGAGGAGGGCGAGCACCACGTCGCGCTCGACGGGGTGTTGAGGGGCGGGCGACGGGTGCGGCTGTCGATCACGGTCGCCGTGGAGCGAGTCGTCCTCGAGCTCCAGGCGGACGGAGAGCCGCTACGGCTCGGCGCCGAGTGGGACGAGCGCGCCGAGGAGCGCTTCACCGGCCTGGGAGCTCGTCACGGCCTGCACGTGGACCAGGCTGGGCGCCGGGTGCAGCTCGGCGCCGACCGCAGCTACACCGGGCCCGACTGCCCGCCGGACATGCTCGACATGGGCTGCATCCCCCAGGGCGACTACGCCCCCGCCCCGTGGTTCATCTCGAGCCGGGGGTACGGGGTGTGGATCGAGACCCACGGCTCGGGCACGCGGGTGGAGCTCGAGGGGCGGGTGCGCGTATCCACGCGGGCCGCGGCCGGAGCGCTGCGCGTGCACCTGACCACCGACCCGAGCCCGGCCGCGGCCCTGCGCCGCTACTGCGGGTTGACGGGGACGCCGCCCGTGCTCGCCGAGTGGGCCTACGGGCACTGGAAGAGCCGCGACGTCTACAACCACCAGACCGAGGTGGAGGAGGACTTCGACGGCTACCGCGAGCACGAGATCCCCCTCGACGCCCTCGTGCTCGACTCCCCGTGGGAGACGCAGTACAACACCTGGGTCCCCAATCCGCACCAGTTCACCGACTTCGAGGGAATGGTGCGAGGCTTCCGGGCCGACGGGGTGCGGACGGTGGCGTGGGTCACGCCGTGGATCAACCTCGAGTCGGCCGATGGGCAGAAGCCGCCCGACCCGGCGTCGGAGCGGGTGCACCGCCGGCCGGCGTCGAACTACGCGCCCGCCGCCGAGGCCGGCCACTTCGTGCGGAACGCGGAGGGAGACATTCTCGTGGCGCGCTGGTGGATGGGCACGGGCTCGCCCATCGACTTCACCTCGCCGGCGGCCGAGGAGTGGTGGCGCGCGCAGGCGCGCCCGGCGCTCGAGCTCGGCATCGAGGGCATCAAGGCCGACGACGGGGAGGGCTACTACTTCGCTGACGACGTGCGCTTCGCCGACGGCCGCCGCGGCGCCGACGCGGCGTGGGCCTACGGTGGCCTGTACCGCCGCTCCATGCAGCGTGTGCTCGACGAGGTGCACCCCGGGAGCGGCGTGGTGTTCGGTCGCTCGGGGTGGAGCGGCCAGCAGGCCACCGGCATGCTGTGGGGCGGAGATCAGGCCTCGGACTTCTGGTCCCTGCGCGCGCTCGTGGCCGCGACGCTGACCGCCGCGGCCAGCGGGTTCTCGAACTGGTCCCACGACGTGGGCGGCTACCTCGGCGAGCAGCTCGCCGACCGCTGCCCGAAGGAGCTCTTGGTGCGCTGGGCGCAGTTCGGCTGCTTCACCCCGCTGATGCAGGCTCACGGCCGCTTCCAGCAGGAGGCGTGGACCTACGACCCCGAGACCCTCGACCTCTACCGCGAGTACGTGCTGCTCCACGAGCGGCTTCTTCCCTACGTGCGCGCGGCGGCGGCCACGGCCGAGCGCACCGGCCTGCCCATCGTCCGGCCGCTGATGCTGAGCGATCCCGGCGAGCCGCGCGGCTGGGCCATCGCCGACGCCTACGGCTACGGCCCGGCGCTGTGGGTGGCGCCCGTGCTCGACCGGGGGGCCGAGGAGCGCGACGTGTTCCTCCCGCGCGGGGAGTGGATCGACTTCTGGACCGGTGAGCGTGTGACCGGCGGCCGGGAGATCGTGGCCCCGGCGCCCCTCGGACGCATCCCGGCGTGGGTGCGCTCGGGCTCGGTGCTCGTCACGTACCCGGCCGAGCACGTGGCCCGGGGCCTCGGCGACACGCCCGAGGCCGAGCGCCCGCTGGAGGCCACGCTGTGGGGTCGGCCGGCGCTCGGGCAGGCGGGGGCCCGGCTCGCCGACGGCACGCGCGTGCGCTGGCATCGGGGCGAGTGGTCGGTGTCGTCCGAGCGCGAGGTTGCTTTCGCGGAGCGCTAGCGTGGTCGGCGATGGCGCGAGTCCTCTTCGTGTGTCTGCACAACGCCGGGCGCTCGCAGATGAGCGCCGCCCTCTTCGAGCGCGCGGCGGCCGGCCGTCACGAGGCTGCCTCGGCGGGAACGACTCCGGCGCAGCGGGTTCACCCGGAGGTGGTCACCGTGATGGACGAGCTCGGAATCGACCTGTCGGACCGGGTGCCACGCCGCCTCGACCACGCCCAGGCGGAGTGGGCCGAGCTCGTGGTGACCATGGGGTGCGGGGACGCCTGCCCCTACGTGCGGGGCACGCGTTACCTCGACTGGGACCTTCCCGATCCGGGTGGCCGCCCGATCGCCGTGGTGCGGGCGGTGCGGAACGCGATCGCCGAGCGGACCGAGGCGCTCGTGGAGGAGCTCGACCGCGCCGCGGCCAGGAGCTCGCTCTCCACCGGCTCGGCGTAGCTCCCCGCAGCGACGGCTTTCACCACGCCTTCACACCCTGGCAACAACGCGAGTCGCCGGTGGTGCAAGCCTCCTCGACTCCCGCGTGACCTGGAGGTCTCGATGCGCCTGCTTCACCTCGTCCTCATCGCCGCATTCGTTCTCGTGCCCGTCGCTCCGGCGGCCGCCCAGAGCGACGACCGTCCGTCCCGTGGGGCTTTGGAACGCTCGGAGCGCGGGGGCGATCGCGACGATCGCCCGAACCGGGGCAAGTCGCGCCCACGTTCCTCAAGTGAAGACCTCGTGCTGAACATCGGTCACCGCGGCGCCTCCGGCTACGCGCCCGAGCACACGTTGCCGGCCTACGACCTCGCCCTGCGCCTCGGTGCCGACTACATCGAGCAGGACCTCCAGCAGACGAGCGACGGCACCCTCGTGGTGCTCCACGACGAGACCCTCGACCGCACCGCTCGGCCCACCTCTCGCTCACAGCCCGGCGACTGCACCGGCCTCGTGCGCACGAAGACCCTGGACCAGATCAAGACCTGCGACGTGGGCTCGTGGTTCAACGAGAAGTATCCCGAGTACGCGCGGGACGAGTACGTCGGCCTCCAGATCCCCACGCTGCGCGAGGTCTTCGAGCGCTACCGCAAGGGCGTGAACTACTACATCGAGACGAAGAGCCCCGCCGCGGCGGACCGGATGGAGGAGCGGCTGCTCGCCCTCATGAGCGAGTTCAAGCTCCGCAAGCCGGCGGCCAAGCAATGGCAGGTGCTCATCCAGTCCTTCGCGCCCGAGAGCCTCGAGAAGA
>JBPCRE010000020.1:0-10184 GCA_050997195.1 Thermoleophilaceae bacterium
CGATCAGTCCCGGGAAGAGGGCGAGCACCGCGTAGTAGGTGAGGGCGGCGGCCCAGTCGGTGAGGTTGTCGTCCTGGAACTCGACCGCGGTGCGCTTGACCACGTTCTTCCACGAGCGCGTGCGCAGATCGGTGGGGTTGGACGGTTTCCGCGCCACGTCTCCTATACGGTTACACACCCGTGTCGCGGCTCCTCTTCGCTCCCCTCAGCATCGTCGTCGGCCTGCTCGGAGCCCTCGTGGGCTCGCGCGTGTTCCACGTGGTGTGGGGGGCCATCGACGAGGAGGAGCCGCCGGATCCCGCTCACCGCGTGGTGTCGTGGCCGAAGCTCCTGTTCGCGTCCGCCGTGCAGGGGGCGATCTTCCGCATGAGCCGGACCCTCGTGGACCACTCCGCGCGGCGCGCGTTCTACGGCCTGACGGGCTCGTGGCCCGGCGCCGAGCGCCCCGATCCGCGCTCGTAGAGCCCTCTGAGCGCTCCTTAACACTGAGTTAACAGTTCTTCTCCCCTGCGGTGCCCAAAGCGGCCCATGGGCGCACAGGGCGGGTCTATATTGCCCCGGCGCCCGTCGGGCCCGACACGCATCGTGCTGTCGAGCCGCGCGGGGGGAGGAGACCTAGAGCACAGGGATGAGATCCGTCAGCACTGTCGGGAGGGTGGCCGCCATCCTCGGCCTGGTGGCCGCCGTGGGAGCGGTGGGCTTCTTCCTGTTCGGCCTCTCGAGCTACACGGTCAAGGCCGTCTTCCTGAACGCGGGTCAGGTCGTGGCCGGCAACAACGTCCAGATCGCCGGCACCAAGGTCGGCTCGGTGAGCGACATCAAGATCACGCCCAACGGTCAGGCCGAGATCTTCTTCACGGTCCAGGACGAGTACACCCCGCTCCGCCGGGGCACCCGCGCGGTGATCCGCCAGGCCTCGCTGTCGGGCATCTCGAACCGCTACATCGACCTCCAGCTCCCCGAGGGCAACAAGGCGCAGGCCACCATCCCCAGCGGCGGAGCCATCGGCATCGACGAGACGGTGACCCAGGTCGAGCTCGACGAGGTCTTCAACCTTCTCGACCCGGTGGCGCGCGTGGCCGTGCAGCAGTTCTTCAGAGGCCAGGCCCGCCAGTACCGCGGCAAGGGCAAGGTCGCCAACGCCGGCTTCAAGTACCTGAGCCCCGCGCTCTCGACCTCGAGCGAACTCTTCGACGAGCTCGACCGCGACAGCCCGCTGCTCGCACGCTTCCTCCAGGACTCCGACCGCTTCAACTCGGCGCTCGCCTCCCGCGACGACGAGCTCACCAACCTCATCAAGAACCTCAACGTCACCACGCGCGCGCTCGGCGACCAGCGCATCCCGCTCATGGAGACTCTCTCCCGCTTCCCCGACTTCCTCCGCACCGCGAACACCACCTTCGTGAACCTGCGCGGCACCCTCGACGAGCTCGACCCGCTGGTGAAGGCCTCGCGGCCGGCCGCCCGCCGCCTGCCCGCGTTCTTCCGCGAGTTGCGGCCCTTCGCGCGGAACGCCCGGCCCACCCTTCGCGACCTGAGCCAGATCGTGCGCCAGCCCGGCGCCGACAACGACCTCGTCGAGCTCAACCGCACCTTCCCGCCGCTCGCCCGCGTGGCCCTCGACAGCACCCGGCGCAACGGCAAGCGCCGGAAGGGCGCCTTCCCCGAGGCCTCGAGGGCGCTGCGCTCCGGTGCCCCGATCATGGCCTTCGCCCGGCCCTATACGCCGGACCTCGTCGGCTGGTTCGACGACTTCTCGCATACCGGCAGCTACGACGCCCTCGGCGGATTCTCCCGGACGCAGATCTACATCAACCTCTTCAATCAGGGACTGCCGCTTGACGAGGTCGGCGACCTGTTCGGCCAGGTGCGGGAGATCAACAAGGCCCTCGACGACCTCCAGTTCTCGATCGGCGCGGCGACCGAGACCCCCGAAACGCCTCTCGACGAGGTCATGGTCACCATTCCCGGCGGATCCCGCGAGGTGTTGGGCGTGACGATCCCCGCGGGGGAGGTGAGCGTCGGGGCGGCCAAGGCCCTCCAGGACCGCTTCCGCGACCTGCGCAACGACATCGTCGACCGGCTGCTCACCCCGCTCGAGGACCGCACCGACAACCCGGGGGTGCGCCGGGGCCAGTACCGCCGCTGCCCCGGTGGCGCCGACGCGGCCGCGGCCGACGGGTCCAACGTGTTCTCCGAGGGGGAGCAGGAGGCGCTCGACTGTCGCGAGGCCGACCGCGGGACGGGTGAGTTCTGATGCGCCGGCTCGTGGCCATCGCCACCGTGCTCGCGGCCGTGGTCGCGGCCGTGGTCCTGTCCGGCGCCGCGGGCCCGCTCGGCGGCGGCAGCGCCAAGGGCGCGACCTACTACATCGAGTTCGACAACGCCTTCGGGCTCACCGAGGGCGGCGATCTTCGCGTGGGCAACGTCAACGCGGGCAAGACGACCCGCTTCACCGTCACCCGGAAGTTCCCGGTCAAGGCCCTGGCCGAGGCCCACATCACGAGGCCCGGCTTCGTGCGGTTCCGCGAGGACGCCAGCTGTGAGGTGCGCCAGCAGTCGCTCATCGGCGAGTACTACGTGAACTGCCAGCCGGGCTCGTCCCCGAAGATGCTCGCCGACGGCGGTGTGATCCCGGTGACCCAGACCTCCTCGACGGTGCCGATGGACCTGCTCAACAACATCCAGCGGCGCCCCTACCGCGAGAAGCTGCGGCTGATCCTCGCCGAGCTCGGCACGGGCCTCGCCGGGCGCCCGGAGGATCTGAGCGAGGTCCTCCGGCGCGCGCACCCGGGCCTCCGCGAGACCAGCAAGGTCCTCCGCATCCTCGGGGACCAGAACCGCACCATCCAGAATTTCATCCGCGACTCAGACATCGTGGTGCGCGACCTCGAGAGGAAGAAGACCGAGGTGACCCGCTGGGTCGACGAGGCGGGGCGCACCGCCGAGATCTCGGCCTCGCGCAAGCGCGAGATCGAGCGCGACTTCCGCTCGCTTCCGCCCTTCCTCGACGAGCTCCAGGGCTACATGGTCGAGCTCGGGAACTTCACCGACGAGCAGCGCCCCCTGCTCGTGGACCTCCGCCGCGCGGCTCCCGACCTCGAGACCACCTTCGCCGAGCTCGGGCCCTTCGCGCGCAAGTCACGTCCGGCCGTCCGGTCGCTGGGTGAGCTCTCGGACACGGGGCGCGAGGCCATCGTCGAGAGCCGCGAGGAGATCGACGCGGTCCGGCTGCTGGCCAAGGACCTGCCCCGGCTCGCGCGGCCCCTGCGCCAGTTCCTCCAGACCCTCGACGATCGCGACCGCTCGGTGGAGAACAACCCGATCGTGGCGGGGCTCGCCCCCCCCGCCCCGGACAAGACCGCCGGCGCGGAGGGCAAGAGCTACACCGGCATGGAGGCGTTCTGGCGCTACCTCTACGACCAGGCGCTGACCCTCAACGGGCTCGACGACGTGTCGCACTTCCTGAGGGTCACCATCGCCGAGAACGACTGCTCGCCCTACTCGGTCAAGCCCGACAAGGATCTGCGCGACCGCTGCAACCAGTACCTCGGGCCCTACCAGCCGGGCGTGACCGACCCCGATCCCACCGAGAACCGCCAGACCGGCGGGGACAGTCGCTCCGCCTCCTCGGCCCGCTCCTCCCGCGCGGCCAGGAGCCGCGCGGCGAGGACTCGGAGCGCGCGCGCGCGCCGTCCCCGCCCGGGTGACCCCGAGCGTCGCGCGCCCCGCGGTCGGCCGGACCCCTCGAACCCCCAGACGTCGATGTCGCCCGAGCTCAAGCGGCTCCTGAGGTCAAACCGTCCGGCGGCGCCCGCGCCCGGCCAGGCACCGGCCCCCGCGCCAGACCAGCTCCTCGACTACCTGATGGCCCCATGAGCCGCCGCGGAGCCGCATCGGTGGTCGCCAGCCCGGTCCTCGTCGGGGCCGTGACCGTGCTCGTCACCGTGGTCGCGGTGATCCTCGCCTACAACGCCAACCAGGGACTTCCGTTCGTGCCCCAGTACACCCTGTCGGCCACGCTTCCGGGCGCGGCCAACCTGGTGGAGGGCAACGAGGTGCGCGTGGGCGGCTTCCGGGTGGGTCTCGTGGACGCGATCAGCACGAAGGTCGTGACCGACGGCGACGGCAGGCCGAAGTCCGTGGCCGTCGTGCGCATGAAGCTCGACAAGATCATCGAGGAGCTCCCGCGCGACTCCAGGGTGATCGTGCGGCCACGGTCGGCCCTCGGCCTCAAGTACATCGAGCTCACCCCCGGCTCGAGCACCCAGACCTTCAAGCCCGGTGCCACCCTGCCCCTGGCCAGCGCGGAGGGCGTGGTGGAGTTCGACGACCTCCTCAGCACCTTCCAGGATGACGTCCGCGACGACGCTCAGCAGGCGCAGGAGGGCTTCGGCACCGCCCTCGCCGGCCGCGGTCCCGCCATCAACCAGGCCATCAACGAGTTCGTGCCCTTCTTCTCCCACCTCGGGCCGGTGATGAGCAACCTGTCGGCGCCGAACACCGAGCTCGACCGCTTCTTCAAGGAGATCGGGGAGACCACCGGGGACATCGCCCGCTCCTGCGCCGCCGGGCCGGGTGCCGAGCGCGCCGACACCAGCACCTGCGCCGCGCCGGTCTCGCTGGTGAACGCGCGGATGTTCAGCGAGATGGCCGACACCTTCGACGCCATCTCGCGCTCCCCGCGTGCGCTGCGCGGGCTGATCGAGAAGACCGCGCCCACCAACTACTCGGTGATCCGCTCCATCCAGCCCCAGAAGCCCTTCCTGCGGGAGTTCGCTTCGCTCTCCTCGCGCCTGCGCCCCGCCGCCCGGGAGCTTCCCCGCTCGCTGCCGGACATCAACGACGCGCTGATCACCGCGCAGCCCGTTCTGCCGCGCACCGTCGCGCTGAACAACCGGACGGCCGACCTCTTCAAGTCGATCGACGAGCTCGCGGAGAACCCCAACACCCTGCTCGGGATCCGCGACCTCGGCCAGACCGTGCGCGTGGGCGCCCCGTTCGCCGAGTACATAGCGCCTTACCAGACCGTCTGCAACTACGTGACCTACTCCTTCAACAACCTCGGCGAGAACATGAGCGAGATCCAGGGCAACGCTCAGGCTCAGCGGATCCAGGTCAAGACGGGCAACAACACCCAGGACGACCGCTTGAACGACTCGAACGCCGACCGGCCCGCGGACGTGCCCTCCGACCAGGACGAGCAGGGGGCGCGCGACGGGGACCAGGAGGGCGTGCGGGAGGCCATGGACGAGATCAACCGAGAGATCGACCGGCTGCAGGAGACGCGAGGCCAGCTCCAGCGTGGCGTCACGGCGGACGCACTCGGCGACATGCCGGCCCCGCTGGCGCTTCCTGCCGAGGTCACGGGGACCATGGAGGTGCCCCAGGGGGTCCTCGACGAGCTCGGCCGGCGCGCCGACGCCGCCATCGCCCAGCTCCGGGCCGAGCTGGAGGCCCTCGACGAGGAGCTCCGCCAGCCGCTCCAGGCCATCCACGGCCAGCCCTACCAGCCGGCCATCGACGGCGACGGGAACGCCGACTGTCAGAACGGGCAGAACGGCTACCTGGATCGCCTCGTCAGCACCAGCCGCTACCCGCCGTCGCCCGACCCCGAGCAGAACGGCGGCAGCCACGTGGTCCTCGACTCCGACAGCCCCGGCCTGGCGGGACCGACGTTCACCGGCGTGCCCAACCTCGAGGACGTGGACCGCGAGCAGCGCTCCCGCCATCCCGACGGAGAGGTGCCGGAGCGATGATCAGGCGACTCCTCGGGAAGAGGAAGGGCAACGGCATGTCGCCCTTCAAGGCCGGGCTCATCTTCTTCGTGATCCTCGTCCCGGCGGTCTTCTTCGGGTTCACGAAGATCAACCCGTTCGCACAGCCCTACATCCTCACCGCCTACTTCGAGTCGGCCAACGACCTGAAGACGGGAACGTCCTTCGTGCGCGTGGCCGGCGTGAACGTGGGCCGCGTCCAGGCCGTGGAGGCGCTCCCCGACGGCACAGCCAAGGTGGAGATGGCGATCCAGAAGATCGGGTGGCCGATCCACGAGGACGCCGAGCTGAAGATCCGCCCGCGCATCTTCCTCGAGGGCAACTTCTTCGTCGACCTCCATCCCGGGAGCCCCTCCTCGCCGATCCTTCCCGAGCAGGAGGGCGTGATTCCGATCAACCAGACCGCGGTGCCGGTGCAGTTCGGCCAGGTGCTCACGGCACTCCAGGGCGACACGCGCAAGAACCTCCGCACCTTCCTCGCCGAGTTCTCGATCGCGGGCCTCGGGGGCGGAGGAGCGCAGGCCTACAACCGCTCCATCAAGTACTGGGAGCCGGCCTACCGCTACTCGTCGCTGGCCAACACCGCCGCCCTCGGCACCGAGCAGCACGACCTCTCGAACCTCCTCCGCGGCCAGCAGCGCACCTTCGAGGCGCTGACCACCGACGAGGAGGCCCTGAAGGACCTGGTCACCAACTTCAACGTCACGGCCAGGGCCTTCGCCCGAGAGGACGAGGCGCTCGAGGCCGACATCCCCGCGCTGCGCGACCTGCTGCGCAACGGCCTCGCCGGGCTCCGCTCGCTGAACGCGGTGCTGCCGGACCTGCGCGCCTTCGCCCGCGACGCGCTGCCCGGCACCCGCTCGACCCCGGAGGCCATCGACGCCCAGATTCCCTTCCTGCGCCAGGCTCGCCAGCTCGTGAACGAGGACGAGCTGAAGGGCCTCGTCCGGGACCTGCGGCCCACCGTCCCGGCGCTGGCCCGGCTCAACCGCTCGCAGATCCCCTTCCTCGAGCAGACGGCCATCTTCTCCTCCTGCCAGAACGAGGTCTTCATCCCCTTCCTGAACGACACGACGCCCGACCCCGACTTCCCGGACTCCGAGCAGCAGGTGTACAAGGACGTCCAGCGTGCCTTCGTGGGCCTCGCGGGCGAGAGCCGCTCGGGCGACGCCAACGGGCAGTGGTTCCGGGCCGCCAGCGTGACCGGCGGCACGGCCATGGTCGAGCTCGGCCCCACCGGCGACCAGGTGCTGTCGATGCTTCCGCAGAGCGCCCAGCGGGTGCGGCCGGCCCGACCCGAGCAGGGAGCTCCGGTGTTCCGACCCGGCGTGCCCTGCGAGACCCAGGAGAAGCCCAACCTGAACGCGCCGGACGCCTCCGCCGGCAGGCAGATGAAGCTCGAGCCACCGAAGATCACCCCCGAGATCCAGAAGACCATCGACGAGCGCCTGCGAAACGGCCTGGGCGCGTTCGGCGGCACCGAGCGGCTGGGGCGGAACCGCTGATGCGCCGCGCGATTCGAGAGCACCTCGGCGACTTCGCGGCCCTCCTGAGCCTCGCGGTGGTGTCGGTCGCCATCGGCGTCTACGTCTACATCAACCAGGAGTCCCGCTCCAAGATCCCCTTCTTCGAGACGCCGTACGTGACCCTGCTCGCGGAGTTCTCCGACGCTCAGGCGGTCACGCCGGGGCAGGGGCAGAGCGTCCGCGTGGCCGGCGTGAAGGTGGGGCTGATCCAGAAGGTGGGCGTGCAGGAGGGCAAGGCCGTGGTCGAGCTGGCCATCGACGGCGAGTACGCCCAGCTCATCCACAAGGACGCCACCGCCCTGCTGCGCCCCCGCACCGGACTGAACGACATGTTCATCGAGATCGACCCGGGCACGCCGCAGGAGCCGGTCTACGGCGAGGGCGGGCGCATCCCGGTGCGCAACACCGCGCCGCCCATCGACCAGGACGAGTTCCTCGCCGCCCTCGACGTGGACACGCGCGCCTACCTGCAGCTCCTGATCAACGGGGCGGGCAACGGCTTCAAGAACCGTGGCGACGACTTCCGCGAGATCCTCCGGCGCTTCGAGCCGCTGCACCGCGATCTGGCCAGGATCCAGCAGGCGGTGGCCGAGCGCCGCACCAACCTGCGCAGTCTCGTGCACAACTACCAGTCGCTCACCAACGAGCTGGGCGACAAGGATCGCTCGCTCATCCGCCTCGTGACCTCGGCCAACCAGGTGTTCGACGCCTTCGCCAACGAGGACGACAACGTGTCCTCCACCGTGGTCAAGCTCGCTCCCGCCCTGCGTCAGACCGAGGAGACCCTCGGCAAGGTCGACCGCTACAGCGACGTGCTCGGCCCCACCCTCCAGGAGCTTCGCCCCGCGTTCCGCAACCTCACCGACGCCAACGAGGAGCTCATCCCCTTCGCCAAGGAGGCCACGCCCATCGTGCGCGACCAGATCCGACCGTTCGTGCGGGACGCTCGCCCCTTCGTGCGCGACCTGCGACCGGCCGCCCGCGACCTCTCGAACGCCACGCCGGAGCTGACCACCTCGTTCAAGGAGCTCAACCGCTTCTTCAACATCGCCGCCTACAACCCGGAGGGCGCCAACCCGGAGGGCGACCGCGACAACTACCTCTTCTGGGCCGCGTGGGTGACCCACAACAGCAACAGCCTGTTCTCGACCTCCGACGCCGAGGGCCCGCTGCGTCGCCTGGTGACCACCGTGAACTGCGACACCCTGCGCGACACCGTGCGCGAGCGCTCGGGCTTCGCCCAGGCCTTCGGCTTCCTCGACGAGCGAGGCCTGAGCCCCATCCTCAACGGGTCGGGCCTCTGCCCGGGCCCGGACGGAGGCGACGAATGAACAAGGAGACTCCGAGCCTCGCCAAGGTGCTCACCATGATCCTCTTCACGGTGTCGTGCTTCGGCCTGCTGCTCTTCCTGTGGCTCGCCTTCGGCGGCTCGGTGCCGCTCAAGCCCGAGGGGTTCCGGTTCAAGGTCGCCTTCCCCGAGGCCGCCACCCTCGCCTTGGAGGCCGACGTGCGCCTCGCCGGGGTGAACATCGGCAAGGTCAAGAAGAAGGAGCTCATGCAGGGGGCCGCGCGCACGGTGCTCGAGCTCGAGGTGGACGACGAGTACGCCCCCATCCCCGACGACTCGCGCGCCATCCTGCGTCAGAAGACCCTGCTCGGGGAGACCTTCGTCGAGCTTTCGCCGGGCTCTCCGTTCGCGCAGAAGCTGCCCGAGAACGCCAAGCTCGCAGACGGCAACGTCGAGGAGACCGTCGAGCTCGACGAGATCCTGCGCATCTTCGACAACCCGACCAAGCGCGCGTTCGGCACCTGGGTCAAGGAGCTGGCCGCGGCCACCAAGGGCGACACCGGCCAGGATCTCAACGACGCGCTCGGCAACC
This sequence comes from Thermoleophilaceae bacterium, assembly GCA_050997195.1. Classification (GTDB taxonomy): domain Bacteria; phylum Actinomycetota; class Thermoleophilia; order Solirubrobacterales; family Thermoleophilaceae; genus JACCZP01. Next base: position 9,184 of record JBPCRE010000020.1, read on the forward strand.
TGCCGAGCTTCGCCGCCGGCGGCGGCGACGTGCTCGAGGTCCTCGACGAGCAGCAGAAGGCAACGAGCGACTGGATCCGCAACACCGGCCGCCTGTTCAACGCGCTCAACCGCCGCGAGGGCGAGCTCAGCGACCTGATCGTCAACCAGTCGCGCTTCTTCAGCGCCACCCAGGCCCGCGACGACGAGCTGGCCGAGACCATCCGCGTCTTTCCCACCTTCCTCGACGAGACCCGCGTGACCCAGGCCCGCCTGGCCCGCTTCGCCACCGACACCCGCCCGCTGGTCCGCGAGCTCCGACCGGTGGCGGACGAGCTCGGGCCCACGGTGCGTGACCTCGGGGACCTCGGGCCCGACCTCGCGAAGTTCTTCGAGGACCTCGACCCGCTCATCGAGGAGTCGGACGAGACGCTGCCCGAGGGCTCTCGGTTCATCCGCGGCCTCGCCCCGGTGCTCGAGTCGGTCCACACGTTCTTCCCCGAGTTCAACCCCTTCCTCTCCTACCTGAACTTCCAGAAGCAGCAGGTCGCGGACTTCCTGCAGATCCCCGGCTTCGCCATCGCGGGCGCCTACACCCCGAAGGCCGGGAGCGGCCCGCGCCACTTCCTGCCCCAGGTCGCCTTCATCAACAACCGCTCGCTCGAGTCCGACAACGTGCGCCAGGCCAACGACCGCGGCAACGCCTATCTGGCACCGAACGCGAACAACCGCTTCCGGCCGGCCGGCATCCTCCCCGAGAGCTTCGACTGCCGCGCGGCCGGAGGGGAGCAGCCCGACCCACAGGAGGATCTGCCGCCGTGCCTCGTCCAGCCTCCGTCGCTCTTCGACGGCAACCAGTTCCCGCGCCTGCAGCGCGGGAAGGCGCCGGTCAAGCCCGCGCCGTACACGGGCAACGAGGGAACGCGACCCGCGAAGCCGTAGTCAGCGATCACCTCGCCGGGCGCCCCCGACCGTGGCCATCACGCTCAGCACCGCGGTGCGCATCACCTGCTCGGGCGTGAC
>JBPCRE010000026.1:0-17702 GCA_050997195.1 Thermoleophilaceae bacterium
GGCCAGCCGCCAGCGCGTGGCGGCGGTCAACGCCGGTCCTCCGCCCCCCCCCCCCCCCCCCCCCCCCCCCCCCCCCCCCCCCCCCCCCCCCCCCCCCCCCCCCCCCCCCCCCCCCCCGTTCCCCCCCCCCCCCCCCCCCCCCCCTCCCCCCCCCCACCCCGGCCAGCTTGAGGGCCAGCCGGCCCGCCCCGTGGCGGGTGGGGGCTGGGAGGCGTGGCGCCCCGAAGGGCCGCCACGGCCCCGGGAGCCAGGCGAACGCGAGCTCGTAGCCCGCCTCGGCGGCGGCCCGTTCGACGCGGGCGTCGTGGAGGCCGTAGGGATAGGCGTGCGTCCGGCACGGACGCCCGGTCAGCGCCTCGACCGCGGCCTTTGAGTCGCCTAGCTCGGTGGCGAGGGCGGCGTCGTCCAGGCCGCGCAGGTCCGGGTGCGAGTTCGTATGTGACCCGAGCTCCATCCCGGCCTCCAACAGGGCGTGCGCCTCGGGCTCATTCAGCAGGCGCCCGGCCTCCCCCCCGACGAGGGGGTGTTGGACACCCCACATCCCCGGGCACACGTAGAAGGTCGCGCGCACATCCATGCGGCGTAGGAGGGGAGCGACGAGGGTCAGCCAGGAGCGGAAGCCGTCGTCGAAGGTGAGGACCGCCGTGCCCGGCGCCGGGGAGCGCTGCGGAAGCCCGAGCAGTTCCTCGGCCGTGGAGAACCGGTATCCCGCCGAGAGCAGCAGCCGGACCTGCCGCTCGAGGCGGTCGAGGGAAGCCACCAGACGGTGGGGGTCCTGGGCGTCGCTCGCCTCACCCACGCCGTGGTGCACGAGGACCACCGGGCGCAGGACAGACCGTGGGAGCAACCGAGCCATCGTCGCCATCTTCGGCGAACTCCGCCCGGCGTGTCGCGCCGTCCCGCCTACGATGACCGGAGTGAGCACGGCCTCGACCCCGGCCGCCGCCCCGACCGTGAGCGCGGTGGTTCTCGCCTTCAACCGCGAGCAGACCCTCGGCCTCGTCCTCGACCGCCTCGAGGCCCTGCCCGTCGACGAGGTCATCGTCGTCGACAACGGCTCGGCGGACGGGACCGCCGCCGTGGCGCGCTCCCGCGGGGGCCGGGTCCGAGCCATCGAGGCCGGCCGCAACCTGGGCATCGCGGGGCGGAACCTCGGAGCCAGGGAGGCGCGGGGCGAGCTCCTGCTCATGCTCGACGACGACTCGCACCCCCTTCCGGGGGCGACGGAGACAATGGTCGATGCCTTCCGGCGGCGTCCGGATCTCGGGGTCGCCGGGGGGCTGCTCCTCGACGTCGACTCGCGGGGGCAGCCGGTCCCGTTGGAGCAGGCCGGCTCGTTCGACTGGTTCCTGCGGGGCGGGAGCCGGGGCCCCGCTCCCCCCGACGGCCTCCCCGCCTTCTTCTTCCCCGAGGGGGCATGCATGATCCGGCGGCGGGCGTTCGTCGAGGCCGGTGGGTGGTTCGAGCCCTTCTTCTTAGGAGGGGTGGAGGTCGAGCTGGCCGCGCGCCTCCTGGCGCGCGGGTGGGACGTCCGCTACCTACCGGATGCGCCGTTCGAGCACCTGCGCCGCCCCACCGCGCAGCCGAGCTTCGGGCCCGGCCTGCAAAAGCGCATCCGCAACCAGATCTGGTACTTCTGGCTGCGCTTTCCCCTCTCGCTCGCCCTCCGCCGCATCCCCGCCTACCTGGCCTTCGACCTCGTCGAATGCCTTTACCGCCGGGCCCTCGGGGCGTGGGCCGGAGGCATCGTCGACGCCTGGCGTCAGCGCGAGCTCATCCGGGGCGAGCGAGCGCCCCTCCCCCGCGCGCTCGCCCGACGCGCCGAGATGAACCGGGGCCGCCTGCACCTGAGGCTCCTTGCACTGACCGCCCGCCGCCTCGCTCGGCGCGCGCGCGGCGAGGCGCCGGCCGACACCCCTGCGACCATCCCGGGACGGATCGTCGAGTGATTTCGTGCGCGGTCAGGTCAAGTAACGGGGGGCTCGTGACGACTCAGAGCGGGTAGCCCTCCGAGCACGCCGATGCCACCGCCCCTTCAGCCGAGCGACGCGACCCTGGCCGAGCCGGCCTCCGGCCTGAGCGTGGCCGAGCAGGCGGGCGAGCGCGCGGTCAAGAACACCTTGGTGCGCTCGGGCGGCGAGGTGGTCGGGAAGGTGGCCTCGTTCGTCCTGTTCGCGGCGTTGGCGCGCGCCCTCGGGCAGTCGGAGCTCGGGGTCTTCGTCCTCGCCCTCGCCTTCGTGCAGGTGGCCACGATGCCGGTCGGGCTCGGCCTCGATCGCTACATGCTGCGGCGCATCGCCGGCGACCGGCCGGCGCTCGGAGGCTACCTCTACAACGTCCTCGGGCTGAAGTTGGCCCTCAGCGTGCCGGCGGCCGTGGCTACCGCCGTGCTGGTCAACGTGCTCGGATACGACGCCCACACCAGGCTCGTCGTGTACGTCCTCACCCTCGGCGTGCTGCTCGAGCTGCTCGCGAGGACCTTGCTCGGTGTCTTCGAGGCGTTCGAGCGCGGGGGGCTCCTGGCGGTCAGCCTGATCGTGCAGCGCGTGCTGGCCGCCGGGCTCGGCCTGGCCGCCCTCGCGGCCGGCCTGGGCGTCGTGACCATCGCTCTCACCTACACGACCGCAGCGGCCGCGGCGCTCGTGCTGACCGGGCTGCTCTTCGCCCGGCGGATCGGCTTCCCCCGCCCGTCCCTCGACCGCTCGGGCTGGGGCGGGCTCGCACGCTCGAGCCTTCCCTTCGCCGTCCAGGACGTATTCGGCGTCCTGCTCTTTCGCATCGACACGGTCATCCTCTCGCTCATGGCCACCGAGGCCGCCGTGGGTCGCTACGGGGCCGCGTACCGGCTCTTCGAGGCGACGCTCCTGTTCACGTGGGCGCTCACCGGCTCGTTCGTGGCCATGTTCGTCTACCTCGACGAGCGGAGCGAGCCCACCCTCCGGGCCGCCTTCCAGCGGTCGATAAAGGTCGCCCTGGCCGTGCTCACGCCGTGCGCGGTGGCCCTCGGCGTCCTGGCCGAGCCGGTGTGCCGGGTGCTCTTCGGGGGGGAGTTCGCCGCCGCCGCCGCGCCGCTGCGCGCGCTCGCCCCCGTGATCGTGCTCATCGGGATCGTCTCGCTGAGCTCGTCTCTCATCGTCTCGCGGGGTAGACCGACGCTGATGGTGGGCCTCACGGCGGCGATGGCGAGCCTGAACATCGTCCTCAACGTGGCGCTCATACCGTCGCTCGCGGACACGGGGGCGGCCCTGGCCATGCTCGCCACCGAGGCCGCGTTCGCGGCGATGGTGCTCACGGTCGGGGCGCGGCTGGTCGGGGGGCTCGAGTGGACGCCAATGGTCGTCTCTCCCCTCCTCGCGGGGGGGCTTATGGCCGTGCCCATCGTGCTGCTCGCGAGCTGGCCCCTGGCCGCCGCCGGGGCGGGGGTCGCGATCTACGTGGCGGCGTTCGTCGCCCTCGAGCGCGCGGTGAGCCCGCTGGACCTCGAGTTCATGGTGGCGATGGCGAAGCGGCGGCTCCCCTCGCGGGCAGGGGCGTAGAAGGCGACGAGCGCCGGCCGGCGCTCAGGGAGATGCCGCCCGACGCCGCCACGCCGCGACGGCGCCCTCGAGCAGCCCGTGAACCCCGGCCCACTCGCGGTTGAGAGCACGGTGGAGCACGAGGAGGGCGATGAAGCCCCCGAACTGGACCCGGGCGAGCGGCGACTGGGGGAAGTTCTTGCGGAACAGGTACGCCCGGTTGCGAACGACGATCCGGTTGAATTCGCGCGAGCCGAACGAGCGGAAGCCGGTGTTTCGGTGGTGGACGACGGCCCGCGGTAGGAAGCGCAGGCGCCCGAGGCGCGAGAGCCGGTAGGAGAAGTCCTCGTCCTCGGCCAGCGCGTACCCGGTCAGCCGCTCGTCGAAGCGCACTCGCTCGGCCGCTCCTCGGCGCGCGCTCATGAAGCAGCCCTTCATGAACTCGACGTCCCGCTCCACGCCGAGGTCGCGCACGCGCCGCGGGTATCCGAAGGGCGTCATCGTGCCCTCGGCCGCCCCGAGGTGCAGGAGCCGCCTGACCGCCGAGCGCTCCCCCCCGATGCGGTGGTGGGACTCCTCGATGATCTGCCCCGTGGCGCCGACCAGCGCCGGGTCGCGGTAGGCCTCCTCGAGCACGGCGAAGAGGCTCGGGTCGAAGTGGACGTCGTCGTCCACGAAGACCACGGCCTCTCCCTCCGCCCTCTCGATCGCGCGGTTGCGCTGGCGGGTGAGCCCCGGCTCGGAGGCGACGTAGTGGACTCCCATGGCGGGTCGTGCCTCGGCGAACGCCTCGACCGCCGGCCGGGCCGAGCCCGCCTCGTCCCCGTCGACCACGATCAACTCGTGCGGCAGGGGCGAGCACCGGGCCAGGCTCTCGAGCGTCTCGGCGACGATCTCGGGGCGCCCCTTCGTAGCGATCGCGAGGGTCAGGGCCCCCTCCGGTGCGGCGGTGCCCTCGCCGGCGAGACCCGAGTCGTCGTGGGGGAGCAACACGCAATCCGATGTTAGGGACGACCGTCGTGCCCGATCGCCACCCCGGTCGGCTGCTCCAGCAGTTCTCGGAGCGCCTGATCGACGGCCTCCCGAGGGCGGCAGGCGTCCACTCGTGTGAGGTCGAGCTCCCGCGACCGCCTCGAGTAGACGGCCGCCATCCGAGCGAGCACCTCCTCGTGCTGGTCTCCCGGCTTGCGTGCGGCGGCCGTGGCGGGATCGACGTCCAGGAGGACGCTGAGGTCGGGGCACGGGAGGATGCGTCGCAGGGCCCACTCCGCGACGCGGTGCCTGCCGTAGCGGACTTCGAGATCGACGAGGGAGTCGATGAGCCACCGATCGCACACCACCGCCGTGGTGCGGCGACCCGCCAGGGCCGCCCGGCGGGAGGAGCGCGCGCTGACGAGTGCGACGACGAGGATCCAGGTCCAGGCCACGGGCGAGCGTCGACCGTCGGCGGCCGTCTCCGACGCGCTGTCGCCCCGCGGGGCTCCGGCGGCGACCGGGTCCGCGACTCTGCCCTGGAAGCGAACGATGCGCTTCGCCGGCCCCGCGATGCGCTGGAGGAGCCCTGCGTCGCCGTCCACCAAGCGCCCCCAGGAGACCACGACGTCCTCCCAGCCGGATGTCCGGAGGCTTGCGGCCACGGTCAGCGCCGCCGTCGACTTCCCCGCCCCATCCATGCCGGACAGGGCGATCAGGGGCGCTCCCCCCGGCGCGCGCCGTCCTCTGGCGCTCATCCGGGGCCCCAACGCCCGGGCCAGCCGCGCTCGCGCTCGCGCGCGGAGAGCGGCGCGCGCCGCGTGGGACCGAAGGGCCAGCGCCGCGGCTCTCGTGTAGGGGAGGCGACCACGCCGCGCCAGACCGCGTAGGTGCTGCGGGCGGGCGATCAGGCGCCCCAGGACCTCTTCACCCTCTGCCGTGGCCCTGGCCGCGAGGGAGCCGCTCGCCCCGGACTCCTCGAGGAGGGAGTCGGCCCGCCGGGCAATCCGGTCGATCGGCCGTCCGAGGACCGCCTCGGCGGCGAGGATCAGCAGGCGATCGGCGCTGGAGGGCACGGGAGGCAGGCGGGTCGCGGGAGAGAGCCTCGAGACCACCCCGGGCAGGAACGGGTAGTGCTCGGGCCACGCGGAGGAGTGGAGGACGTCGAGTTCCAGGCCGCGTTCCCGGGGTTCCGACCAGACGACGTGACCGGGATCCCCGGGCCCCGCCACGAGCCCCGCACCGCGCATGGCGGTCCTCAGGCGGCCTTCGGCGCCGGGCAGGACGAGCAGGTCCACGTCCGAGCCGTCGAGCGCATCGCCCCGCCAGAGGACCAGCTCATCCCCCAGATCGCCCGCGAGCTGCTCGAGGATCAACCGCGCTCTCCGTTCGTCAATTGCCACGCCGCCGACTCCGATGCTCGTCGTAGTTGCTAGAAGAGGGAAAGGTGCGCCCCCCCGACAACTCGAAACGTTCGATGGACGCCATTGTCACGGACGTGCACCTGCGGAGTGCCGTGGCCGGCGTACGGGCGCTGGCCGCGAAGCGGCGGGTGATGGCCGTCGGCCCCACCTGGAGTGCGCCGGGACTGTGGTCACGCAGGGTGGCCGCTCGGGCCGTGGCGCCCGACCTCCTCGAGGATCGCGCCGGCTTCGCCGCCGCGGTGGCCGGCCACGCGCGGGAGCACGGACCGCTCGTGGTCTACCCGGGCTGGGAGGGGGCCGTCGACGCCATCCTCGACGCCTCGCCTCCGATGCCCCCGGAGGTGATATGGCCGTACGCCTCACGAGCGGCGCTGGACCTCGTGAGGGACAAGCGCAGGCTCGCGTCGCTGGCCGAGAACGCGGGTCTTCGGGCTCCCCGGACGCTGCTCGAGGGCACGGCGGGTGAGCTCGCGGGGTCGCCGCTGCCGCACCGCTGCATCGTCAAGGCGGCGGAGCCCGGCGGCGCCGTCGAGCAAACGGACTGCGTCGAGTCGGAGGACGAGCTCCGGGCGCTCCTGCGCCGGCTCCCCCGGGAGCAGCCGCTCCTCCTTCAGGAGCGGCTCGAGGGGCCGCTCACGGCCCTCGCCCTCGTCCTCGCGCGGGACGGGACCGCGGTCGCGCGCTTCCAGCAGAGGGCGCGACGGACGTGGCCCCTCGGCGCGGGGCCGAGCAGCCTTGCCGTCAGCGTGGCGCCCGACGAGGACCTCGTGGCGAGGGCCGCCGGTATGCTGGCTGGCGTCGGCTACTGGGGCCTCGCCCAGCTCCAGTTCATCGACGACCCCGAGGGCCCCGCCCTCATCGACGTGAACGTCCGCTTCTACGGCTCCCTCCCGCTCGCGCTCGCGTGCGGAGTCGATCTGCCCGGCGCGTGGCACGCCGTCACGGTGGGCGATGCGCTCCCGGCGCCCGGTCCCTACCGCGAGGGGGTGACCTATCGCTGGCTAGAGGCGGACATAAGCGCCGCTCTGCAGGGCCAGCCGTCCTCGGACGCCCTTCTGAGGCGCTCGCCGAAGCCGCGGGTGGGGGCCATGTGGTCGCTCGACGACCCGATCCCGAGCCTCCTCCTCGGCGGCCGCGCCGTGACCGACCGGGTTCGGCGGCGAATCGTGGCGCCGGCTCGTCGCCGGCTGATCCGCGACCGCGCTCGCTCGCCGAGGTCCGTCCCCGCGCGGGAAGAGCCGGGGCCCGATGGGTGAAGATTCAGGGCCCAACTCTCGATGATGGACGCGCTCGTCACAGACCTGCACATCCGCAGCGCCGTGGCGGGCCTACGCGGCCTGGGCCGCGCCGGCCTTAAGGTCCTCGGGACCGGCCCCACCATCGGCGCCGCGGGTCTGTGGTCGCGCTACACGGCCGCCCGAGCCCTCACCCCCGACGTCCTCGAGAACCCCTCCGGCTTCGCCTCCCGGGTGCGGGAGCTGGCCGAGGTGCACGGGCCGCTGGTGGTCTACCCCGGGCGTGAGGAGGCGATCGACGCGCTCCTCGCCGCGTCGCCGTCCGCGAAGCTCAGGCTGCCCTACGCGGGCCCCACCGCGCTCCGGGCGCTGCGCGACAAGCGAGAGCTCATCGCGCTCGCCTCCGACGCCGGGCTCGCCTCCCCCCGGACCCTCCTCGAGGTCACCGCGCGCGAGCTCGCAGAGACCCCGCGGCTGCCGATCCCGTGCGCGGTCAAGCCCGCCTACGCCGGCAACCGCAACACCCTCGGCGGGACGCGGGTCTTCGACTCCGGCGAGCACCTGCGCACCGTGATGCGCGAGCTGCCCAACCCCGAGGAGCCGATGCTCGTCCAGGAGCGGGTCGAAGGGCCGCTCGTCTCGCTCGGCCTGGTGGTCGGCCGAGACGGGGGGCTGGCCGCTCGCTTCCAGCACGTGGCCACGCGGACGTGGCCGCCGGAGGCCGGCTCGAGCGCGCTCGCGGTGAGCGTCGAGCCCGACGAGCAGCTGGCGGGGCGCGCCGGGGGCATGCTCGCTGCCGCGGGGTACTGGGGGATGGTCGAGCTCGAGCTCATACGCACCTCCGCGGGCTACCGGCTCATCGACGTCAACCCAAGGTTCTACGGATGCCTGCCGCTCGCCCTGGCCTGCGGGGCCAACCTCCCCGCTGCCTGGCACGCCGTGGCCGTCGACGGCGCGGTCCCCGTGCCCGGCGAGTACTCGGTGGGGGTCCACTACCGCTGGCTCGAGGCCGACTTCAGCGCCGCCCTGCGCGGCTCTCCGCGACGGCTGCTGTGGCGCCCGCCGCGCCCGCGAGCCGGGGCCTTCTGGGCCTCCGACGACCGGCGGCCGGGGGCGCTGCTGGCCGCGGACGCGGTGGCCGCCCGTGTGCGCCGTCGGCTCCCCGGCCGCTCGGGCTCTCCGTTCACCCCGACGTCGGGGCGGCCGGCCCCCGTGCACGACGCCGTCGCGACTCGCGAGGAGGCGAAGGCGCCGCGCTGATGGCAGCTCAGCTCTGACTTCGTGAACCAACTAGCTGGCCGAGAACCCGCGGCGCCGGCGAACCTCCGAGGCGTTCCCTAACCCGCCCCGGCGTCAGCATGGGCCTTGACCCTCGTGGCCGAGAGGACGGTCCGAGGCGGTGGCGCCGCACGCGCTCAGCGCGAGCAGGCAGCAGAGGAGGATGCTGGGTAGACGGGTCATGCGAGGGTCAGAGGGTCAACGGAGAAGGCCGAGACCCCTAGTCTCGTACATCTGTCCACAGAGAGTGTCAGATATGGGGACGGCTGTGGGAGGTGTTTCTCAGGGAGTCCTTCTTGCGCAGCGTGAAAGCGTGCGTCACCGCGAAGGACGGACCACCTTCCAGACGTTCCGGCCCCCCGGGACGACGAACTCGACCTTGACCCGGTCGAAACGCCGGGCCCGGACCCCGAGGATCGTCTTCCTGAATCGCCACCGACCAATCGGCTTCTTCGACCGCCCGCGATAGCTCGTAGCCACCACGGTGGCACCCGTTGGACGGTTGAGAACGCGGAGGAGGAGGCGCCCACGCCGGTAGCTCAGCCGTACCCGTGGGGAGGCGGGCCGTGGGAGGACCGCATCGGGCAACGGATCGGGGATCGTCACGAGGTTCTCGAGGGCGGACGGACCGGGATCGCTCGAAGGGAAGGAGTCGCGCGGACCGGGATCGCTGCTCTCAGGTTCCGCAGGAGGTGACGCCGACGAGGGGCCTGGCGGAGCCGTCGGCGAGGAGGGCGCGGACTCTTTCGCCGCCGCGCTCTCGGTGGTGGCGCTCGCGGGGCTCGAGAAATCCGAGTGCAGCGTCTCGGTCGCGGCCTTGACCCGGTAATGGTAGGTCGTCCCCGAGTTCAGGCCGGAGTCGCGATAGCTCGTGGCGTTGGCCGGGAGCGTGAACGACGTCGCCCCTGTGAAGTCCGCGCCCCTGCTGCGCTCGAGGATGAAGGCCTGTTCGCTGGAGGAGTTGTCGGTCCAGGCCACCTCGACTGCGCTGCTCGAGGCCGCGCGCGCGCTCAGCCCGGAGGGTGCGGGCACCGACTCCGGCTCCGGCGGAGCCGCGCCGGTGGCGGTGTCGTAACGGGCTTTGACCTGGCCCGGGGTGAGAATGGTGTTGTAGGCGGCGGGCTCGTCGATGATGCCGGAGAAGAACTCGCTCGTCCCATCCCAGGAGCCGATGAAGAGTGGGAAGTCGCTTGCGTTGGCCACGCCGTTTAAGGGTCCGCTGACCATCTCGCGTCCGTTGAGGTAGAGGCGCTGGGTGGAGCCGTCGTAGGTGGCGACCACGTGGTAGCGCTGACCCGCCACAACCGCCCCGGGCGGGGCCTGAAGACGCCGCCGCACTCCGCCGGGCTGCACGACGGTGAACTCGAGCGCGGGACCGTTGAACTGCAGCGAGTAGGCCTCGCGCTTGGTCAGCACCGAGGCGAAGCCTCCAGCGCTCGGAAGCGCCTCGGGCTTGATCCAGGCCTCGAGCGAGAACGATGACCCGAAGCTCAGGGTCGTCGAGTGGGAGACCTCGACATGGTCATCGCCACCGTCGAAGCGCACCGCGCTGTTGGCGGGCTCGCTCGAGAGCAGGCTGGGAGCGGCGAGCGCCGGTGCGCCTCGATAGGCGCCGGGGTGGGCGCCACGCTCGTCGCGGGCGGTCGAGCTGCCGCTCGCCTCACCGAGGCGCCAGAAGCCCTCGGCGTTGTCGGCCAGGACGCCCGCGGCGTAGGGGGAGCTCGACGGCGGTGGGGGCGGTGGCGAGCCCGTCGTGAGCTCGATGGCGTCGGTCTCGGTGGCCGACCAGCGCCCCCCGCGATCCCTGAACTGGGCGTAGACCGTCTTGGTGCCGGTGCTCGAGGTGCCGCCGTACCCCTCGGTCACGTCCCACGCGACGGACATGGGGTTCGACCCGCCGCCGGTGTAGGAGTAGGTGGCCCAGGTGACGCCGTCGTTGGACAGGCGCACCGTGTCGACGCCCGCGACGTCGTCGCGCCCGAGGGCCTTGACCTTGACCTGCGAGGAGGCGGTCTGCGCGTCGACGTCGTTGATCGAGACCGTCCCGCTCGGTGGCGCACCGTCGACGACCTTCCCACTCTGGATCCTCACCGGCGTGATGGCCTCGTTGTCGGGTGCACCCTCGCGCGCGGCGTCGGCCTTGGACGGGCTCTCGTACATGAGGTTGTCGGGATCGGCGACCGAGCGCAGCACGTAGTCGCCGTCGGTGAGGGTGCGCTGGTCGAGGTCGATCCACTGCTCGAAGCGGTAGTAGTCGTAGGTGTCGCCCCAGCCGACCGACAGGCCCTGGGTGATATCGCCGGCCGAGTTCGGGTTGCAACCTGCGGAGGGAAAGGCCGCCGGCCACGGCGCTCCGGGCAGGGTCTTGACGAACTCCTCGTCCATCACGCAGCTCGTGGTCTTCGATCCGATGCGCTCGGGCGCCGCCCCGGCGGTCGTCGTGGCCACGGGCTGGGCGCGGCCGCCCGCCACGTACGAGTCCCAGCCGGCGCGCGTCCACAGCTCGTAGAGGCCCCAGTTGTCGAAGTGGTAGTGCGCGTGGGCGGCGTGGTAGGTGTAGCGGCCCACCGTGTGCTCCTCGGCCACGGACCCGTCGTCGGCGTAGATGCGCTGCACGGCGGGACCCTCCTTGGTGGCAGGGTCGATGCGGCCGAAGATCGCCAGCCGGCCCTGGCCGGCGTTCCACGCCGTGTTCGAGAAGCGCAGCACGTTGTGCATGACCCCGCTGCCCTCGACGCTGACGTCCGCGCGCTCGAGCTTGAACTCACGCGGCGGCAGGGTCTTCAGGTCCGGGTACTGCGCAGCCGCCACGGCGGCTTGGGCGGTGGCGCCGCACGCGCTCAGCGCGAGCAGGCAGCAGAGGAGGATGCTGGGTAGACGGGTCATGCGAGGGTCGGGCTCAGAGGGGTCAACGGGGAGAGCCCAGACCCAGTCTCGTACATCTGTCCACAGAGTGCCAGATGTGGGGGCGGCTATGGGAGATGTTGCTCAGCGGAAGAGCGGCGCGGCGGCAGCTGAGGCGATCGTCGCCTCCCCGAAGTTAGCCGCCGGCCCGCCGCGGCACCAGCACTGCCCGTCGGAACGTCGCCACCAGGACGCCATCCTGGTTGTAGGTGTCGGTGCGCACCTTCACCACGCCCCGGTCCGACTTCGACTTCGACGGCGTGACCTCGAGCACCTCGCTCTCGGCGAACAGGGTGTCCCCGTGGAAGACGGGCGCCGGATGCTTGAGCTCCTCGGTGGCGAGGTTGGCGATGGCCTTGCCGGAGATGTCACCCACGCTCATGCCGAGCGTGAGGGAGTACACGAGCGGCCCCACCACCACGTTGCGCCCCTGCTGCGACTGGGCCGCGTACACGTCGTTGATGTGCAGCGGGTGGTGGTTCATCGTGATGAGGCAGAACATGTGGTCGTCGGCCTCGGTCACCGTCTTCGCCGGCCAGTGCCGGTAGATGGCCCCGACCTCGAACTCCTCCAGGTAGCGGCCATAGGGACGCGCGCCCGTGGCCTCTCGAGAGGCTTGGTCGGTGGGGATCGAGGTGTTCGCCAAGGGTGATCCGGTCCTCTCCGCGGTTTCTGCGCCCGCCGGTCGTGAAGGGTGGCGAGGCGGAATGCTAGTGACCCTCCGCGGTCCTCCTCCTCCCCCGACGGGGCCCTTGACCCGGGGCCCAGCAACTACGGTGGTGAGGCCCATGAGACGCTTGTCGAGGGTCCGAGCTCGTTGGTTGGCGGTGGGAGCAGCCGTCCTGCTCCTCGCCCTCGTCGGCTCCCTGGCCGCCTTCGGAGGGGCCCGCCCCGGCGCTCCCTCGGCGCCCGCCGTGGTGTGGGCGGTGGGCGACGGCGCGGACGGCAGCCGGCCGGGCCTCGCACTCTCTCGGCGCATCGTGGCGGAGGACCCGAAGGTCTTCCTCTACCTCGGCGACGTGTACCCGGACGGCACGGCGAAGGACTACGCCCAGCGCTACCGGCCGGCGTACGGACGGCTCGACTCCCGCACCCTCCCCACACCTGGCAACCACGAGTGGCCGCAGCGTGTCGAGGGCTACCTCCCGTACTGGGGGCGAGCTCACGGGGCGCCAGAACCGAGCTACTACGCCGCAGAGACGGCCGGATGGCAGCTCCTGAGCCTCAACTCCGAGGAGGACCACGGTGCGGGCTCGGAGCAGCTCGCCTGGCTTCGCCGCCAACTCGCGGCGCGGGCCGGCACTTGCCGGATCGCCTTCTGGCACCGTCCACGCTTCAGCGCCGGATCGCACGGAGATCAAGCCGACATGGCGCCGGTGTGGGGCGCCGTCCGTGGCCAGGCGGCCATTGTCCTCAACGGACATGACCACAACCTCCAGCGCTTCAAGCCGATCGGCGGGACGACGGCGTTCGTAGTCGGCGCGGGAGGAGGAGAGCGCTACCCCCTTAAAGGTGACGACTCCCGACTCGCATACGCCAACGACACGGTCGCCGGCGCTCTTCGTCTCGAGCTGAACCGCGACTCGGCGCGCTTCAGCCTCATCGACCCGGGCGGCCACACGCTCGATCGTGGGACCATTCCCTGCCACGCGAGATGATCGATTCCCCGCCGCGTGGGTGCTCCGCCGTCGACGGGGCCCGAGTCACGTACCCACCGCCCGGCCCGCTAGGTTTCCCGCGCGGCTCACAGCTACGCGCCTCCCGCCGCCGGCGAGCCTGAGACCATGCGCAACCCCCGCGACTTCACCAAGCCCCTCGCCGCCGGCGCCCCCGACCCGCTGCTCGAGATCCCCGTCACGCCGGCGCGGATGATCCACTTCTTCGATCCCAGCAACCCGAAGATGGCAGCCAAACTGCCGGAGCTCGCCGGCCAGTGCGACATCCTCCTCGGCAACCTCGAGGACGCGGTGCCGGTCGATCGCAAGGAGCCCGCGCGCCTGGGGCTCGCCCAGCTCGGGGCCGAGACCGACTTCGGAACCGCCGCGCTCTGGACGCGCGTGAACTCGCTCGAGAGCCCGTGGGTCCTCGACGATCTCCTCACCCTCGTTCCCGCGATCGGCCACAAGCTCGAGGTGGTCATGGTGCCGAAGGTGGAGGGTCCGTGGGACATCGCCTACGTGGACCGGCTGCTCGCCCAGCTCGAGGCCAAGCACGCCATCGAGCGCCCGATCCTCGTGCACGCCATCCTCGAGACGGCGCTCGGCGTGGCCAACCTCGAGGAGATCGCCACGGCGAGCCCGCGCATGCAGGGCATGTCCTTCGGACCGGCCGATCTCGCCGCCTCACGGCGGATGAAGACGACTCGCGTGGGGGGCGGGCACCCCGGGTACACCGTGGTGGCCGATCCCGACCCGGAGAACCCCGAGGCGCCCCGCGCGACGGCTCAGCAGGACCTGTGGCACTACTCCATCGGCCGCATGGTCGACGCCTGCGCGTCGGCCGGCATCCTCCCCTTCTACGGTCCGTTCGGGGACATCGCCGACCCGGTGGGGTGCGAGGCCCAGTTCCGAGCTGCCTTCCTCATGGGCTGTGTCGGCGCGTGGACGCTGCACCCGCGCCAGATCGAGATCGCCCGGCGGGTGTTCTCCCCCGACCCGGAGGAGGTCCGCTTCGCCAAGAAGGTGATCGAGGCCATCCCCGACGGGCGCGGGGTGCACATCATCGACGGCAAGATGCAGGACGACGCGACCTGGAAGCAGTGCAAGGTGATGGTGGGGCTCGCGGAGATGCTTGCGGAGAAGGACCCGGAGCTGGCGAGGCTCTACGAGCTCGACGGCTCGGCCGCGGCGGCCGACCGAGAGCTCGCCGAAGCGTCGCCCCGGCCGCTCGGCTAGCGACCGCTACATTTCCCAGCCGCCCGAGCCCGCCCGGCCCGGCCCGGCCGCCTCTCTCGCACATGCGCCTCTTCGAGTACGAATCCCGCCAGGTTCTCGCCCGGGAGGGCATCCCCCTCTCCGACCACGGCTTCGCCCGCACCGAGGAGGAGGCGCGCGAGATCGCCGAGCGGATCGCGGGCCCCGTCGTCATCAAGTCGCAGGTGCTCACCGGCGGACGCATGAAGGCGGGCGGGGTGAAGTTCGCCGACACTCCGGACGAGGCCGCCGCCCACGCCCGCGACATCCTCCGGCTCGAGATCAACGGGCACATGCCGAGGGGCGTGCTCGTCGACTCGAGGGCGCCGATCGCCCAGGAGTACTACGTGGGGGTGATCTACGACGGGGTGCGCAAGCTCCCGACCTTCGTGTTCAGCGACATGGGCGGCATCGACATCGAGGAGGTGGCCGAGACCCACCCCGAGCGCATCGGCCGCGCGCACTTCTCGACGCTCCTTCCCCTCATGGACTTCCGTGCCAAGGACGTGGTGGCCTCGGTGGGCATCACCGGCCGCGACCTCACCCGCCTTACCCCCATCCTCACCCGCCTGGCCGGCCTCTTCCTGAAGTACGACATGACCCTTGCCGAGATCAATCCGCTGGCCAAGCTCGAAGACGGCACCTTCGTGGCCGTGGACGCCCACATGGACATGGAGAACGAGGGCCGTCCGCGCCAGCGGGCCCTGCTCGAGGAGCTCGGCGTGGGCGCGGACGAGACCCGCGAGGCCCGCGAGCCCACGCCGTTCGAGATCGAGGGCGAGCGCATCGACGCCGTGGACCACCGCGGGGTGGCCGGCAACGTGACCGAGTTCGACGGCAACCTCGGACTCGTCATCGGGGCCGGTGGCGGCTCGCTCACCCTCTTCGACGCGGTGCGCCGCCACGGCGGGCGCCCAACCAACTACTGCGAGATCGGCGGCAATCCGAGCGTCTCGAAGACGGCCAACCTGACCAAGCTCGTGCTCTCCAAGCCCGGAGTGGAGAAGATCGCGGTGATGATGTCGATCGTCTCCAACACGCGGGTGGACATCGTGGCCCGCGGCGTGATCAAGGCCTGCCTCGAGCTCGGCCACGACCCGGCCGAGAAGATCGCCATCTTCCGCATCCCCGGCGCCTGGGAGGACGAGGGCTTCAAGATCCTCGAGCGCTACGGGATCGAGTACGCCGACCGAAGCGTGTCCATGCACGAGGCGGCGCGGCGCGCGGTGGAGAAGGTGGGGTCCGGGCCGGCCGAGGAGCCGCTCGACCAACCGACCGCCGACGAGCCTCCCGAGCGCCTGACCGGCACCGGCGAGAGAGTCGAGGGCTGATCTGCTGATCGACGCCGACACCACCTTCATCGTGCAGGGCATCACCGGCCGCGAGGCCGTGAACCTTACCCGCGAGTGCCTCGACTACGGCTCGAAGATCGTGGGCGGCGTGACCCCCGGACGCAGGGGCCGGGAGGTGCACGGCGTACCGGTCTACGACTCCGTGGCCCAGGTCGTGGCCGAGCACGGGCGCGTGGACGGCTCGGTGGTCACCGTCCCCCCCGCCTTCTGCAAGGACGCGGTGCTCGAGGCCGTCTACTCGGGCGTGAAGCTCATCGTGATCGTGACCGAGCGCATCCCGCGCCTGGACGTGGTGCAGATGATCGGGGCCGCCCAGTCGCGCGGCGCGCGGATCATCGGGCCCAACTGCCTCGGGATCATCCGACCGGGGGTGGCCAAGATGGGCGGAATCGGCGGACCCGCCCGCGACGCCGCCAAGGCCTACCAGCCGGGCCCCGTGGGCGTGCTCTCGCGCTCGGGAGGCATGACCACCGAGATCTCCTCCACGCTCACCGCCGCCGGCCTCGGCGTGTCCACCGCGGTCTCCATCGGCGGCGACGCCATCATCGGCTCCACCTACGCGGAGCTCATGCCCTTCTTCGAGGCCGACGAGCAGACCCAGGCGATCGTCATCTACTCCGAGCCCGGCGGGCGAATGGAGGCGGAGCTGGCCCGGTGGGTGTCCGAGAACGACTCGCGCCTACCGATCGTGGCCTTCATGGCCGGGCGGTTCATGGACGAGATGCCGGGCATGTCCTTTGGTCACGCGGGCACCATCGTCGAGGGCAGGGCCGACACCGCGGCCGAGAAGATCACCCGCCTCGAGGAGGCGGGAATCCGCGTAGCGCAGGAGATCGCGGAGATCCCCGACCTCGTGCGCGAGCGACTCGGCGGGAAGGCGGTGGCCTGATGGCGGGGCTGTTCGTCGACGTCGAGCTGGACGACGGCATCCGCGACGACGCCGAGCTCGCCCAGCGCCTCGAGGAAGCGTGCCCGGTGGACATCTTCGCCGCCCGCGACGGTCGCGTGGAGGTCGTCGAGGAGAATCTCGACGAGTGCGTGCTCTGCTCGCTGTGCGTCCGGGTGGCTCCCGCCGGACGCCTCCGCGTACGCAAGCTCTACGATCCGGAGGCGGCTCCGCTCGAGGCCTGAGCTGGCCGAGGAGTCGCGGCACCGGTTACCGGCGGTCGACCACTTCAATCGAGCAGGTGGGACCGGTTGCCGCGGCGAGCCGCCGGTCGGTGGTCACGAGGATCGCACCCAACGCCTCGGCGAGCGCCACGTACATCGCGTCCCAGCCACGCACGGTGTCTCGCAGCCGCCACGCCCTGGTGAGTAGGAGCCGGTGACCGAAACGCTCGCCGGGCCAGGCCTCGAGGTCCTCGACGGCCTGGCCGGCCTCGGTGCGGTCAAGGCGCCCACGCAGGTGCTCGCGCCGGACGACCCCGAAGATCTCGACGTCGATGATGTGCGGCGCCGCGTGATCGCCGTCGGCGGCCAGCCGGCGGCTGATCGCCTCCGCTCCCAACCCGCCGATCAACACCTCGCACAGGCATGAAGCGTCAACCACCAGCATCGGGCCACGCACCGCGCTGCTCGTCGAGCGCCGCGACCACCTCGAGCCGCCCAAACAGCGAGGAACAACGCCGCGTGCGCTTGAGCCATTCCCCCACGCTGGGCCGAGCGGCGAGGCGCGCGGCCTCGACTCGCAGCAGCTCCGGCACGCTGATCCCGGTCTCCGCGGCCCGTCGGGCCAAGCCCGCGTAGACATCGTCGTCGAGGTCCCGAATCTGCACGGTCTTGGGCATTCACGCGGCACCCTAACATGCGGAATCACATGAGAAGATGCGTCTGCGCATCGTGCTGTCGAGTGGAGGATGCCCCGCGTGCGTATCTGCTCGACTGGTCTGGATCCTCGCCGAGGGCAGTGGTAATACTCTAGAGTATTACCACTGCTATCGTGGGCTGATGCGCGTAACGAGCAAGGGCCAGGTGACGATCCCCCAGGATGTTCGGCGGCGCCTCGGGATCGAGCCGGGAAGCGAGGTGCAGTTCGAGGTCGACGACCACGGGGTGCGGCTCGTGAGGCGTTCCGCGGGCGAAGGTGCAGCGCTCGTCGCCACGATGCGCG
>JBPCRE010000127.1:0-3268 GCA_050997195.1 Thermoleophilaceae bacterium
CCGGTGCCGGCCCGGGGCGCCCGGCCGATGACCCCCTGGTGGCAATCAACATCGACACCTCCGATGCCGATCGCCCGAAGGTGTCCGCCCGGGTCGAGGAGGCGCCTGCGAAGGACTCCAGCCCGACGCCGAAGACGGTGCCGGCCCCGGAGCGCGCCGACGCCGGCGAGAAGCCGGAGCCGCGCGCGACCGAGACCCCGAAGCCCGAGCGCGCCGAGGCGCCGAAGCCCGAGCGCGCCGAGGCCCCCAAGCGTGCCGATGAGGAGACCCCCAAGCGCCGCGAGGCCGACGACGAGCGGCCTACCCGTCGGGAGGCCTCGAGCCGCGAGGAGGGGACTCAGGTCGAGGGCTCGTGCTCGACCGGGCGACTGGTCCGGCCGGTCGCCGGCACGTTCACGTCGGGCTTCGGACAGCGGTGGGGTCGCCTGCACGCGGGGGTCGACATCGCCGCCTCGAGCGGCACGCCGATCAAGGCCGCCGCCTGCGGCGTGGTGAGCCAGGCCGGCGTGGCCGGCGGCTACGGGAACATGGTGTGTGTCCGGCACACGTCGACCTTCACCACGTGCTACGCCCACATGTCTCGCATCGGGGCGAAGCTCGGTGCCTTCGTGCGCATCGGCGAGGTGATCGGCTACGTGGGGAGCACCGGCAACAGCACCGGGCCGCACCTGCACTTCGAGACGCGCGTCAACGGCTCGGCGCGTGAGCCGATGGCATACCTCCGCGGAAATCAGATGGTCCCCGGGAAGCCGGCCAAGCTGTCGGGCTCGACCGGGCGCGCCGTGCGCGTGTCCGGGTCCACGACCCGGTCGGCTCCGCGCCGCAGCAGCGTCCGCGTGACCCGGTGGCGCAAGGCCTCTCGCAGTTACGCCACCCAGCGGTCCCCCCGGCCGAAGCGCTCCGGCTGGACCGCCTCCGCCTCGCGGCCCTCGAGCTACTCGTCGGGTGCCGGCGGGCAGAGCTCGACCGCTCCTCAGACCGCGACCGAGAGTCCCTCGACCACGGAGACCACTCAGACCCAGGCGCCCGCCGAGCAGAGCTCGCCGAGCTCGAGCACTCCGTCGAGCTCGGGCTCCGCCGGCGCCACGGCAACGACCACGTCGCCGAGCACGGACGGGTCGATCTCCTCCCAGGACACGACAGCCGAGTCGACGCCTGACACCACGTCGGTCTCCCCGAGCAACCTCGGGGGCTCGGACTCGTCGGGTGGTTCCTCCTCGGGGTCCGCCGCCCAGAACGACGTCGAGGCCTCCGCCGGCTCGGGCGAGTCCGATGTCGGATCGAGCACGTCATCGGGTCCGACCGGTGGGTCCGCCTCGACCGGTGGGTCCGCTCCGAGCGCTCCCTCGGCTCCGAGCGCTCCCTCGGCTCCGAGCGCTCCCTCGGCCCCGACCGGCGCGTCCTCCGGCGCTACCGAGCCGTCAACCTCGAGCGGAACCTCCGCCTCGAGTGGTGAAACCTCCGCTTCGACGGGCTCTTCGGCCCCGAGCAGCGGCGCGGCGCCCTCGGCCTCGACCGAGTCGACCACGGGCTCGACCGGATCATCCTCGACCGGGCCGTCCACGGACTCGACGGGAACCGGCTCCACCGCTCCGTCCACGGGCTCGACGGGAACCGGCTCCACCGCTCCGTCGTCCGAGCTGCCCTCGACCGGCGCGTCCTCGGATCCCACCGGTTCCGGCTCGGCCTCGGCCGCGCCGACTGGCTCGAGCTCCGCGGCCGGAGCAGCGGAGTCGGCCGCCGGCTCGGACGCCACGTCATCGACCACCACCGACGACTCCGCGGGCCCCTCCTCGTCCGCTGGTGAGGCCGCCAGCGGCACCACGCCGTAGCGTGCCGCTCGAGGAATACGTCAGGCGGCCGCGGTGGTGCTCCGCTCGCGGGTGCGCGACTCCCGCGCCGCGCGGAGCTCCTACTTCTTCGCGGCCTCGAAGTACGGGTTCGTGCCACTCGAGTGGTCGGTCACGTCGACCACCTTCAGGATCTCCGGCACTGCGTCGCGGATGGCCACCTCGATGCCCTGGTTGAGCGTGACGCTCGCCATGCCGCAGCCCTGGCACCCGCCGCCGAGGCGCAGGTAGGCCGCGCCGTCCTCCACGGCCACGAGGTCCGCCTTCCCGCCGTGGGCCGCGATGCTCGGGTTGATCTGGCGCTCGAGCACCTGCATGACCCGCTGGGCCACATCGCCGGTGAGGTCCGCCTGGGGGCTTGAGGCCATGGACGGGCTCGGCGTGGGAAGCCCGTCGAGGCGGAGGCCGCCGGCCATGAGGTCGCTCGACCACGAGATGGTGGCGCCGCGCACCGTGTCGAAGCTCTCCCCAGGCACGACGATCGAGAGCCCGGGGTGGTGCACGATGGCGTCGTGCGGGCCCGCCTCGTCGAGCGGGCGCAGGTACATGTCGTAGGTGTAGTCGTTGCCCTCGACGCCGGTGATGTCCACCCACATGGCCTGGCGCTCCGGCTCCTCGGCCTGCTCGCGGAAGCCGATGACCTTCTCGCGTGCCTCGTCGGTGATGCCGAGGAAGTGCTCCTGGAGAGTGGGGTCGTCGAAGGTCACGAGGGGGAGGGCCGACGCTTAGCCGCGAGAAAGTGAAGCGAAGGCCCGACCTACGATACTCGCGTGGCCCGCGCCCTTCTCATTCTTCCCTCGGCCACCTACCGGGCACCGGACTTCATGGCCGCGGCGAAGCGGCTCGGCGTCGAGGTGGTGGTGGGCTCGGAGCGCCGCCAGGCCATGTCGAGAGCGCTTGGCGATCGCGCCGTGGTGCTCGACCTGCGCCGGCCCGAGCGCGCGGCTGAGCAGATCGCCGCGCTGCACGAGCGGGCGCCGCTCGACGCCATCGTGGCCGCGGACGACCAGGGCGTGCGCGCCGCCGCGCTCGCCTCCGAGCGCCTCGGCCTCCCCGGCAATCCACCGGAGGCCGCCGCGGCGGCGCGCGACAAGCTGGCCATGCGGAAAGCCCTTCGCGCCGCCGGCGTGCCCCAGCCCGCGTTCCGGACCGCCGGTCCCGACGACGACGTGGGCGCCCTCGCGGCCGAGCTCGGCCCGCCGTGCGTGGTCAAGCCGCTCGAACTCTCGGCCTCGCGCGGGGTGCTCCGCGCCGACGATCCGGCGGCTGCCCGCGCCGCCGCCGAGCGCACGCGGGCCATCGCGGAAGAGGCCGGCCAGGGCGCCGCGCAGCCGCTGCTCGTGGAGCGCTTCGTTCCCGGTCGCGAGGTGGCCGTCGAGTGCCTGATGCGCGACGGCCGGCTCGAGGTGCTCGCGGTG
>JBPCRE010000207.1:0-3652 GCA_050997195.1 Thermoleophilaceae bacterium
GGTCCGCCTGCCCAATGACCTGCTCGAGGATGCCGACGCCCTCGAGGACCTCCCGGTGCCGGCCGCGGCGAGCGCCGCCGGAGCGGGCGGCGCCGGTGCCGCAGCGGCGGCGGGAGCACCGCCCTGCGGGGCGCCACCCGGCGGCGCGGCGCCCTGCGGCGCGCCCCCGCCGGCGCCCGCCGCGGCGGGTACCGGGAGGTCCTCGAGGGCGTCGGCATCCTCGAGCAGGTCATTGGGCAGGCGGACCTCGATCGGCGTGTCGCCCTCGGTGAGACCCGCGCTGGCCGGCGGCACGAGGCTGGACAGCGCCTGGGTGGCCGCGCTCGCCTCCTCCGTCCCGGCCTTGTCGTCGTCGACCTCGAGCACGTACTGCGGTTCCTCGCGGGCGGCGTCGTTGCTCACCTCGACGGTGTCCGAGCGCGCCTCCACCAGCGCTTCGACCCTGGCTGCGCCGCGCTCGACCTCGGCCACGCTGTCCCCGCGGATGGTGGCCTCGAACACGCCGGCCGGCGGCCCGTTCTCCAGACGCTGGACCTGGAAGCCGTCGGGGAACTCGCGGTCTCCGAAACGACGCAGGCTCAGCACCGCCTTCTCCACGTCCGCGCCTTCCTCGAAGGTGGCGAAGAGCTGTGCGCCCTGGCCCGCGCCCGCCGGATCGAACGCGAGCTGCGCGCCGCCGAAGGACACCTGGGAGTCGCTGACCCCCTCGATCTCGCTCACCTCGCGCTCGAGGGGACGCAGGAGGCGGTCGGCGCGCTCGGTGCTCACTCCGGGCGGAAGCTCGATCTCCGCGATGACCTGCTGGGTTCCGCTGTCGGGGAGGAACTGGATGGGCACGGCGCCGCGGGCCACGAGCCCGACCGTTCCCGCGAAGAGAAGAACCGCGGCGGGGATCACGAGCCAGCGGAAGCGGAGCCCACCGCGGGTGATCGGGGCTACCGCCCGGCTGAGGAAGCCCTCCCTCTCGGCCGTGGTCTTGGGCCTCAGCAGGAAGGTGGCGAGCACCGGGATGATCGTCACGGCCACGAGTAGGGAGGCCAGCAGCGCGGCTACCACGATGATCGAGAAGGACAGGAAGATCTCGGAGATGAGCCCGCCGACCACGCCGAGGGGGATGAACACGGCGGCGGTGGCCAGCGTCGAGGAGCCGATCGCCCTCACCACCTCGCGCGTGCCCTGGTAGGCCGCCTCGAACCGCGGCTCGCCGCGCTCCAGGTGCTTGTAGATGTTCTCGAGGACGACGATCGCGTCGTCGATCACGCGGCCGATGGCGATCGTGAGGCCGGCCAGGCTGATGACGTTGAGCGTCAGTCCGAGCGCCCAGGCCGCGAGGAGTCCGAACACGATCGACGTGGGGATGGAGATGGCCGCGATGAGCGTGGGCCGCCAGGACCGCAGGAAGATGAAGATGACGACCACCGCGAACAGCGCGCCGAGGATTCCCTCGATGAGCAGCCCGCGAATGGAGTTGCGCACGTCACTGGCCGTCTCGAGGATGGTGGTCACGTTCTCCGGGCCGAGCTCGCCGCGAACGCCGTTCAACACCTCGTCGGTCTCGTCGATCGTCGCCACCTGGTTGGCGTTCTCCTCCCCGAACACCGACAGTGAGACCGACGGCTTGCCGTTGGTCCGGGCCAGGCCGGTGCCCGGGTCGGGACGCTCGCGCACGGTCGCGATGTCGGAGAGCTCGCGGTCGTCGTCGATCGGGAAGCTCTTCAGCTCCTTGACGCTGTCGATCTCGTCTGAGCGCACCTGAAGCGGCGTGTTGGCGCGCGGGGTCTCCACCGCCCCCACGGGCTGCCCGCCGAGGGCGCCCTGGATCTGCTGCGCGAGCGCAGAAGGCGTCTGTCCGTCGTCGACGGCCCTCTCCTTGAGCGCGACGTCGTACTGCTCCTGGGTGCCACCCTCGAGGTCCACGCGCGCCACGCCGGGCACCTGCTCGATCTCGTCCTGGAGGTCCTCGGCGCGATCGGTGAGCTTGGAGGGCTCTCCCTCTGTGCTCAACGCGACGTTCATGATCGCCTGGTCGGTGAAGCCGCCCTGGATGTCGAAGTCGCCGGCGCCCTCGGGGAGGGTCACCTCGTCGATGGCCGTGCTGAGATCGTCGCGCGCCGTCTCGGTGTCGGTCCCGTACGCGAACTGCGTCACGAGCGTGACCTGGCCCTCGCTCGAGCGCGTCTGGGTCTCCTCGATGTCCTCGAGGCCCCGGGCCGCCTGTTCAACGGGGACGGCCACCCGATCGTCCACCTGCTCGACGCTCAGGCCCGGCGCCTGCACGGTCACCGCGAGGAACGGGAAGTCCGCGTCGGGGAAGAACTGCTGGTTGAGCTGGGTAGCCCCCAAGGCGCCGCCGGCGATGACGAGGACGGCGGTGAACACCACCACGGAGCGGTGCCCGAGGCACCAGCGCAGGAGGGAGCTCATGGGCGGATCCTTTCGGGGGCGGGCTTCGGGTGGTATCTCATCGGCGATGACTGTGGACGGCAATCATTGATGCGCCAAAGGAGTAATGAGTAAATTACCGTGTCCCCGGAGTACGGGCCGGGCTTCGAGTCCGGTGAGGCGGATTCAAAGCTCGACCCGGTCCAAGGTGTACGGGCGGGGTCTGAGAGGACTCTGAGAGGCTCGAACGGCGCGGCCTCCGGGGCCCTCAGGCGCTCAGCGTCAGCTTCCTCGGCCCCTGGCGGAAGCCGGCGTCCACGAGCAGCGGCTCCAGCGGCGAGCCCACCACCGAGCCTCCGTCGAAGCGCTCGAGCGACAGTCGCGGCCCGATCCGCCCGCGGCGCACGTGGTCGGCGAGGGCCTCGAGGGAGGCTACGAGCCACGGCTCGGGCGTGCCGTCGGCGGTGAAGGGCTCGCGAAGCGCAAGCAGGCCCTTGCCGCTGCGCTCCACGTAGAGCGAGGGCTCGGCGTCGACGGTCACGAGGTGGGCGCCGGCCACGCGCTGTGGACGCCGCCCCCCGCTCCGGGCGCCGTCCGGCCGAGATCCGTTCGACACCACACCGTCCTCGCCGCTTAACGCCGTGCTCTCCCGCTTCGGCCACGGCAGGGATGCGCCGTAGGGATTGGCCGGATCGGTGGCCGCGAGCACGAGCGCGCCGGGCGGCTCCTCCGAGCGCAGTCCCCGCAGCCGCTCGACGGCCGCGCTCAGGGCGAACTGCGCGCCGCCGAGCCCCTCCACGAAGTAGCCACGGCGGGCGGCGCCGAGGGTCTCGAGGTTGGCGAGCTCTCCGTAGAGGGAGGAGAAGCCGCCGGGAATGCCCTCGGCGAGCACGGTCTCCCGGGTCACGATGCCGTAGCGCTCGAGGAGGATCTCGGCCTGGGCACGCAGGCGCGGTCCGTAAGCCGGCGCCTCGGCGAAGAGCGGGGCGGTGAGCGACCATCGGCCCTGGATCTGCGGGGCGGCGGGCCGGCGCCGCCGCGAGAAGCGCCGTGAGCGATCGGCGCTCGGACGGGGCACGGAGAGGCGCGGCGCGCGCAGCGGCGCCCACGCGTCGTTGGTCACCTCCCCCGCCCACACGAGGTCCCAGAGCGCCTCCTGGAGCTCGGCAAGCTCGACGGCCACGCCGTTCACCGACAGGATGTCGGTGAGCAGATCGCTCCAGAAGCAGGCGCCGCGCTGAAGGCGCTCGCGGAGCGCCAGGTGCAGGGG
>JBPCRE010000163.1:0-4536 GCA_050997195.1 Thermoleophilaceae bacterium
CCGACGCTCATCAAGCTCCCCCGCCAACGCCCGATACCGGTCCCCGATCGCGCGCTCATCGATCACGCACCCCGAGTTCTACATAATCCAGCCCGCTCCTTCTATCTTGTTCGTTTACGCTTCCTAATCGCTGGCTCACGACGATGCGCAAGCTTGGGCTTGGCACTCCCAGCGAGACCGCGTGCGCGGCTTCCGAATGAAGCTCCCGACAGAACCCTTGGAATTGTGCCGTGAGCCTCGTGACGTAGGCGTAGTTGATTTCCTGGGTCAGCCACCGCCGCCCTGGCCCCGTGCCCCCGACCGCCTTGTGCGCATTGACAACCTCGGCCAGCACGTCTTGGGCAGCTCCCCGCCAATGCTGTAGGGCTTGCGAAGGCATCCGTGTAGTCATTCAACAACGTGACATGCCGAGCCTGCTCAGCGCACGATGTTCTCAGCCGCACTTTTCGCTGGGTCGACCTGGAGCACTCCGTGCGCGGGCCACGCTGAGTGCGGCCGCGGCGCTCGAGCCGCACGACTTCGTGCCGCCGGCGCTCCTCGGCGACATCGCCGTGCGTCGCGGCGACCTTCCCCGGGCGCGGGGCGACTACGGCCGCGCCGCCGCGCTCAACCCGCGCGATGCCACTATCGCGAAGCTCACCCGCGATCCGCGTGTGGCGGGACTGAGGTAACCCCGCCGTGCTCGGCCCACGCGGGCGCTGGGAGGCCATCGCCTACGGCTCCGAGCCCTCGCCCCCTGCGGAAGCGCGCCGGGCCCGGTAGAGACGCACCGATCCCTTGATGCCCTTGAGGCGCCGGGCGGAGAGGGAGGAGAAGGCGAAGCCCTCGCCGGCCTGCTCGCGGACGTCCGAGGTCACGAGCACCGTGCCCGGTCGAGCCTCGTCGGCCACCCGGCTGGCCAGGTTCACCGTCTTCCCGTACCAGTCGCCCGCACGGGGCAGCGCGGGGCCGAAGG
Organism: Thermoleophilaceae bacterium; assembly: GCA_050997195.1. Classification (GTDB taxonomy): domain Bacteria; phylum Actinomycetota; class Thermoleophilia; order Solirubrobacterales; family Thermoleophilaceae; genus JACCZP01. Next base: position 956 of record JBPCRE010000163.1, read on the forward strand.
CGAGGCCGGCGTGCAGTTGGGGGAAGTCTTCCTCCTGGTCATCGGCCGAGGCCACGAGGCGATCCATCGCGTCGAGCAGTGCGTGGGCGTCGTAGGAGGCGAGCATGGCCGCGTCGCCGATGGTCTTGACGAGGCGCACCGGCGGATCGGCCACCTCGCCGGCCAGATCGGTCAGGCGCCCCGCCAGACGGCCCACCTCCTGCGCCGAGATCTTCTCGCCGAGCCGGGTGAAGCCCACGAGGTCGGCGAAGCCCACGGCCACCTCGCGGGAGCCTTCGAGCTTTCCCGAGGCCCGCTCGGCGTGGCTCACTACCCCCTCTCGCACCCGATGGTGCACGTGCAGGCGCCAGACCGCCTCGAGCAGCGGGCCCGTCAGGGGCCCGAGCCGGGCCGCCACGTCGGCGTAGCGCAGACCGAGGTCGCGCTCGGTGTCGCCCGGCTTCAGGAACACCTCGCCGACCGCGTCGATGACCGCCTCGGCAGAGGCCGACATGCCCTGGCCGATCACGCGCGTGACCTCGAGGATCCGCTCGTCGGGAAGGCCCACCTCGCGGAGGCCCTTGAGCGTCGCAGCCGCCTCGAGGTCTCGGTCGGAGGCCGTGCGGTCGCCCTCCCGCGGTGGGGGGACGCCGAGCGAGAGGAGCACCGAGCGCAGGAACTCCTCCTCGAGATCCGCACGCTCGGCCAGCTCGGTGAGCGTGTAGCGCCCCTCGCCGGCGATCACGCGCTCGGCCGGGAGAAGGGCCAGGCGGTCCTGGGCCACCGCCTTCCGGAGCTCCTCGACGCTCACCCCGCCCTCCGAGAGGTGCTCGAGCAGCTCGCGCCGTGCGGCGCGCGCCTCGTCTCCCTCCACTCCCTCGAGCAAGCCCTCCTGCTCGAAGTCCACCGTCTCCTCGTCCTTCACGCCGGGAAACGCCTCGCTCAGCTCAGGCCGCCACGAGCGAGCGCCGGCCAAGGAGCGTCTCGAGCGCTCCGATGATGGCCTCGGGGAACCCGCTGCCGCGGAACACGATGCCCGCGTGGTCGACGGGCACCTCGAACGCCGGCAGCCCGAGCGAGGCCGCTAGCTGCCACTGCTTGTCCGGCGGCACGGCGGTGTCCCTGGTGGTGACCACCACCGCGCCGGGTATCCCGTCCAGCTCGTGGATCCACGGGCGCGAGTCGAAGCGGCCGAGCTCGCGTCCCGCCTCGGCGATGTCGAGCGCGCTGCCTCGCGAGAGCTCGGAGGCCACCCAGGAGGTCGTCGGGCTGTCGGGGAAGCCACCGTTGCGAAGCGCCCAGCGCCAGGAGTGGCGGGGAAAGAGCTCGAGGTAGAGCCGCAGCACACCCATGGCGTTCCAGAGCGCCTTCATGCGCATGTCCTGCCACTCGTGGGCGGTCGCGCAGAGCACGAGCCCGGCCACGTGCTCGCGGTGGCGCCGGGCCAGAAGCTGGGCGATCGGCCCGCCCATGGAGTACCCGACGGCCAGGGCCGGTCCGAGCTCGAGGCGCTCGATCAAGCCGGCGGCGTCGTCGGCGCAGTCCTCGAGACAAAAGGAGGCCACCGGGCGAAGTCCCCGTCCGTGACCGCGGCAGTCCATCGCGATGACGCGGTAGCCCGCCGCCGCGAGAGGGGCGTAGACACGAAACCAGTTGAGGTCGCTCGGAAACATCCACCCGTGCAGGAGGAGGACGAGCGGTCCCGGGCCGCCGGTGTCGCGCACGAAGAACTCACCCCGGCCCCCAACGTGGATGAGCTTGCCCTCGGGGAGCTCGACGGGGGGGTCGGAGGCCATGGTGGCGTCTCCTCCCCGACCGGGCCCGAATCCCTCCTCCGGCCGGATCCGGCGCAGCGGGAGGCTGAGCATGGTGGCCGGCACCCGCAGGAGCTGCTCGGGGATGGAGGGCAGGTACCTCGGCACGGCCGGTAACGTACCGGCCCGTCTCAACCGGCTCGCTCGCGGAGCTCGGGCGGTCCAGCCCACCCCTCCACACGAAGGCGCGCGAACGTGAGCGAGCACTCCACATCAACGCCGAACCCCTCGTCGGTCAACGGCGCGAGCGGGGGCGGCGGCGGCCGAAACGGTGCGGCACGCGACGGCCAGGACCGGGGCTTGGCCACCCGCCTCGCCGGCGAGCTCTCCAGGCAGGTCCAGAGCCGCGTGCCACGAGCGGACCTCGACGTGCGCGATCCCGACTACATCCGCGAGCGCCTTCCCGGCCTCTGGCTGATCGCGACGCTGTGGCACCGGGCCACCGTCCGGGGCCTCGACCGCGTCCCGGCGGAGGGGCCCGTGCTCATCGTGGGCAACCACTCGGGAGGGGTGGCCATCCCCGACACCCACATCTTCACCCTCGCCTTCAACGCCTACTTCGGCGTCGAGCGACGCTTCTACCAGCTCGCGCACAACCTCATCGTGTCCACGCCGGGGCTCGGCATGCTGCGGAAGTTCGGGAGCGTGGCCGCCTCGCACGAGAACGCCGACGCCGCCCTTGAGAGCGGCGCCGCCCTCCTCGTCTACCCCGGCGGCGATCACGAGACCTTCCGACCCTCGTGGGAGTCGGCGCGCATCGGCTTCGGCGGGCGCAAGGGCTTCGTCGAGCTGGCTCTGCGCCGCGACGTGCCGATCGTCCCGGTCGTGGCCATCGGCGGTCAGGAGACGGCGCTGTTTCTCTCCCGCGGTGAGGGGCTGGCCCGAATGCTCGGCCTCGACCGCCTCCTCCGCCTGAAGGTCCTTCCCCTGATGGTCGGCGTGCCCTTCGGGCTGAGCGTCGGGCTGCCCCACATCCCGCTCCCGGCCAAGATCACCGTCGAGGTGCTCGAGCCCATTCACCTTCGCGACGAGTTCGGGCCCGACCCCGACCGCGAGGAGGTGGCCCGAGAGATCGAGGGGCGGATGCAGCTCGTGCTCGACCGGCTCGCCCGCGAGCGGCGCTTCCCGATCGTGGGTTAGCCGAGGGATGCGCGTCGAGGCGGAGGCCGTCGTCGAGGCCTCCCGCGAGGAGGTGTGGGAGTACGTGGCCACACCCTCGCGCTACCGGGAGTTCATGGTCGGAGTCACCCGCTGGGAGCACCAGGGAGGACCCGAGGCGGGGCTCGGCGCCCGCTACGCGATGCGCCTCCACGTGGGCTCCGCCGACGTGGGCGGGCTCATCGAGGTGGTGGAGTTCTCCCCGCCGGGGGAGATCGCCTGGACGAGCGTGCTCGGGATCGACCAGCGCGGGCGCTGGCGCCTGCGCGACGCGGGCGAGGGCCGGACGAAGGTGAGCCTCCGCCTGAGCTACCAGGCGCCGGGGGCGCTCTTCGGGGCGCTGGCCGATCGGCTTGCGGCGCCCACGCTGAGCTCGCACCTACGGCGCACGCTGGCGAGGCTCAAGGCCCGGATCGAGGGCTCTGCTCCCGAGGACGAGCAGAGCACGGTGGGGCGGGTCGGCGCCGTGCTCGCCGGGGTGGCGAGCGGCGCGCGCGTGGTGGCTGGGGCGGGCCTTGTACGCCCCGAGCGCCTCGACCGCCTCGCGCGGGCCGATCTCGCCCTCGCGTGCTTCGGGCCCACGCCGGCCACCGGGGTGGCCGCGGCGGCGGCCCGTTGCCCGAGCACACC
>JBPCRE010000041.1:0-26510 GCA_050997195.1 Thermoleophilaceae bacterium
CCGCGTAGACCGCGCGCGCGCCCTCGTCCATCACCGTCTCCGCGGCCGCGGCGAGGGTCCCGCCCGTGTCGATGATGTCGTCCACGATCACCGCGACCTTGTCGCGCACGTCACCGATCACGTAGCCGATCTCGGCCACCTGTTGGGCCGGGCGCTGCTTCTCGAGCAGCGCGTAGGGGGCGCCGATCTTCCTCGCGAAGTTCTGGGTGAGCTTCACGCGGCCGGCGTCGGGGGCGATGATCGTGAGGTTGGCCTCGTCGCCGAGCTGGTCGGAGACGAACTGGGTGAGCAGGGGCATGGCCGTCATGTGGTCCACGGGGACCTTGTTGGAGAAGAAGCCCTGCACCTGGCCGGCGTGAAGATCCATCGTGAGCAGGCGGTCGATGCCGGCCGTCTCGAGCAGGCGGGCCACGAGGCGGGCCGTGATCGGCTCGCGGGGGGCGGACTTCTTATCCTGACGCGAGTACCCGAACCACGGGCACACGGCGATCACCCGGTGGGCGGATGCGCCCTGGGCGGCTTCGACCATCACCAGCAGCTCCATGAGCGCGTCGTTGACGTTCAGGCCGTCGCGCGCCGAGCCGGCGATGGACTGCACCACGAAGAGATCCGCTCCCCGGATCGACTCCTCGTAGCGGCAGTAGACCTCGCCGTCGGAGAACGTCTTGAGGCCGGGGTTGGTGAGCTCGACCCCGAGGCGGTCGGCGATCTTCGTGCCGAGCGCGCCGCTCGCGCGGCCGGCGGCCACCATCATCCGCTTGTCGCGCTCCACGGGCAGGCTCGTGCCGCCCAGGTGCGCCTGGCTCGCGACGCTGCTCATCTCCGTGGTCACCGCTCCTCGAATCGGTCCGCGTAGCCCTCGACGTTGCGCTGCTCCGGACGGGAGATCCCGAGGGCCCCGTCTGGAACGTCCCCCGTGATCACCGATCCGGCGCCAGTGTACGCCCTCCTCCCGACGCGAACGGGCGCGACCAGCGAAGTGTGGACCCCCGTGCGGGCGTCGGCGCCGATCGTCGTGCGGTGCTTCTTTCGTCCGTCGTAGTTGGCGGTGATGTTGCCCGCGGCCACGTTGGCCCCGGCGCCCACGTCGGCGTCGCCGATGTAGGAGAGGTGGGGAACCTTCGCCTCGGCTCCGATGGTCGAGTTCTTGACCTCGACGAAGGTGCCCACCCTCGCGGCACGCTTCAGGCGGGCGCCCGGTCGCAGGTAGGCGAAGGGTCCGACGCCGACGCCGTCTCCCACCTCGCACTCCACGAGGTGGGAGTGCACGATCATCGCGTCGTCGCCCACGGTGGCCGACACGAGCGTCGAGTGCGGCCCGATCTCGCATCCGCGGCCGATGCGGGTCGCCCCCCGGAGCACCACGCCGGGCCCGACGATCGTGTCCTCTCCGATGACCACCCCCGCGTCGATCTCCACGCTCTCGGGCGAGGTGAACGTGACGCCGGCCAGGGCGTGCACCTCGATGATCCCCCGCCGGGCGTGACGCTCGACCTCCATGAGCCCCACACGGCTGTTCACGCCCATCGCGCTCAGGGTGTCGGTGCTCCGGTGCGCCACGACGGCCTGGCCCTGCTCGCGCATGAGCGGGAACACGCCGGTGAGGTAGTGCTCGCCCTCGGTCTCCCCGACGGCCGCCAGCGCGGAGAAGAGCGCGTCGCCGGAGAAGGCGTAGGTCCCTGTGTTGATCTCCCGGATGGCGAGCTCCTCGGCAGGCACGCCCTCCGTGCGCTTGGTCTCGACGATCCGCTCCACGCGTCCGTCGGCTCCGCGCACGATGCGTCCGTAGCCCGCGGGGTCGAGCTCCTCGGTGGTCAGCAGCGTGGCCGCCGCGTGCTCTCGCTCGTGCACGCCGACGAGCTCCTCGATCAGTCGGGCGGACACGAGCGGGCAGTCGGCCGAGAGGATGAGCACCGTGGCCCCCGGATCCACGTGCGCGCGGGCGGCGCGCGCGGCGGCACCGGTGCCCTCGCCCTCGGTCTGCTCGGCCACCTCGACCCCGTCGGGAAGGCGCTCGGCCACGCCCTCCCCCGGGCGGGTGACGCACACCACGCGGCCCGCCCCCGCGCGCCACGCGGCATCGATCACCCACTCGACCATCGGCCGCCCGCACACGGGGTGCAGCACCTTCGGCACCCGCGAGCGCATGCGCGTGCCGTGACCGGCGGCCATGATCAGGGCGGTGGGGGCCGGCGGCACCGGTCGCAGGGTAACGCGGCGCTCGCGGAACACGGCGATCCGCGAGGACTGGGGGGCAGGGACTCGAACCCTATCTTCGAGCTCCAAAGGCTCGCGTGCTGCCGATTACACCACCCCCCAAAGCCGGGCGAACGGATGTTACGCGCGGTCCGCCCGGCTACTCGAAGGTGCTGAGCACGAAGGCCGCCGCGAAGCCCATCACCGTGACCACGCCGACGACGGGTCCGCCGTTCTCGAAGGCCTCGGGCATCATCGTGTCGGCGAGCATGGCGAGGATGGCTCCCGCGGCGAAGGCTTGGATGCCCGCGAGGATCAAGGGTGAGGCCCCGCCGAGGAGGCCGAAGCCGACGAGCGAGGCGAGTCCGGAGACCACCACCACGCCCGACCAGAGGCCGATGATCCGCCGAGAGGAGAATCCGGCTTTCTGCATGCCGGTGGCAGCCGCGAGCGACTCGGGCAGGTTCGAGAGAAAGACCGCGGCCACCACCGCGAGACCCACCCCTCCACCGTCGATGAGCGACGCGCCGATGGCCACCGACTCGGGCACGCCGTCCATCACGGCTCCGATGGCGATAGCCGTGCCGGAGCCTTCCGACTGCTCACCGCCCGAGCGCTTGCGCTTCGACCCTCCGCGGCGTTCGACGAGGAGGTTGGCCAGGAAGAAGGCGAGCCCGCCTGCCCCCAGTCCGATCACCACGGGGCCGGTTCCGCCCCCCACGCTCGCCTCCGCGGTGAGCTCGAAGGCGAGCGCGGAGATGAGCACGCCGGAGCCGAAGGCCATGATCACGCCGATGGCGCGCTGGGAGACATCGAGCGCGAGCCCCAGCAACGCCCCGACGAGCAGGGACGCACCCCCCACGAGCCCCCACAAGCCAGCCTCGAGCATCGGCCCACCCTACGGGCCGAGGCCGCCCGGCAGGCACTACCGGTCCTTGCCCTCCCGTCGGATCCGCCCGGCCTCGGTGCCCGGCTCGGTGGCTGGACCGCCCGGCGAGGTGATGCCGAGCACGCGCATGGCCTTCAGTCCGATGGAGAGGCTCTCGCGACCATCGCTCGACGCCACGTCGAAGCCCGAGAGGTCGCGCACCCTCTCGAGGCGGTAGCGGATGGTGTGGCGATGGGTGAAGAGCTTCTGAGCGGTGCGCGCCACGTTCCCGTCGGCCTCCAGGAAGGCCTCGAGGGTGCGCACGAGGGACGTCTCGTACTGCTCGTCGTAGACCACCAGGGGGGCCACCGTCTCGTCGTGGAAGCGCTTGAGCTCGTCGGGGTTCTCGGTCATGGAGGGGAGGAGGATCCGGTAGGCCCCGGTCTCCTCGAAGGCGAGCATGGGTGAGCCGTCGGCGTCGGCCACGTTGGCCGCCAGCAGGGCCTCGGCGCCCGCACGGTGAAGGTCGGCCGGGTTCGACGCAGGACGGCTGCGGGTGACCCGTGCGGTGAAGTGGGGAAGGCCTGTCTCGAGCTCGCGCAGCACGGCGGCGGCGGCCCTGTGGGCCAGCTTTCCGTCGGGCGTCGGAGCGACGACCACGAGCTCGGGCGCCCGGCGGCGAGCGAGGTCGGCGGAGGCGGCGGTCGAGGTCCGGCCGAGGCTCAGGTCGAGCCAGGCGGCCAGCGACGAGCGCTCGACCCCGCGCGCGCCGCGCTCGGCCACCGCGAGCACGCGCTGGCGCCAGTCTCCCTCCTCGGGCTGGTGGGGTTGAGCGCGGACGATGAGCACCGACGCCCCGTCCGAGAGCTCGATCCCGAGGCCCCGCCCGCGGGCCTCGATGTCCTCGCGCTCGGTGAGCCTGCGGTCGAGGAGATCGGTGAGGAAGGCGCCCACAGCGGCCTCGCTCGCCCGCTCAGGACCGCGAGAGCGCTCGACCTCGAGGGCCATGAGCGTCCCGACCATGCGCAACAGGGCGGCCGGCGGCCGCTCTTTCCGGGCCCGAAAGAGCAGGCGCCCGACCACGCTGTCGGCCACGCGAAGATCGAGCCGCTCGCTGCCGTCGGTGCCCGCGAGCACGGAGCGCTCGTCCGCCGGCGAGGCGCAGGCCACCGCGAGGATGCTCCCACCGGCGTCCACGATGACCACGCTGGCGGCCAGCGCGCGTCCCGCGGCCCGAGCCACCTCGGGGAGGCCGGCCCCGGACTCGACCGCATCCGAGACGTCTCCGAACAGCCCCAGGAACTCGTCGTAGGCCGGGTTCTCGGTGCGCTCGGTCACCGTGGACATGGGCCGATCATAGGGCCGGGGCCCTCGCGGGAAGGCCCTCGCCGACTAGACGAAGCGGTCGTAGGACCAGACCACGGCCAGGCCGATCACGGCCCCCACGGCCAGGAGCGTGACCAGGATGTAGAGGGTGAGAAAGCTCGCCGCCATCTTCTCCCAGAGCCGTCCGTACGAGCTCCACGCCGGGGCGAGGATGAGCCCCAGGTAGGCGAGGATGGCCACCACGGTCCCGGAGGCCAGCACGATCTGAAGAGGCGAGACGTCAGCCACGGCCGGCCCGGACCCTAATGCCCTGACCGCCCGGAGCCCCCTTCCCCCGATCCGGGTGGAGCAGGTGCACGGCCACGATGGCCATCACCGCGCACGTCGCGTACACGCCGGCTCCGAGCCCCCACCCGGCGGCCACGTCCGAGAAGTGGTCGGCTCGGAGGAACATGCGCCCGAGGCCCATCGCGGCCGCCAGTCCGAGGGCGAGCACGAGCAGCGCGGCGCGTCCGAGCACGCCGGGGATCCGGCGGGCCACCACCGCCAGTGCCAGGAAGGTCATGGCGTAGGCGGCGTGGCTGCTCGGGAAGCTGGAGCGCTCCGCCTCCACGAGGGCGCCGAGCGGAGCGGGGCGCTCGATCACCGCCTTGGTGAGCTCGACCGAGAGCCAGGTAAGCGCGGCCCCGCTCGCGAGCGTCGCAGCCTCGGCGTAGCTGCGCCGAGCTATCAACCACGCGGTGGCCACGAGGGTCAACCCGGCGGTCACGCTCAGGCTCGCGAGCTCGGTCAGGACGGCGGCGGGCGCCACCGTCGCGCCCACGCGGAGGGCTCCGAACACGTCCATGAACGTGCGGTCGAGGGGGGTGAGCGAGCCCGGGAACGCGCCGAACGTGCGCGCGTAGGCGCCGAACACGAAGAGCCCCGCGCCGGCGACCGCGAACGCGGTCGTGAGCTCGATCCCGTGATGTGTGGGAACGAGGCGCCGCGCGTGGGCGCGGAGCGGTCCGCGCGCGAGGCGGACCGCTGGGAGCACGGCGCGGCGCCACGCGGGTTCGAGCACCGCGGCCAGCGGCCTGAGCGCCGGGCGACGGCCCTGCCTCTCCAGCCACGCGGCGAGCGCCCTGCGGTCCTCGGCGCCCCGCAGACGGCGGTAGGCGTACAGCCCCGCGGCCCCCACGGCCACCGTGACCCCGAGCCCGAGCGTGGCCTGCCCGGCGTACTCGGCCACCCGCGAGAAGGAGCGGTAGAACACGTAGCCGAGCAGGGTGAAGGTGGTGGCCCACAGGCCGGTGCCCACCACGCTGTAGGGAAGAAAGCGCCCGAACGGCATGCGCGAGGAGCCCGCTATGAAGGGGGTGAGCGGTCGCACGATGGCCACGAAGCGACCGATGAGAAGCGCCGCCCCACCACGCCGCGCGAAGAAGCGCTCGACCTGGACGAGGCGTTCCTCGGTGATGCGCACCCGAGGACCGTGGCGCTCGAGGAACGTTCGCCCGAGGCGCCGACCCACGAGGTAGCCGGTCGCGTCTCCGGCCAGCGAGCACGCCCACACGAGGCCGATGAGGAGCACCACGTCCACCTCGCCTCGAGCGGCCACCACGCCACCGATCAGCACCGCGAAGTCTCCGGGCGTGAGGAACCCGAGGAACGCGCCGGTCTCGAGGAAGGCCACCGAGCCGACGAGCAGGTAGGCGTAGGGCCCGAGCGCCGTGGCGATCCCGCCGAGGACCAGCTCGAGGTTCGGCGGAGCGGGCAGGAAGCCCGCGGCGTAGACCGCGAGGAGGATGGCCGCCACGACCCAGGCGGCGATCGCTCGACGAGTCAGGGCACGCCGCCGCCAGAGCGCCTGGCCCAGGACCATCCCGGCGATCACGGCGGCCACGACGCGGCCGACACTCATGGGCTCGAGGGTACCCCGGCGCGGGCCGGACCCGTTCTCGCCGGTTGCTTCAGCGCATCGCGGTCACGATCGATCCCTCGAGCGCGAGACCCGCGCACTCGGCGCCGGCACGATCCGAGAACACTCCGAGCGCCGTGGGCCCCGAGCCGGTGATCGCGCTGCCGAGGGCTCCGGCGCGGCGCAGGTTTTCGAGCGCACGCACGAGCTCGGGTCGGAGCGAGAGCGCGGCGGCCTGAAGGTCGTTGTCGAGCGCGGCGGCGAGCACCTCGGCCGGCGCGCCGGCGAGCGCGCGCAGAGCCGAGGGCTCGAGCCGCGTGCGGGTGGCGGCAAGGCGGTCGGCCTCGCGGTAGACGGCAGCGGTGGAGAGGCCGACCGGCTGGGGGAGAAGGACGATCCCACCCGTCCCAAGCTCGAGTGGCTCCACGTGCTCTCCCGCCCCGGTGACCAGCGCGTGCCCGGGCTCCACCTGGCTCGGCACGTCCGCGCCCAGCTCGGAGGCGATGGCTCGCAGCTTCGCCGGGTCGAGCGGATGCCCCGCGAGGGCGTTGGCGCCACGGAGCACCGCGGCGGCATCCGCGCTTCCCCCGCCGAGGCCCGCGGCGACGGGGATGCGCTTGTCGATGCGGACCGCGAGTGGAGGCGGCTCGCGCTCCGGGCCGAGGGCTCGGCGCAGGCGCTCGAGCGCGGCGAGGGCGAGGTTGGGTCCCTCGACACCGGGACAGTGCACCTCGTCGCGCTCGGCCACCTCGACCACCACGCTGTCGGCCAGGTCGATCGAGGCGAAGAGAGAGCAGATCTCGTGGAGCCCGTCGCCGCGTCGCGGGCCGACCTGGAGGACGAGGTTGACCTTGGCGAACGCTCGCTCCTCGATCGACCTCACCTCGGCTCGCGTCCTCCGCGGCGCGGTCGCCGGGTCGCCAGCCGTCACCTCGCCTCCGGCGCGGGCGCCGCGAGCGCCTCCGCCCCGAGCCGCTCGCCGAGGATTCGAAACTCAAGCGGCGAGAGGCGCTCGGCCCGGGCCTCCGGCGGCTGCCCGATCTCCTCGAGCGCCAGACGGGCACGCTCGCGCAGGCCTCGACCCGGGCTTACGAGCTCGAGCGATCCCGCCAGGGTCTTCCGGCGGTGCCGGAAGGCGCCGTGCACGAGCGCGGCGAGCGCCGGCGAGGCGCCGGGACCGGTCCGGCGCAGGACGCACAGCGCCGAGGCCACGCGCGGCACGGGATGGAAGACGGCGGAGGAGATGCGCCTCAGCACCCGCACCTCGCACCCGAGCTGGGCCATCACCGAGGAGGCCCCGTAGATCTTCGTGCCCGGGGCGGCGGCCAGGCGCTCGGCCACCTCACGCTGGACCATGGCCACCCAGAGCGTCGCCCGCGGGAGCTCCTCGACCGACTTCAGGATCACCGTGGCGGCCACGCCGTAGGGCAGGTTGGCCACGATCTTGGTCGGCGACGGGTGCATCTCGGGGTAGGAGAGCCGCACGGCGTCGCCCACGTGCAGCGTGCTGTTGGCGAAGGGGCCGAGGGCCTCCTCGAGCGCGGGCACGAGCCGCCGGTCCATCTCGACCACGTGGAGGTGGGCCGCGCGCGGGGCGAGGTACTCCGAGAGCACACCGAGCCCCCCGCCCACCTCGAGCACGACGTCCCGGGGCCCGAGCTCCGCCGCTCGCCCGATCACTTCGAGGATGTTGTCGTCGATCAGGAAGTTCTGGCCGAGCTCGCGGTCGGGCCGCACGCCGAACTCGCGCATGCGCCGCAGGCTGGCCTGACCCGCGGCCGCCGACGCCCTCACCACCCGAACACGCGCGCGGCGTTGGCCTCCACGAGGCGCTCGAGCTCCGCGTACGGCACGCCGCGCTCGGCGGCCACCCGCTCGGCCGTGGCCACCACGTTGGCCGGCTCGTTCGGCCTCCCGCGCACGGGCTGCGGCGCCAGGTACGGGGCGTCCGTCTCCACCAGTATCAGCTCGTCGGGCACCTCCCGTGCCGCCGTGCGGAGATCCTCGGACCTCGGGTAGGTCACGTTGCCCGCGAAGGAGCAGAGATAGCCCCGCTCGACGCACTCGGCGAGACGCGTGGGAGCAGAGAAGCAGTGCACGATCACCGTGAGACCCTCGGCGTGCTCGCGCAGGATCGCGAAGGTGTCCTCCTCGGCCGCCCGGGTGTGGACGACCACCGGCAGGCGAGCCCTTCGCGCGAGCTCGAGCTGCGCCTCGAAGGCTCGGATCTGGTCCTCGCGCGGCGCTCCCTCCCGGTAGAAGTCGAGGCCCGTCTCCCCGATGGCGCGCGCGCGCGGGTGCTCGCCGGCGCGCTCGATCTCCTCGAGGTCGGCGTCACCGAAGCCGGCGGCCTCGTTGGGATGGCGCCCGACGATGGCCACCACTTCCTCGTGCGTCTCCGCCACGGCGAGCGCGTGCTCGATGGAGCCGCCGTTCAGGCCGACGGCCCCGAGGCGCCCCACCCCGGCGCTCACGGCGCGGGCGATCACCTCCCCGACGGGACCCTCGACCCGGTCGAGGTGGCAATGGGTGTCGACCACGCGCGGTTCTCGCTACGCGGCGGCGGAGGGGGTGACCGCCTCGACCCGCGGGAACAGCGGATCCAACCTGCCGATCCTCCCCCCACCCGGACCCGCTCCGAAGCGCGCGCTCTCGAGCCCGCGGTCATCGGTTCCGAGGGCGGTGAGAAGGCGCTCGGCCGAGCGTGGCACGAATGGCAGGAGCAGGATGGACACCACCCGGATGCCCTCGGCCGCCGAGTAGAGAATGGTGTCGAGGCGCTCCGCCGTCTCGGGATCCTTGGCCAGCTTCCAGGGAGCCTCATCCTGGAGGTACTGGTTGAGGCGACGGACGAGCTTCCAGACGTCGTCGAGCGCGGCGCTGACCTCGAGGGCGTCGAAGCGCTCACGAACCCGCGACTCGATGCCGTCGAACTGCTGGGCCAACACCTCTGCCGGCTCGGCCTCGGGCACCCGGCCCTCCCGGTAGCGGGCGATCATGGCCAGCGTGCGGCTGGCCAGGTTCCCGTACTCGTTGGCCAGCTCGGTGACGTAGCGGGTCTCGAAGCCCTCGGGGGAGACGGAGCCGTCCTGGCCGAGAGCCACCTCGCGCATCAGGTAGTAGCGCAGGGCGTCGGTGCCGTAGAGGTCCATGACCTCGAAGGGATCGATCACGTTGCCGAGCGACTTCGACATCTTCTCCTCGTCCATGAGGAGGTACCCGTGCACGAAGAGACGTCGAGGCAGCTCGAGCTCCGCCGCCATGAGGAAGGCGGGCCAGAACACCGCGTGGAACTTCAGGATGTCCTTGGCCATCACGTGCACGTCGGCCGGCCAGTAGCGGCCGGTGAGGTCCTCCCCCGGCCGCGCGTAGGTGAGCGCGGTGTAGTAGTTGAGCAGCGCGTCGAACCACACGTAGACGACCTGCTCGGGGTCCCACGGGACGGGCACGCCCCACGAGAGGCTGGCCCGTGAGAGCGACACGTCGTTCAGTCCCTGGCGGATGAAGGAGAGGGCCTCGTTGAAGCGGTTATCGGGCAGAACGAAGTCGGGCCGCTCGGCGTAGAGGCGCTCGAGCGGCTCCTGGAAGGCGGAGAGCCGAAAGAACCAGTTGTCCTCTCGCTCGCGCTCGAGCACGATCTTGTGGATCGGGCACCGACTGCCCTCGAACAGCTCGCCGTCGGTCTTGAAGTCCGCGCAGCGCGGGCAGTACCACCCCTCGTAGGTGCCCGCGTAGACGTGGCCCCGGTCGTAGAGGCGCTGCACGACCACCTGGACCGCCGCCACGTGCTCGGCGTCGGAAGTGCGGATGAAGAAGTCGTGGGTGGCGTCGACGCGAGCGCTCAGGTCGCGAAAGCGCACCGAGTTGCGATCGGCGAGCTCCCGCGGCGTCGTGCCGAGCCGCTCGGCCGCCTGCGCCACGGGCTCGCCGTGCTCGTCCGTCCCGGTTAGGAAGAAGACGTCCTCCCCGCGCTGGCGCATGTGTCGAGCGAGGACGTCGGTCGCGATCGTCGTGTACGCGTGGCCGAGGTGAGGCTCCGCGTTGACGTAGTAGATCGGTGTCGTGACGTAGAAGGACACGCCGCCTCGATGCTAGTCGCGTTCCCGGCCTCCGGAGCGGCGAGCGCGGAGGAGCTCGGCCCCGCCTCCGGCGCGACCGGCGGGGCCTCGCCACGGCGCTCGGGGCGAGGCCGGGCGGCCCGAGTGGCCGGGCGTGAGGATGCACGTGCAACCGAGCGCCGACCCACGAGAGCGAGGGCGATGAGCCCCGCGCACGCGGCCCACCACCCGAGACGGGTGCCGCCCGAGGGGGAGGCGGGAGCCGCGACGGGAACGGCCCGGTCGGCCCGTCCGGCCGATGTGAGTGGCCGGCCCCGACGATCGGCCGGAGGCCGGCGCTCACTCGACGCTGGAGCAGCGCTCGGCGCCGCCCCGAGACGCGCGGCGGCGCTTCCGGGGCGTGAGCGACTGCTCCGGGCCACAGCTCGGGGCGGGGAGGCATCGCCCCGCTTCGGCCCACCAGCGCGGGCGTCCGCGGCCGGTCGCGCCAGACCGCGCCGGAGCGCCAGACCGCGCCCGGGTGACGCCGGCAGTGAGCGCCCTCGAGCCCTCACCGCGGCTCGACCCGGTGTGGCCGCGGCGGTGGCCACGGGCTCCGGCACCTCCGCCGCCACCGGGGGCCTCGGAGCCTCGAGCGCCGCCGGGGCCTCGGCGAACAACGGAGCGGGCGCGGGGGCCACCAGCTCGGCGAGCGGCCCGGCGGGCACGCCGTCCGAGACAGCGGCCGTCCGGGGCGCGTCGGCCCCCGGGAGCGACAGGGGCGCGAGCACCGGAGCCGCCGGCACGGGACCGAGGAGCTCGAGGGGATCGCGGTAGGCGTGCTCGGTGCCGGCGTCGCGCACGCCGAAGTGCAGATGTGGCGCGGTGGCCGAGCGCGCACCGCTGACGCCCACCGCGCCAAGCGGAGCGCCCGCCTCCACGCGCTCGCCCTCGCGCACGGCGATCCTGCTCAGGTGGAGGTAGGAGACGTCATAGCGTCCGTCGGCGGTGCGTACCGAGACGGTCTGCCCCGAGGCGCCGGCCACGCCCGCGAAGCGCACGAGCCCCGGCGTGGCGGAGACCACCTCGGTGCCCTCCGCGGCGCCGATGTCGATGCCGCGGTGCTGGCCGGCGGCGTAGGGGTCCTCGCCGTTGCGGTAGTGGGTGAGAACCTCGCCGGAGACCGGCCATCGCCAGTCTCCGGCGGCCAGGGCGGAGACCGGTGAGAGGACGAGCAGGAGGACGGATGCGGTGGTGGCGAGAAGGATCGATTTCATGCCGGCCACCATCCCACCGGCCGACCCGATCGGCCCCGCCTTCGTTACCCGTTCGTGCCCTTCGGAGCCGAGTCGTCGCCCGCCGTGTCACGCTCGTCGTCTTCCACGACAGCGGCGTCACGCTCAGTGCTCCGGCGCCGCGCGGTGAGCGCCCGGTAGAGACCGTTGGCGCTGCCGCCCGCGAGCTCGGCGACCACGGCCGCGGCCGGGCGGACCCGCGCGCCGGCGTCCACGAGCCGCTCGAGCTGGTCGAGCCCCGCAGGCGCGTCCGGGTGGCCCTCGCCGCCCCGACCGAGGCGCGCGGCCCCCACGACGAGCACCACCTCGCCCTTCGGCGGGGCGTCCCGATAGCGCTCGGCAAGCTCGGCCGCCCGCCCGCGCACCACCTCCTCGTGGACCTTGGTCAGCTCGCGGCACACGGCCAGCTCGCGCTCGGGGTCCACCTCCGCGAGGAGCGCGAGCGTGGCGGGCACCCGCCGCGGGGACTCGAAGGCCACGAGCGTGCCTCCGGGATCCTCGAGCACGCGCCGCAGCTCCCCGCGGCGGCGCGGGAGAAAGCCGGCGAAGCGCCAGCTATCGGCGGGAAGGGCCGAGGCCACGAGCGCGGCAAGAGCGGCGGAGGGCCCCGGAAGCACCTCGACGGCGAGGCCCGCGCCCACGCACGCACGCACGAGCACGTAGCCCGGGTCCGAGACGAGCGGCATCCCCGCGTCGGAGACGAGCGCGACCACCCCCCCGGCGAGCATGCGCTCGACGAGCTCGGCGGAGCGGCGATCCTCGTTGTGCTCGTGGTAGGACACCAGCCGCGCGCTCACCCCGTAGCGGTCGAGGAGCACCCGCGTGCGTCGGGTGTCCTCGCAGGCCACGAGGTCCGCCTCGCGGAGCGCCGAGAGCACCCGGAGGGTCACGTCCTCCAGGTTCCCGATGGGGGTCGGGCACACCACGAGCCGGCCGCTCATCGCCCCCACCACCGATCAGGACGACGCCCGCTCATCTGCCGTCGAGGGCGTCGAGGGCGAGCGCGGCGGCGCCGAGCATGCCGGACTCGGGGCCGAAGCGCGCGCTCACGATCCGAACCACGTCCCGGCTCGGGCGCAGCGCGCGCTCGGCCACCACCCGGCGGGCGGGCTCGAGGAGCATCTCCCCCCCCGCGGCCGCGCCGCCGCCCACGACGACGACCTCGGGGTTGAAGATGTTCACCAGGTTGGCGATGCCCACGCCGAGGCGCTCTCCGACGAGGGTCAGCACCCCGCGCGCCGCGCTGTCGCCGTCGTGCGCCAGCTCGGTGACCAGCGCGCCGGTCAAGGCCACGCCCTGGAGGGCCGCCCGCCCGAGGGCCGAGTCGGGATCCTCGCGCGCCACCTCGGCGCCCTCGCGACCGATGGCCGTGCCCGAGGCCACCGCCTCGAGGCACCCGCGGTTGGGGCATGCGCCCTGGCACAGCGGACCGTTCATGTCCACCACCATGTGCCCGAGCTCGGCCGCTGCGCCCACCGAGCCTCGGTAGAGCTCGCCCCCGAGCACGATCCCCCCGCCGATGCCCGTGCCCAGGGTGAGGAGGATCACGTCCGAGGCTCCGCGTGCCGCCCCGAATCGCTGCTCGGCGAGCACGGCACCGTTCGCGTCGTTATCGACCACCACGGGAAGGCCGAGCCGCTCGCTCATCAGGTCGCCGAAGGGCACGCCGTCGAGCGGAAGGTGCACCGAGGTGACCGACTGACCGCTGCGGCGGTCCATGAGGGAGGGGATGCCGAAGCCGACCGCCTCCACCTCGGGGCTCGCCCTCCGCGCCTCCTCCACGGCCTCGACCATCGTTCCGAGCAGCGCGGAGAGATCCTCGCCGCGCCACAGACGATGGACGCGGTGATGGACCACCAGATCCTCGCCCACGACCCCGCCCAGCAGCTTGGTGCCACCCGCGTCCACCCCGATGACGCGCCGCGACCTCATCCCGGCACGATATACAGAGCACGATGAGCGTTCCTCCGCCCGAGTACCGGGTCTACCGCTCGCGCCGAGGGCTCATCGATCGCCTTCGCGGGGAAGGAGGCGAGGGAGCGCTTCGACGCCTCCAGCGCCGGCGGGGCAAGAAGGGCCCCGACGAGCCGAGACCCCGCCGCCGCCTGACCCCCGGGCGCGTCATCCGCTACCTCGTGCTCGCGGTTCTCGCGTGGATCGCGATCTCCGCGGTGGCCTTCTTCGTGAGCGCCCAGCTGCAGCCGGGAGTCGACCGCCGAACGGAGCGGATACTCGGGGCCGGCGGGCCGCGCACCAGCCTCCTCTTCGGGAGCACCGTGCTCGTGCTCGGCTCGGACGAGCGGCCGCCCGGCACCAAGGAGCCGGGAGCCGGGGGGCCCTCCCGCGCCGATTCCATCCTCCTCCTCAGGGCCGGCCTCGGGAGCGTGCGGCGCCTGTCGATCCTGCGCGATTCCTACGCCCAGATCCCCGGCCACGGCGAACAGAAGATCAACGCCTCCTACGCCCTCGGCGGGCCGGCGCTCACGGCCAGGACAGTGGAGGGCTTCCTCGGCAACGACCTGCAGATCAACCACGTGGTGGAGGTCTCCTTCGACGACTTCCCGAAGCTGATCAACGCGATGGGAGGGGTGAACGTGACGCTCCGGCGCTGCGTGCGCTCCGACGCCTTCGGCGGTCGCAAGTTCTCGCTGGGCCGCGGCAAGCACCGCCTGAACGGGCGCCAGGCGCTCTCCTTCGCGCGGGTGCGAAAGAACCGATGTGCGCCGAACGAGAATGACGCCGCCCGCGCGGCCCGCCAGCAGCAGGTGCTCTCCTCCATGCGCTCGCGGCTGCTCTCCCCGCTCGCCTTCCCGCGGCTGCCGCTCGTGGCTTGGCAGGCACCGCGCACCCTGCGCACCGACATGAAGGGCCCCGGCCTGGCGGCGCTGTTCACCGATCTGGTGACCGGGGGCTCGGGCCAGACGAGGGTCCTCAAGCCGTCCGGCGAGGGGCCGGGGGGAAGCCTCCTCGTCTCGGAGCTCGAGCGGCGTGAGGCGGTGGACGCGCTGCTCGGGCGGTGAGGGCGAAACGAGGGGCAGCTCCTCGCCTCGCGCCCCCGGTGAACGAGCCGAGAGCCGCTACTGCCCGTCGTCGACCCGCTGGAGCTGCCCGACGGCCCGACGGATGAGCCGCGACACGTGCATCTGCGAGACCCCGATGCGCTCGGCGATGGCGGACTGGGTGAGATCCTCCGAGAAGCGCAGATGGATCACGAGGCGATCGCGGGCGGGAAGCGCCCGGAGCTCGGCGGCGATGGTGGCCTCGTATTCCACGAGGTCGTAGCGGCCGTCCTCCTCGCCGAGCAGGTCGGCGTAGGAGTCGCCGTCCTCGCCGTCGGTGGGGCGCGAGGCCTCGAGGGAGATCGCGTCGTAGGCGAATCCCGCTTCCTTCGCCTCGAGGACCTCCTCCGCCGAGGCTCCGATCGAGTCGCCGATCTCCTCGGGGGTCGGCGAGCGGCCGAGGTCGCGCGAGAGCCCGGCCACCGCCGCGTTGACGCCCATCACGCGCTCCTGCATACCGCGCGGCACGTGCACGGCCCAGCCGGAGTCGCGGAAGTAGCGCTTGAGCTCGCCCGTGATGGTGGGCACGGCGTAGGAGGAGAAGGCGGTGCCTCGATCCGGATCGAAGCGGTCAACGGCCTTGACCAGACCGATCGAGGCGACCTGGATCAGATCGTCGAGCGGCTCGCTCCCCCGCTTGTAGCGGCGGGCGAGCTGGCGGGCCAACGGCAGGAAGCGCTCGACGAGCTCCTGGCGCGCGGAGGGCTCACCGCCGTTCTGATGGAGGCGCAGGAAGAGCTCCCCCTCTTCGGCGGAGCGGAGCGTGGGCGTGGTGGCAAGGACGGTCGACACGGGGGGCATGCGGATGCGATCAGGGGGTGATGTGACCCGAGATCCGTGCGAGACCGGTTACGCGTCAGGCGCGGGCCGCGCCCGTGTCGGCACCCATTGGGAACAAGCGAAGGCTCGCGGGGGGGGCGCGCCTCGCTCAAGATAAGTTGTAGCAACTTCAGACCGCCGCGAACCGAAGACTCGACCCCCCGCTCGCCTTCTTGGCAGCACGCCACTCGCTTCAGTAGTCTCAACTCTCTCTGGTTGGCTCGACCGCCCCCGGGGCTACTCGGAGGAGGAGGAACCCGAGGAGGAGGACGACGAGGAAGAGCCACTCTCACCACTCGAGCTCGAGGAGGTGTCCTTGCTCGCGCCGCTCTTCTCTCCCGAGGAGGAGTCGCCGCCGCCGTTCTTGCTCGATCCCTCCCCCGGGGAGGACTCCGAGGACCCCTCACCCGAGCCGCCTCCGGACTTGGCCTTGCCGTAGTCGGTCGAGTAAAACCCCGAGCCCTTGAAGTGCACCGCGGGCGCGAAGAGCACGCGGCGCACCGAAGCCCCGCACTGGGTGCAGCTCGTAAGCGATTCGTCGCTCATGCGCTGCATCACGTCGAAAACGTGCTCGTTCTCGCAGACGTACTCGTAGATCGGCATGGGCGCCGAGTATAGGTCGAGGCGGGTGGCCTCCCGGAGTGGCGAACGGGGCCCGGAAGCCTCGACGCTCTAGGGTTGCCCGCCGTGGCGAACGCCGTGCCGAGTGAGTTCGGGCCCGGGGAACGGGGCCCGGCGACCATGGACAAGATCGTGGCGCTCTGCAAGCGCCGCGGCTTCATCTTCCAGTCCTCGGAGATCTACGGAGGTCTCGCCTCCACCTACGACTACGGGCACTACGGCGTCCTCCTGAAGGGCAACGTGAAGGCCGAGTGGTGGCGGGCCGTGCAGCAGGAGCGCGACGACGTGGTGGCCCTCGACGCCGCCATCCTCATGCACCCGCGCACCTGGGAGGCCTCGGGCCACCTCGAGGGCTTCAGCGACCCGCTCGTGCAATGCCTCGGCAAATGCAAGCGGCGCTGGCGTGAGGACCACCTCCGCGAGGACCTCGCCGCCCGTGATCTCCCGTCCGACG
Organism: Thermoleophilaceae bacterium; assembly: GCA_050997195.1. Classification (GTDB taxonomy): domain Bacteria; phylum Actinomycetota; class Thermoleophilia; order Solirubrobacterales; family Thermoleophilaceae; genus JACCZP01. The sequence goes on from JBPCRE010000041.1 coordinate 16,576, forward strand.
CCGAGCTGCGGTGCCCCGAGTGCGGGGGCGAGCTCACCGAGCCACGGAACTTCAACCTCATGTTCGAGACCCACATGGGGCCCGTGCAGGACGAGGGCTCGCGCGTCTTCCTGCGCCCCGAGACCGCTCAGGGCATCTTCGTCAACTTCAAGAACGTCCTGCAGTTCTCCCGCAAGCGCCCGCCCTTCGGCATCGCCCAGGTCGGCAAGTCCTTCCGCAACGAGATCACCCCGGGCAACTTCATCTTTCGCACCCGTGAGTTCGAGCAGATGGAGATCGAGTACTTCGTGCCGCCCGCCGAGGCGGGGCGCTGGCACGAGCACTGGCTGGAGGAGCGCATGCGCTGGTACCTCGAGCTCGGCCTGCGCGCCGACCACCTCCAGCTCCGCGCCCACGGCCCAGACGAGCTCTCGCACTACTCGAGCGCCACCTCCGACATCGAGTACGCCTTCCCGATGGGCTTCTCCGAGCTCGAGGGCATCGCCAACCGCGGGGACTTCGACCTCACCCAGCACGCCCGCTTCTCGCGGGAGAAGCTCGAGTACGTGGACTCGGGCACCGGCGAGCGCTACGTGCCCCACGTCATCGAGCCCTCGGCCGGTGCGGACCGCGCCACGCTGGCCTTCATGGTCGACGCCTACGACGAGGAGCAGGTCGAGGGCCGCGAGCGCGTGGTCCTGCGCCTGCACCCCCGCCTCGCCCCGGTCAAGGTCGCCGTCCTCCCGCTGGTCAACAAGGACGGTCAGCCCGAGACCGCCCGCGAGATCTACCAGGACCTCCGCCGCCGGATGCCCGCGGAGTTCGACGCCGGGGGCTCGATCGGCAAGCGCTACCGCCGCCAGGACGAGATCGGCACCCCCTACGGCGTCACGGTCGACCACCAGACCGTCGAGGATCAGACGGTCACCCTGCGCGACCGCGACTCGCTCACCCAGGAGCGGCTGCCCATCGAGGGGCTGGGCGACGAGCTGACGCGGCGGCTCGCGAGGGAGTGGCGCTCTCCGAAGCTCGGGTAGCCGCCCGCTTCCGGCTCGCCCTACACGGCCACGAAGTCAGCCCGCCGGATGAGCCCGTGCACCCCCTTCGTGCCGTCCACGACCTGGGACACGACGAAGTCGGTGGCGGCGCTGAGATATGCGTAGGCCGTGGCGCGAGGCATACCGAGCTCGGCGCCGAGGAAGGAGATCGCCTCCCGGACGGCCTGCTTCATGGCTGCGTCGAGGTCGGCGTTCAGCCCGATGGGCATCCAGTACTCGGCGGTCTCGCCGAAGGGCATCCGCAGCCGCCCGCCCTCGGCCGGCACCTGGCCCGAGCCCTCCTTGAGCAAGGTGAGCCGGAAGGTCCCCCGGAGGGGGGCCTCGAGAGCGGTGAGCGCGACCTCGCCGTGCCCCTGCGCGTAGTGCGAGTCACCCACGAAGAACTTCGCACCGGGCACGAAGACGGGCAGGTAGAGGGACGAGCCCACGGTGAGGTTCTTGACGTCGAGGTTGCCGCCGGCCTCGGTGGGCGGCACGGAGTCGACTCTCCTCGCGGTGTCGAGCGCTACGCCCATGATCCCCATGAAGGGATCGAGCGGGAACTGGGCGGCCAGCCCTGGCCGCACAGGAAGATAGCCATGGCCGCGCCCGCGCACGTCGCGCACCGGTGTGAACGTGGAGACGTTACGGAAGCGCTCGGGCGCGCGGGCGCTCGCGCCGGGAAGCGGTCCGGAGTTCTCCGGGAACTCCCCGGGCAGGGCGCCCTTGCCATGGCGATTCGAGATCACCCCGTAGGGCGTACGGGGCCGCAGCGCGAGCACCTCCACCTTCAGGGCGTCGCCTGGGACCGCGCCGATCACGTCGACCGGTCCGGTCACGACGTGCGGACCGTCGTCGGTGAGCGAGTGCTCCAGGTCGGATTCGGCGATGGCCCGGGCGTCGCGCATGACCGACTGCTCGGCCACGCCCTTGGAGGCGAAGTACGCGAGAGGGTCGCGGCCCTGGTCCTCGAGGATGCCCTCGTGCGAGACGGCGTCGAAGGTCACGATCGCCCCCGAGCGCACCCGGGCCACCGCCTTCGCGTCGCGGTTCGGGAGGCTGCCCCAGCGGATCGTGTCGGGGGTCGAGACAATGTACGTGCCCGGGCGCGGACCTTCGCCGGGCTGCAGAACCGCGGCCGGAGGCCGACCCGGAGGAGCCGGTGGCTGGGAGACAGCACAGCCCGTTGCCCACGCCGGCGCGATCGCGCCCGCTCCGATCAGAGCGGTGGCTCGCAGCAGGTCGCGCCGGCCGATGCCCTCGTCGAGGAGCGAGAACGCCCGCTCGCGATCCTCCCGATCCGCCTCACCGGTTCGCTCCGGCGGGACCCGCGTCTCTCGGCCATGACGTGACATCGCCCGATCCTCTCGAAGTCCCGTAGGGCCGTCCAGGGACCGACGGGCCGGGGCGGGCGGCCCGGCGGTCCAGGCCCGAACCGACCCGGGTCAGGCCCGAAGGGAACGGGCAAGGCGCCCGAGCTCGGCCCGCACCGCGCGATCGGCCTCGGCCGCCCTCTCCTCCCGCCACTCCCACCCGGGGGCCGCGAGCATCCTCGTGCGCCCGTCCGCCAGGTGGTCCTGCACATCCTCGACGCGGAACTCCAGCGCGGCGATGGGCACATCCTCCATCTCCTCACGCAGCACGTGCACCTCGCCGTGCGCGGTGAAGGCGAGGCCCTCGGCGAGGAGGCAGAACGCCGCCAGCGGATCCTCACGAAGCCGGCGCAGGGCGTCCCGCTTGGGGCCGAGCGCGAAGAGGAAGCGGTGATCTCCGGCGCGGACAGACGTGGAGACGGGAATGGGGTGCGGTCCGGCCGCGCAGAGCACCCCGGCGGCGCCCTCGGGCCAGTGGGGAAGGACCTCCACGCGGCGCAATGTAGACGCCGCCGGTTTCGTCGGTCTGCGGCCGCCCCGGAGACACAAAGGGCGCCCCCTGGGGACGCCCTTTGTCAGATGAGCTCCGCTCGACCGGGCTAGGCCGTGCCCGCCGTCTACGGCGTGGTGGTCGAGGTGTACTCGAACTCCTCCTCGGCTCCGAAGAGGAGATCGAGTGCGCGCTTGCGCAGGTCCTCCGACAGGAACAGGGCCGCTCCGGCGCCCACGACGAGCAGGAGGAGGAGCGAGCCGCGGCGTCGGCGCCCCCGCTTGCGCTTGGCGCCCCGCAGCGCGTCGGCTGCTTGGCGCAGGTTCTCCGCCGTGGTCTGGAGCTCGCGCTGGGTCTTCTTGTCGTCGAAGAGCGCCTTCGCGGTGCCCTTGCCGTTGCTCATGCGGTCGTAGGCCTTGCGCCCCGACTCGTAGGCCACGCGGAGGTTCTCGCGCAGATCCTCGTCCTCGATCAGGCGCTGCACGTACTCGTTGTCGCGCACGGACTGCCCGACCGACACCACCCCGACCTTCCCCGCCTTGCTCTTGGAAGCCATTGCTCTCCTCAGTTCCGCTTGACGCTCTACGCGAGAATACCCAGGTTTGCGCGACGACTCGCAATCGACCGCTGCTCGGCGCTCCGAAGAGGCCGCCTCAGGTGGAGTACACCGCCCCCTCGCGGGCCACTTTCACCGGTCCGCCGAAGCCCGCGGCTCCTTCGGCGCCCACCCAGAGCGCGTCGATCTCGTCGGAGACGTGGGTGAGCACCACCTGCCGCGCGCCGGCCCGCGCCGCGTGCTGGCCCGCCTCGCGCGGCGTGAGGTGTCCTCGCTCGCCGGTGCGCTCGGGCCGGGGCAGCGTGCCCTCGACGAGCAGGAGATCGGCGCCGCGGGCGAAGCGCACCAGATCCTCGCTCGGACCGGTGTCGGCGCCGAACACGAAGCGCGTGCCGTCGCCCGACTCGGCGGCCACCGCGAAGGTCTCGGTGAAGTGGGGTACGGCCTGGAAGGAGAAGGACACACCGCCCACCTCGGGTGAGGCGTCGGGCTCGTACTCCTCGAGAGAGAAGGCATCCTGGATCAGCGTCTCGCTCCCCCAGGCACCGGTCACGCGCCTGAACACCGCGTCCGCGCCCCGCGGGGCGATGAGCCTCGGGCGCGCCGGCTCCGGCCGGCCGGGCCAGCGGTGGATGGGCACCGGCTGCTGCTGCGGAGCGAAGGTCAGCGCGTAGGCGTAGGGCACGAGATCGAGGAAGTGATCGGCGTGGAGGTGAGAGACGAGCACCGCATCCACCGCGCAGTAGTCGCGGTGGTGGCGCAGCTTGGCGAAGGCGCCGTTGCCACAGTCGATGAGCACCGAGGTGTGGCCGTCCTCCAGCAGGTAGCTCGAACACGCCCCGCCGGCGTCCTGCCAGGACGGGGACTTGCCGAGCACCGTCAGCCGCATGCGGGCGCATGCTATTCGGACGCCGGCCGGCTGCCCGGCCCGGTCGTGCTCGGGGAGGGAGCCGGCTACCCCGGCTGAGGAAAGGCGTAGGCGGAGCGAGTGCGGGCGGTCCGGAACACGAAGCGGAGCTGTCGCTCGGGACGAAGGCCGCCTTCGGCGGGACGGTAGGTCGCACAGGGCTCGTCCAGCGCGAGCGCGCACAGATCGTTCTGCCCGAAGAAGCAGCTCTCACAGCTCACCTTCGCCTTGCCCGTCGCCCGCTTCGCCATAGTCCTCCGCCGTGGGTCGATCTCCGGTTCCAACGAGTGCGCATCCTCACCCATCGCCGGGCGCCTGCACAGGGGTGTCCTCGCAAAACGCAGCTTTTCGTTTTTCCCTCAAAGAGCAGGCTCTTCGCACCCGCTCGCCCAAGGCCCCCGCTCTTTGCGGCCTTTGGCGTGGGCCCACCTCGGGCCGCTCGCGTACCCGGAAGGTGACGGCCCGTGGCTGACGTACTCGTGACCGGCGCCACCGGCTACGTGGGCGCCCTGCTGGCCGCACGGCTCCAGTCGGGTGGCCACCAGGTGCGAGCGCTGGTGCGCCATCCGCCCGCGCTCGATCCGGCGACCGACCTCGAGGTGGTCGAGGGCGACCTCATCACCGGCCGCGGCGTGGAGGAGGCCCTCGAGGGCTGCCCGACCGCCTACTACCTCGTTCACTCCATGGAGCGCTCCGAGGAGGGGGACTTCTCGAGCCGCGACCGCCGGGCCGCGGAGCGCTTCGCCGCGGCCGCCCGGGCGGCCGGCACCGAGTGTATCGTCTCCCTCGGCGGAATCGTGCCCGCCGGCGGGCCTCTCTCCGCGCCCCTCGCCTCCCGCCTCGAGGTCGAGGAGATCCTGCTCGAGGCCCTGCCCGCCTCCACCGCGCTCCGCGCGTCGATCCTCGTCGGCGCGCGGTCCTCCTCGTTTCGCATGCTCGTGAGGCTGGTCGAGCGCCTGCGAGTCCTGCCGCTCCCGAGCTGGAGGGACAACCGCACCCAGCCGATCGACGAGCGCGACGCCATCGAGTACCTCGCCCGCGTGCCCGAGACCCCCGAGGCGGCCGGTCGATCGCTCGACATCGCCGGGCCCGACGTGCTCACCTACCGGGGCATGGCGGAGCGCATCGCCGAGCTCATGGGCGTGGGCCGCACCGCCGTCGGCCTCTGGCTCTCGCAGACCCCCACCGCCGCGGCGGTGGTGGCCCGCATCTCCGAGCAGCCGGTGGAGCTCGTGCGTCCCCTGATGGAGAGCCTCGAGCACGACCTGCTGCCGCGTGACGATGCCGCGCGCGAGATCTTCGGGCTGCGCCTGCACTCGTTCGGGCGCGCGGTGGAGCACGCGCTGTCGGCCTGGGAGGCTCGTGAGGAGCTGGCCGCACGATGAGGCTCGAGCGCGAGGTGCACCTCGACGCCCCGCCCAAGGAGGTCTACGAGCTGGTCATGGACCCTCGACGACTCGAGGAGTGGGTCTCGATCCACCAGTCCCTCGAGGAGGCGCCCGACGGGATTTTGACCAAAGGGGCGAAGATCCGCCAGAAGCTCAAGCTCGCCGGCCGACCCTTCGAGGTGCGCTGGACCGTGACCAAGAACGATCGCCCGAAGCACGTGGTGTGGAGGGGCGAGGGCCCGATCGGCTCGACGGCCGGCATCGAGTACGGCTTCGAGGAGGAGGACGGCGGCACGCGCTTTCGCTACGTCAACGAGTACGACCTCCCGGGCGGGACCCTCGGCCGCTTCGCCGGGCGCTTCGTGGCGGGGTCGAGGATCCCCGACCGAGAGCTCGACCGGTCACTCGAGAAGCTGAAGAGGCTGCTCCAGCGCTGAGCCGACGGGCCGTAGCCGGCCGGGCTGGAGAGGCCTCCCAGCTTCTTGCCTCACCTACGCCGAAACGTTTCGAACGTTTCGGTCGCGGTTCCGTTCGCCGGCAGGCTCTACCCCTGAGAGATGGCGTAGCCCACGTCATCCTCGAGGACTTGGCGGTGGTCCTCCTCGAGCGCCTTGAGCACACCTGCAGAGCAAACCTCGATCACGGACCGAATAGTCGGCAGCGAATAGCGGCTGTGGACGAGTACCTCCAGCGCCTCCGGGTCGAAGACATCGTCGACCGCATAATCGGCGGTCGACGTCCGCAGCGTTTCGCCGATGAGGAGCTGGAGCCCTGCACTGGACAGTTGGCTAGGCACGGGCACGAAGGCGACGCCATCGAAGAACGCCCGTGCCTGCTGGAAGCCGTCCAGTGCGAGGTAGTCCGGCTGAACGGCGACGGCGGCGGGCACTCCCAATTCCCGAAGCAGGGGGTCGAGACCATCGGCAAAGAACGCACTAGCCAGCTCATGGCGCTCTTCGTCGTTCCTGCCGGGCAGGCGTAGCAAGCCATCGGCATCCTCTAGCACCAACACGGGGCGCAGGCCCGACGCTACGAGCAAGCGCAGGGCTTCGGAGGCTGCGTCGAGTACCTCGTTCGGAGTGCGCTCGAAGTTGACGTCCTCGGTCCGCTGCCGGATCTCTCTGGATAGCTGCGTCACCTTCCCACCGACTCGGACCCTCCAGATGCCCGCAGGCCCGGTCGCAGTACCCTCTGGAGCGGCGCGGTCGACAAGTTGCTGTGCCTGATCGGACACTTGAGCGATCGCTCGGACCACTCGTGAGGCGAGAAAGCGAGGATCGTTCGAATTGTCGGCCACGCCCGAGACGCTCAGTCGAAGCGGGAGGTGTGCCAGCTCGAAACCTTCGGTGCCTAGAGCGGCGGCGGCAAGGGTGCTGGTCTTTCCGCTGCCCGATTGGCCGACCACTACGAATCCTCGGCCGGCACCGAGGGCCTCTTGTACTTGCCTGTCTACTTTGTCCGCGAGGCCTAGCCTCGAGTGCCAGACGTGGAATCGGGCGGCCGCGTCGAAGTCGCGAACTCGCGCAAAGGCATCGCTGCGATGAACATCCGTCAGGACGCTCATCCGGTGGCTGGCGCCATATGGCCGAGCTCAGTCAATTGGAAGGTCGAGGGCGGGCGCCCCGGCGCGCCTGAGCCGCCGCGAACGATTTCCACCAGGCCCGCATCTCGGAGCTCCAAGAGGTTTCGGCGCATCTGACGGTCACTCAGGCCCAAGCGGTTGCGAAGGTCGTGGTCGGTGGCCGCGACCGGGGCCCGTCCCTGCATCTCGGCGAGCAGCATGTGCGCCCCGCGGCTCAGTGCCGCCGTGGCTTCCGCATGAGCTTGCATCTGCGCCAACGCCTCCCGTGGATCTGGGGCTAGCTGAGGCCGAAGGAGGCGAAGAAGGTGGCGGGGTGTGCCATCGAAGGCATCGAGGACTCTGCTTCGAGCGTCGTCCGACAGTCCAGCGAGTGCGTCGCGTCTTGAGAGAAGCTGGAGCGCTCCATCACACGAGAATCGATCGATGTTGATCACGATGTCGAAGAAGACGTCGGCGGGGGGGGTGAGATATTGCGCGAGACGGTCTTCGTGGGCCACGACCACCCATGTGGCTGCCAGAGCGAATAGCTCGTCGCGCCAGCGACCAAACAGCTCAAAGGCTACGTCGGGCCTTATCGGACCGTCGACCAGGACAATGGGGTGACGATCTGACTTCGCCAGCGCATCCCGGATTTGATGTAGAACCGGCGGGGCGGCGAGCGGGTCGTCGTGGACGGTAAACCCGCTGAGATCGGGCACTGACGAGCGCGGAACGCGAAGCCTCGAGGCAATTGAGGCGAGCACCTCACCTGCGGTGGACGCCTGCTCGGTCCCCACGAGGACGGCGTCGGGAAGCTCGTTCTCGAGGCGATACAAGAGCGAGGTGGCTCCTGCCCCGCGTACGACACCGAGCAAGACGTTCTCCCGCGCGTCCATCGCCCGGCGAACGACCTCATCGGTGCGACGCGGAACGTAGAGCGCCGCGTCCGACGCGGTTAGGGGACGCGGACTCAGATCGGCCATGTCCTAAACATTAGAAACTTTTCGGACAATAGACAGGGGGGCCCCTCCAGAGTCCGCTCCCTACAGCTTCGCCATCGCCCCCACCAGCTCGCGCACCGAGTCGGCGGACTTCTTGAGCGCCGCGCCCTCCTCGTCGCCCAGCTCCATCTCCACGATCTCCTCGATGCCCGCGGCACCGAGCTTGACCGGCACGCCCACGAACAGCCCGTCGATGCCGTACTCGCCCTCGCACAGTGCGGCGCAGGGCAGGACGCGCTTCTGGTCGAGCACGATCGAGTCGATCATCTCGACCACCGCGGCCGAGGGGGCGTAGAAGGCCGAGCCGGTCTGGAGGAGCTTGCCCACCTCGGCGCCGCCGTCACGGGTGCGCTGCACGATCTCCTCGAGGCGGTCGTCGGCGATCTTCTCGCGCACGGGGATGCCGGCCACGCTGGTGTAGGACACGACGGGCACCATGGTGTCGCCGTGGCCGCCGAGCACCACGCCGGTCACGTCACTCACCGAGACGTCGAGCTCCCAGGCGAGGAAGGTGCGAAACCGCGCGGAGTCGAGGATGCCGGCCATGCCCATCACCTTCTGGCGGGGAAACGACAGGGCGTCGTAGGCGGCGTGGCACATGGCGTCGAGTGGGTTGGTCACGACGATCACGAAGGCGTCGGGCGAGCGCTCGGCCACCTGGCCGCACACGTCGCTCACGATCGACTTGTTGATCTCGAGGAGGTCGTCGCGGCTCATGCCGGGCTTGCGCGGAGAGCCGGAGGTGACGACCACGATGTCGGAGCCGGCGGTCTCCTCGTAGGAGTTGGTGCCTGTGATCTTGGCCTCGTAGCCCACGACGGGGCCGGACTGGTTCATGTCGAGCGCCTTGCCCTGGGGCAGGCCCTCGACGATGTCCACGAGCACCACGTCGGCGTAGTCGCGCTCGGCGAGGCGCTGGGCGCACGTGGCCCCCACGTTGCCCGCACCGACCACGGTGATCTTCTGCCTCATGCGCTGCCTTTCTGTGAGCGGGGAAGGCGCCGCCCGGTCAGGCGGCCACCTTCTCCATCTTCTGGATGATCGCGTCGGCCATCTCGGAGGTGCCGACGGCGGAGGGATCGTCGCGACTCGGCTTCAGGTCGTAGGTCACCGACTCACCCTCGCGGATGATCTCCGCGATGGCGCTCTCGAGGCGCTCAGCGGCCTCGGTCTCATCGATGTGATGCAGGAGCATGAGCCCCGAGAGAAGGAGCCCGAGCGGGTTGACCTTGTTCTGGCCCTTGTACTTGGGCGCCGAGCCGTGCACCGCCTCGAACACCGCGTAGTCGTCGCCGATGTTTGCCCCCGGAGCCATGCCGAGGCCGCCGATGAGGCCGGCGCCGAGGTCGGAGACGATGTCCCCGTAGAGGTTCGGGAGCACGATCACGTCGTACTCCTCGGGGCGCGAGACGAGCTGGTTGCACAGGTTGTCGACGATCCGGTCCTCGAACTCGATTTCCGCGTACTCCTCGGCGGCCACCTCGCGCGCCGTCTGCAGGAACAGCCCATCGGTGTACTTCATGATGTTTGCCTTGTGCACGGCGGTCACCTTGTGGCGGCCGTAGGCCTTCGCGTACTCGAACGCCTCGCGCACGATCCGCTTGGTGCCGTGCACAGAGATCGGCTTGATCGAGATGCCGACG
>JBPCRE010000052.1:0-7439 GCA_050997195.1 Thermoleophilaceae bacterium
TTCGCCATGATCCTCGCCGCGCTCGTGCTGGGGTCGATTGTCGGCCTGGAGCTCTCGGCGCGAGAGCACCTCGCGGGGTACCGCCCCCACAGCACCCTGCTGGCGGGAGTCGCGGCCGTAGTCGTCATGGCCGCGCTCGTGTACTCGACCGGCTACGGGGTCCTGACTCCGTACCTCGTGGTGCCCATCGGAGCGCTCGTGTTCGTGCCGTGCTTCATCCTTCTCCGCCGTACCTTTCGAAGGCGCTCGGGAGGGCTGTCTTTCCGTTAGCGTGACCGCCCGTGCGCCGGCTGGTGCGACTCGGCTCGAGCGCGGTGGTGGTCACGGCGATGGTGCTCCTGGCTTCGCTGGGCCTGTGGATCGCGGTGCCGGTCGGTTGGCTGTTCGTCGGCTCGCAGGTGCAGTTCCGCACCGGCTCGGTCGGCGCCGCGCTCGCGACGGCCATGGTCGGCTTCGTGCTCACCGTGGGGCTGGTGGTCCGGCTTCTGCTGTGGCTGAGCGCGACCTACGGAGACCTGCGGGAGGCTCGCGGCCTGCCCTCCCTCGGGCCGGCGCCTCTCGAGGCCGTGCTCGTGGTGAGCGCCGCCGTGGCCTTCGTGGTCTTCCTGGCCTGGTTCTACCTCTTCTCGGGCGCCAGCCCGTTCCCCATCAGCTGAGCTGCCCGGGGCCTCTCAGCAGGGGAGCCTCCGCCGCCCGCTCGGGTTTCACGCGGGGGCTCCCACCGCCGCTCGAGGCCGCTCGGAGGCTGCGCCCGCAGCCCCCTCGGAGTTCGAGAGCGCGCTGGCCAGGACCGTGCGCTGGCGCTCGGTGAGCGAGCCGATGGGCTTGTTCTCCACTAGGCCGACCGACAGCAGGGTCCGCCGGCAGCGCGTGCGGCCCCAACGGCGCTGACTCATCAGCAGCTCGCTGATGGCCATCCCCTCGGCCTGCCAGGGGCACTCCAGGATCACCTCGGACACCTCGCGGCCCCCGGCGGCCACCTCGCGCTTGAGCTCGGCCCGCGCAAGCCGGACGCGGTTCGCGCGCTCCAGGGCTCTCATCGGTTGTTGGACAGGGGCAGCTACGGCGTTGTCGCCCATTCTTTCGATCTCCCCGCAGAGTCGTTGTGCGTTCACGTCGCCAGGACCCGGCCCCTCCCTTCGCCGCGTTCGGGGAGATCCCCTCACGGTCGTTTCGGCGATGCCGAGCGCCGGGGTGGCTGAGCGACGAGGCCGACCTTACGTCGTGGCCCGGGGACCGGTCAACCGCGAAACCGTCGACCAGCCGCTACGAGCGGGCTTTTCCTTGGAGGCTGGTTCAGCAAGCGCGGCACCGCCATTTCTGAACCAGCCTCTTGGAGGACGGCCGCAACCGACCGTGGAGATACACTCGCGCCGTCGTGGCCGAGCCTCACTTCGAAGAGAGCGCTCTCGAGCGCCGCAACGGCGAGCTCCGCCGGCTCCCCGCGGTGGTCGAGCCGACGGGGGCCCGGATCCTCGAGCCCGCCGGCCCGAGGAGCCTCGCCGCCGAGCGGGCGCCCGCCCTCCCCGTGCCCGTGATCGCGGCCGCCGGGGGCTTCCTCGTGGGGCTGGCCACCTGGGTCCTCGCTCGGGCGCTCCGCCCACGCCGGCGGGCTCTCGCGGTTCGCCGCTCGCGCCGTCAGCGCGCGTTCGAGGTCACCGGCAGCCGCTCCTTCCTCGTCGACGTTCACCTCTTAAAGCGATAGGCGCTCACGCCTCGGCTCCGTGGGGAGCCCGTCCGGTGGTCCTCGAGCGCGATGTGCGCCCGCTCGGTCCCTACCGCCTTCCGCCCGCCGGGCGCGACGGCGTCCTTCGCCGCCGCGGCGGGGCGCTGGCCCGCCTGCTGCACTGCGGCACCGAGCCCGTGCTCGTGCACGCGTGGCCGTCCTCGGGGGCCGTGCGCCTGCGCAGCTCGGCGCCCTCCCGCGAGGCGGCGGTCCACGGGCTCGAGCGCATGCGCTTCGCCCTCGCCCTCGATCACGACCTTCGCCCCTTCCACGCCCGCTTCGGCCACGACCGCCTGCTCGGGCCCATCGTGCGCCGGTTCCCCTGGATCCGCCCCCAGCGGCGGCCCGAGCCCTTCGAGGCGCTGGCCTGGGCCATCACCGAGCAGCTCATCGAGACCGAGCGCGCTCAGGCCATCCAGCGTCGTCTGGTGTGGCGCTACGGCCGCGCGAGCCACTGCGCCACCTTCCGCGACGTGCCGGGGCCCACGCGCCTGGCCGGGCGGGCCCCCGCCGAGCTAGAGGGCTGCGATCTCTCCGCCGGACGGTCGGTCGCGCTCGTGCGCGCCGCGCGCGAGGTGGCCGCGGGCCGCGTCGATCTGAGCGAGCACGAGCCGGCGTGGAGGCGCCTCCGCACCATTCGCGGCATCGGCTCCTGGACGCTCGAGTGCCTCGCCCTCCACGGGCAGGGCCGCGACGATCAGCTGCCCGCCGGAGACCTCGCCTACCTGAAGCTCGTGGGAGCGCTCGAGGGCCTCGGGCGCCGGGCCACCGAGGATGAGGTGCGGGAGTTCTTCGCCCCCTACGCGCCGTTCGGAGCCCTGGCCGGCCTGTACCTGCTGGCGGGCGCGCACCGGGGGGCCATCGGGCTCAGAGCCCCTGTCCGGGCAGCAGCTCGTTGGTGAAGGAGGCCCGGGCGTTCGGGAAGCGTCGGAGCAGTCCGTTCTCGCGCATCCAGGCCGTGAAGCGCTGCCACTCGCGGGGGTCCTGGTACCCGTAGGGCCGCCCGCGCTCGGGGGCGAAGAGGCGGGAGGTGACGCGCACGACCTCGCGCTGCAGACGCGGGTCGAGGTCGCGGTTCTCCGCGAGCAGGCCGCGGATGGCCCGGTCGGGGTTGCGCCGCACGTCGGCGGTCCCTCTGGCCAGCGCCCCGATGAAGGCGCGCAGGCGGCCGGCGTCGGCGTCGAGGGCGTCCTTGTTGGCCACCAGCACGAGCTCGTTGTAGGTCGGCACGCCGGCGTCCTCGATGCGGATGATCTGGGGGCGCTTGCCGCGCAGCCTGAGCTCGGTTCCCTCGTAGTTCCAGAAGGCGCCGAGCACCGCGTCCACCCGCCGGGTGAGCAGCGACGGGCCCAAGGAGAAGCCGACGTTGCGCTCGGTGACCCGGCCCCGCGGCACCCCAGCTCGGTTCAGGGCGGTGCGCAGGAAGGCCGACTGATAGTCGATCCCCGCGGTGCCCACCTTCTTGCCCGCGAGGTCGGCGACGCGGCTCACGCGCGCCGAGGGCAGCGAGATGATCGAGGTCAGCGGCTCGCGCACGAGGGCCCCCACGGCCACCACGTTCAGCCCCTGGTCGCGGGCGCGGAGCACCTCGGGCTCGTAGGAGACGGCCAGATCGACCCGGCCGGCGGCCACCTGCTTGATCGGCGCCGCGGGATCGGAGGGTTGGCGAATCTCCACGTCGAGGCCCGCGTCCTCGAAGTGCCCGCCACTCCGCGCGGCGTAGATCGGGGCGTGGTCGGCGTTCGGGAAGTAGTCGAGCAGCAGCTCGAAGGCCTGGGGATCGCTCGCCGAGAGGCGGTCCTCCTTCTCGCCGCAGCCGGCCAGCACCAGGACGGCGGCGAGCGCGACGCCGAGGAGGTGCCGGGCGCTCACGACGGCGCTCCCCGCGGGGCCCAGGGCACGAGCACCCGCTCGAGCGCCGACACGAGCGCGAAGAGGGCGAGGGCCATGAGCGTGAGCAGCACCACCCCGGCGTAGACCCGCGGCGTCTGGAGCTGGTTGTTGCCGAGGAGCACGAGCCGTCCGAGCCCCGCGTCCGCGCCCGCCCACTCCCCGAACACCGCGCCGATGACCGACACGGTGGCCGCCACCCGGAGTCCCGAGAAAAGCGACGGCAGGGAGGAGGGAAGCTCGACGCGGCGGAGCGTCGAGAGGCGCGAGGCCCCGAGCGAGCGCATGAGCTCGCGGAGCTCGAGGGGCACCGAGCGCAGGCCGTCGAGGGCGCCCACGGTGACGGGGAAGAAGCAGGTGAGCGCGACGATGGCGAGGATGGGTCCCATCCCGTAGTCGAAGGCGAGCACGAGCACCGGCGCGAGCACCACCACCGGGACGGCCTGCGAGGCCACCAGCAGGGGGTAGGCGGCCTCACGGAGCGGTCGCACGAGGTGCATGGCCACGGCCGCGCCCACGCCTCCCACCACGGCGATCAGCAGCCCGAGGACCACCTCGACCAGGGTGACCCGGGCCTGGTCGAGGAGCAGGGCGCCGTCGTCGCGCAGGGCGCCGAGCACCTCGACCGGCGTGGCGAGCGTCAGGTCGTCCACCGAGGGCATCGAGCCCACGGCCTGCCACGCGCCGAGGGCCGCGAGCAGGAGGAGTCCCGGGGCAAGGATCCGCCTCATCGCTCGAGCGCCCCGAGAGCCCGTTCGCGGAGGTCGATGAAGGCCGCGTCGGTCACGGTCCGGCGCCGCGGCCGCGGTCGCTCGAGGTTCACGGCGATCTCGGCCACGACCCGCCCGGGACGGGGCGAGAGCACCGCGACCCGATCGGCGAGCAGCAGCGCCTCCTCCACGTCGTGGGTCACGAGGACCACGGTGCGCGGCTCCTCGGCCAGCCCGGCGGCCAGCCACTCCTGCATCTCCCCGCGGGTGATGGCGTCGAGGGCTCCGAAGGGCTCGTCGAGCAGCAGCACGGGCCGGCCCACGAGCAGCGTGCGCAGGAAGGCCACCCGCTGGCGCATCCCGCCCGAGAGCTCCGCGGGCCGGGCGCGCTCGAACTCCGCGAGGCCGAAGCGCTCGAACAGGGGCCGCGCGCGGCGGCGGGCCTCGGCCCGCGCCACGCCGGCGCTCTCGAGGGCGAGCGCGGCGTTGTCGAGGGCGCTTCGCCACGGCAGCAGGAGGTCGCGCTGGGGCATCAGCGCGCAGCGCCCGAGGCGCTCGCCGGCGCGGGTGACCCCGCCCACCGAGACGAGTCCCGAGTCCGGCTCGGCCAAACCGGCGAGGAGCGCGAGGAGGGTGGACTTGCCGCATCCCGATGGGCCCACCACGGCGAGGACCTCCCCGGGCGCGGCGCGCAGGTCGAGCTCCTCGAGGGCCCTCACGCCGCCCCGGTAGGCGCGCGTCACGCTCTCGGCGGCCACGCCCGGAAGCCTCTGTCGCGTCGGTCCCTCGACGGGGACCTCGAGCCGTGTGTCCATCGCTCCCTCCGCGGGCATTACCCCACAGGTTCGAAGGGTCAGCGCCGGGCGGGAAAGCCGTCCCGGGGGCGCTATCTCAGCCCGCTACCCGCGAGCCCCCCTGGTGATCGTCGCACCAGCGTACACCCGAGGGGCGGCTCACCCCTCCGGCGTCGGCCCGCTCACCGCCACGGCGGTCTCCATGATCGAGTCGATCTGGCGGAGGTCGTCCTCGTTCAGATGCACGTCGCCGGCCGGCGCGGTGCCCTCGATCTGACCCTCGTCGCGAGCGCCCACGATGGCCACGTGCACGGCCGGGTTGGCGATGGTCCAGCTCACGGCGAGCTGCGCCACCGTGAGGTCGCGGTCGGCGGCGAAGCCCTTGAGTCGCTCCACGGTCTCGAGGTTGTGCTCGAAGTTCTCACCCTGGAAGATCTCGCTGCTCGAGCGCCAGTCGTCGTCGTCGAACCGGGTGCCCGTGTCGAACTTGCCCGACAGCAGACCGTGGGCCATCGGCCCGTAGACGAGCACGCCCACGTCGTGCTCGGCGCACCAGGGCAGCACGTCGTCCTCGATGTCCCGGCGGAAGAGGTGGTAGGGAGGCTGAAGGGTCTCGACGGGCCGGGTGCGCTCGAACTCCTTGATCTCCTCGGTCGAGTGGTTCGAGAGACCCACGTGGCGGATCTTGCCCTCCCGGACGAGCTCCTTGAGTGCCTCGGCGGTCTCCGCGATCGGCGTGTCGTGGTCGGGCCAGTGGACCTGGTAGAGGTCGATGTAGTCGGTGCCGAGGTAGCCGAGGCTCTCCTCCACGCTCCGGCGCAGGTAGTCGGGGCTCGAGTCTCGAGCCAACCCGTCGTCGGTCATGCGCAGACCACCCTTGGTGGCCAGTATCACCTCGTGGCGGCGCGCCTGGATCTCGGGCTTCAGCGCCTCGCCCACGAGGCGCTCGGAGTCGCCGAAGCCGTAGGCCTGGGCGGTATCGAAGAAGTTGATGCCGAGCTCGACGGCTCGGCGCATGGCAGCGGTGCTCCTCTCGACGTCTATCTGCCCCCAGTCCCCACCGAACTGCCAGGTGCCGAAGCAGATGCGCGAGACCTGGAGGTCCGTGCGGCCGAGCGTGACGTAGTCCATCCCTGAGGCTCCTTCGGTTCGCTTTGTCGAGGCTTCGCGGCCCCGGACGGTACCGGGGCTCTCCACCCTCCCTGCGCCCGAGGCGTCATCATCGGGGAATGGCCGCTCCGCGAGTCCACCTCGGAAGCGGCGCCCGATGACGGCGCTCCTGCTCCTCGTCGCCTTCGTGCTCATCGTGGCGGGCGCGCTGCTCTTCACCAACGCCGTGGAGTGGATCGGCGCGCGCCTGAACCTGGGGCAGAGCTCGGTGGGGAGCCTGCTGGCCGCGGTGGGCACCGCGCTGCCCGAGTCGCTGATCCCCGTCGTGGCGCTGGTCGGCGGCTCACCCGGCTCCACGGAGGTGGCCATCGGCTCGATCA
Source organism: Thermoleophilaceae bacterium (assembly GCA_050997195.1). GTDB lineage: Bacteria > Actinomycetota > Thermoleophilia > Solirubrobacterales > Thermoleophilaceae > JACCZP01. The sequence continues at coordinate 6,611 of JBPCRE010000052.1, forward strand.
TCGGCGCGCCCTTCCTCCTCGGCACGCTCGCCATGATCATCATCGGCGTCTCGGCCCTCGCCTTCCGCGGCCGCCGGGAGGCCGGGCGCTTCATCTCGGCCGAGCCGCGGGGGATGCAGCGCGACCTCGGCTTCTTCCTCGTCTTCTGCACCGTGGGCGTGCTCCTCGGCCTCGGCGTGTCCACGGGCTTTCGCATCGCGGCGGCCATCGGCCTCTTGCTCGCCTACGTCGGCTACGCGATCCGCACGGTCAAGAAGGGGGGCGAGAGCGAGGGGGAGGAGCTCCAGGCGCTCATCTTCCATCGCTCGGCGGGGCAGGAGCCCGCCCTGTGGCGGATCGTCGTACAGCTCGTGGTGGGCCTCGCCGCCATCGTCGGCGGCGCCGAGCTCTTCGTGGAGGAGGTCGTGTCGGTGGCCGAGAGCCTCGGCGTGGGCACGCTCGTGCTCTCCCTCGTGCTCGCGCCGCTGGCCACCGAGCTTCCGGAGAAGGCCAACTCCATCCTGTGGGTGCGTGACGACAAGGACTCGCTCGCGGTGGGCAACGTGACGGGCGCCATGGCCTTCCAGGCCAGCGTGCCCATCGCCTTCGGCCTCGCCTTCACCGAGTGGGACCTCGAGCCCGCCGCCCTCGTGGCCGGGGGAGTGGGGATCCTCGGCGGTGCGGTCGCGCTCGTGGCCCTGCGGCGCCAGTCCTTCGGCATCCCGTCGATCCTCGCGTGGACGGCGCTCTTCGCCGCGTACCTGGCCTTCGTGGCCCTGTACGAGCCCTCCTCGGAGCCGGCGGCTGCCCCTCCGCCGGGCGCGCCGCCGCCCGGAGCCCCCCTCGTGCC
>JBPCRE010000110.1:0-10268 GCA_050997195.1 Thermoleophilaceae bacterium
GCCGAGGGGGGCGCAGCGGCGCCCGCGCCCGCGCCCGCGCCGAGGCCGCCGAGCTGCTGGGTGAGATCGCTGATGGGCCGGGGGTTGGGCGGCGCGGTGATGGTCTGGGGCTCGTCCACGTCGGCGAACTCGACCGAGAAGGAGAGCGCCCCGCCGCTCGCACCGCCGGCCCCGGCCCGCCCCTCGGGCGGCACCGAGAACGGCGCGCGGACGGACATCCGGTGGATCTTGCCGTCGTCCTTGCCGACGTAGACGTCGAAGGTCGGGTTGCGCACCACGCGGGTGAGCTGGGTGCGCTGCTCCGGGGTTAGCCGCGGCGGGGGGGCGCCGCGGCCGATGCGGTTGCCGGCGCGCTCGGTCACGCGCCCGAGATCGTCCACCAGCCGGCCCACGTCGAGGCTCGCGGCGTAGCGGGTGGCCTCGACGCCGGCCACGGTGGCATCGCCCTCGTCGCGGGCGTCCACCAGCCAGCTCCGCGGATCGACCCCGAAGTCGCGCAGGCTCCGGCCCTCGGCCCGCTGCTCGTCGGCTGCGATGTCGCGGTTGGCCTGGGCCACCCGATCGCGACCGAACTCGTACGCGGTGCCCTGGAAGACCACGAAGGCGTTGTCGCCGGTGGAGATCGTCTTGGCGGTGAGGCTCTGCCCGCGTCCGGCCAGCGTCACGTCCCAGTCGAGGCTCGGGATCTGACGGTCGCCCCCCGAGCGGTAGGGCCCGTTCATGCGCAGGCGCACGGGCTGCTCGAACTGCGGGACGCCATCCACGCGAATCTCCAAGTCCACACTCACCCGGGCGCTCTCGATCGACTCGTTGAAGGCGTCGTCCAGCGCGCCGCGGACGCCGTTCTCGCCGCGCACGAGAAATACCACCACGAGAACGACGACGAGCGCCACCACGGCCAGCGCGCCGAGGGCCACGGCGGCCGCCCGGCGCCTCGATCCCATGCCCAGTCTGCTGTGAAGGGTTGCCATAGGGTTCGAAGAATGAGACTAGACCGGTCCCGACCTCGCAACTTCCCCCGCTCAAACCCGTTTCCACCTCCGTGATCCGACGCCTCGCCCTCCTGATCCTCGCCATGACGTCCTTGGCCGCCGCCGGCGCGGCCGAGGCGGCCGCGAGCCAGGTGCTCCGCGTGGACGGCGGGCGCACCACCACCGTCGAGGATCCCTACCTCCCTCCCCCGGCGCTCACCGACCTCGCTCCGGCTCCCCCCCGAGGCAAGGGCACGCGCGCTCGTTCCGCCCAGTCGGGTCCGAGCGTGTACGCGGCGCTCGAGGCCGCGGTGGCCGCCGGGCGGGTCACCGCCGAGCAGCAGGCGGGCTACCGCACGGTGTACGAGGCGGCGCGCCAGGCACGCGGGGGGCTGCCCCGCGCCCAGCGCACGCAGCTCTCGAGCGCGGTGGTCACCCTCGAGCGCATCGCCGGGCGCGGCCAGCTCGTTCCCGAGCGGATGCCGGCGCTCTTCCTCCAGCTCGAGCGCAACCTCGAGTTCTGGCCCTCGAACCGCGTGCCCCCCGCGGGCACCCGCGTTGTCTTCGCCGGCTCGCCGGTGGTCTTCCAGGTCTATCCCGGCCAGGGGCTCCAGCTCCAGCCGCTCGGGAACTTCGGGAAGGCCAACGCGCTCTACAACGCCTGCACCGATCCCAACCCGAAGCTCCCGCCGTGCGACCGCGAGGCCCTGCGCAGCCTCCTCGACTGGATGCTCGCCGTGGCCGGGCGCCGCGGTGACTTCACCGCCTGGGAGTACTTCTTCCGCTTCGGGCGCGGGGAGCCGGTGTGGACCAGCGGCCTCTCCCAGGGCACGGCGGTGCAGGCCATGGCCCGCGGCGGCTCGCTCCTCGGCGACACCGCCTACCGCGACGCGGCCCTCGCCGGTCTCGGAGCCTTCGAGACCCCCGCGCCGGTCGGCGTCCGCGTGCCCTCCGCCGGCGGCGCGCACTACCTCATCTACTCCTTCGACCGCCGCCTGCGGGTGCTGAACGGCTTCCTCCAGGCGGTCACCGGCCTCTACGACGTGGCCAAGATCACGGGCGACCCCCGCGCCCAGGCCCTCTTCGCGGCCGGCGACCGCGCCGCACGCCGCGAGATCCCGCGCTACGACACGGGCAAGTGGTCGCGCTACTCGCTGCGCGGCTCGGCGGCCGACCTCGGCTACCACCGTCTCGTGCGCGACTTCCTGGGCAACCTCTGCCAACGCACGAGGACGCGGGTCTACTGCGCCACCCAGGCGCGCTTCACGCGCTACCTGCGCAACCCCGAGAACGTGCGCAAGTACGCGGGCCCGAAGCGCACCAGCGCGCGCAAGCCGAGCGACGTGCGCTCGCCCACCGCCGGGCCGGTGAGGATCTCCCTCCTCGTGGAGGAGGGACGGCGTACGCTGCGCTTCGAGGGCGTGGGCGGCGGGTAGGCGCGCTCGAAGCCGGGCGACTCGGACGGGACGTCCTCGGGGAAGACCGAGACTCGCTCACGGCTCGGAACGGCACACCGTCGAGATCCAAGGAGCGACCGGTCGGCTCGGCGGGCGGAGGAGCGATCGCCTGCAGGTCATGGGTCTAGTGGGCTCGTTGAGGACGCTCACGTCGAGCCGGAGGGGCGACGTCGGAAGATCACATTACGATGCCCGGTCCCGATGGCCCCCCGCACGATCCTCTACACGGGCAAGGGCGGCGTCGGCAAGACCAGCGTGGCGGCGGCCACTGCCCGCAGGTGCGCCGCCGAGGGACTGCGCACCATCGTCCTCTCCACCGACCCCGCCCACTCGCTCTCCGACTCGCTCGAGATCGAGCTGGGCTCGGCGCCCACCCCGTGCGGCGACGGGCTGTTCGGCCAGGAGGTGCAGGCCCAGGAGGAGATGGAGCACAACTGGGAGGCGGTGCAGGAGTGGATGAGCGAGCTGCTGGCCGAGCGCGGTGTGGATCCGATATCCGCCGAGGAGCTCACCGTGCCGCCGGGGATGGACGAGCTGTTCTCCCTGCTGCAGATCAAGCGCCACCACGACTCCGGGGACTACGACTGCGTCGTGGTGGACTGCGCCCCCACGGGCGAGACCCTGCGGCTGCTGTCCTTTCCCGACGTGGCCCAGTGGTGGCTCGAGAAGGTCTTCCCGTGGGAGCAGCGCCTCGTCTCCGTGGCGCGCCCGTTCGCCAAGAGCCTCCTCGACGTGTCCCTTCCGAGCGACGCCGTGTTCGACGACGTTCGCCGCCTCGTCCACAACCTCGTGGCCATGAACGGCATCCTCCGCGACCGCGCGAGCACCTCCGTTCGGCTCGTGATGAACCCGGACCGCATGGTCATCAAGGAGTCCATGCGCACCTTCACCTACCTCAACCTCTACGGCTACCTGACCGATGCCGTGGTGGTCAACCGGGTGCTGCCCGAGGCCGCCGGCGAGGGCTACTTCGCCGCCTGGCGGCAGACCCAGGCCGAGCACATGGACCTCATCCGCTCGGCCTTCCCGCCGGTGCCCATCCTCGAGGCGCCGTGGTTCGAGCGCGAGGTGATCGGGACCGAGATGCTCGATCGACTGGGAGGGGAGCTCTTCGCCGACGGAGAGGCGGCCGAGATGCTCCACGACGACCTCTCCCAGGAGCTCGTGACCGTCAACGGCGAGGCTCGTCTGCGCCTGGCCATCCCCTTCCAGGAGAAGGCCGACATCGCGCTCAAGAAGATCGGCCTCGAGGTGGTGGTGCGCGTAGGCCAGCAGAAGCGCACGATCATCCTCCCGCGGACCCTTGCCGCCTACCGACCCGGGCGCGCCTCGTTCGAGGACGGCGCGCTCGAGGTGGTGTTCACCCGCCCATGAGCTGGGATCCGCAGGCGGGGCGGCCGCCGGGAGAGCGCGGCGCGCCGGGCTTCGCCGCCGACGGCGAGGAGCCGTGGCCCGCCACCGGGCCCTCCGGCGACCCCTTCGACGAGCCGGACTGGCGCTCGGCCGAGACCGCGGGCACGGGGGCGCCGCGGCCTCGCGCCGTCCCGGACCTCTCCCCCCTTATCGTTCTCCTCGACGCGGTCCGCGCCGCGATCCCCCGTGAGCTTCAGGCGGGCTTCACGGCCATCCTCCGCGAGGTCCTCCTGGCCGCGCGCGCCCTGATCGACCGCTACCTCGACCGGATGGACGGCCGAGAGGCGCGCACTCGGGTCGAGGACATCCCGATCGAGTGAGGCTGAGCCGTCGCGGGGCGCGCTCGAGCCATGCGCGCCCGCCCGGGCCGGGGGTAGGCTGCACGCCGTGAGCGACGCCCCCGTGACCAACTGGATCCTCACCGGCTCGGTCGAGAACTTCCGCGCCTCGCGCGACATCGGGTTCGAGCTCGTGGGCCTCAAGGAGCGCCGGCGGCGCCTGGCCGAGCAGGTCGAGCCCGGCGACCGGGTGATCTTCTACCTCACCAAGATCAAGGCGTTCGGAGCCATCGCGAGGATCGCCGGCGGGCTCTTCGAGGACCGGACGCCGGTGTGGCCGGGCAAGCCGGGGCAGGCCGACGCCTACCCGTGGCGGTTCCCGGCGGAGCCCGAGCTGGTGCTCCCCGAGGCCGACCTCGTGCCCGCCGAGGAGCTGGCCGGCGAGCTCGAGCACGTGCGCAAGTGGCCGGCCGAGCACTGGACGCTCGCCTTCCAGGGGCAGTTCCGCGCGGTGAGCGCCGGCGACGCGGGAGTCATCGAGGAGCGGATGCGCGCCGCGGTGCCCGCCGGCGCGGCTTGAGCGCCGCGGCCTGCGCGCCCGAGCGGGGGCTGCTCGAGGACGGGACCCCGTGAAGCACGAGCGCCACTACACGATCGAGCAGGCCAACGCCGCGCTGCCCTGGGTCGCAGAGCGGCTCGAGCGCATGCGCGCCGCCCGCGAGGCCCTGAACGACGAGGAGGCCAGGGCGGCGCTCACCGAGGCGGCTCCGACCAACGGAGGCGGGGCGCCCGGCCTCGTGGTGTCTCGCGCCTTCCTCGCCCTGCGCGAGGCGCTCGAGGAGCTGCAGGCCATCGAGGTGGTGCTCCGCGACCTCGAGCGCGGGCTCGTGGACTTCCCCTCCGTGCGCGAGGGGCGGGAGGTCTACCTCTGCTGGGAGGAGGGCGAGGAGAAGATCGGCTACTGGCACGATCCCGATTCCGGCTTCGGCGGGCGAGAGCCGCTGTAGATGATCCGGCTCGAGCGCGCCGCCCGGAGAGCTCGCGAGCTGGCCGTGGGTGCGGCCGGGGCCACCGGCAGGTGGGCCCGCGGCCTTCCCGCCTCCACCGCCGCACGGGTGCGCGGCCTCCCCACCGTGGTGCGCGCGCTCGGCTTCGAGCAGCGGGTGGCCGGAGCGGCGGCGCTGCTGCTCGTGCTCTCGACCTTCGGGCCCTTCTCGTGGATCGAGGCGGCGGTGATCCTGGTGGCCCTCGCGGTGATCGGGCTACTGCACGCCCGAGGCGAGGGCCGAGCCTTCCACCTGCCCTACGGCGACGGCGCGGCGATCGCGGTGGCCGGCGCTTGGTCGGCCGTGCTGATCCTCTCGCGCCTCCTCGATCGCCCGGCCGGACAGGGTCTCCTCGCTCTGGCCTGCGCCGCGCTGCTCGTGCTGGCCGGGACCCGCGAGCACGCCCGTCGCCCGCCCGACGACATCCCCGGAGGCGGGCGCGGCACCAAGTCCGCGTCCGAGGCGCCGGGCGGACGCGGAGCTCAGCCCACGGCCGAGGCCGGGCGCGGGCCCGGGCCCACGTAGCGCGCGCTCGGCCGGATCAGCCGCCCCTCGCGCTTCTGCTCGAGCACGTGCGCCGACCATCCCGCCACCCGCGCCGAGGAGAACATCGGGGTGAACAGCTCGGGAGGGACGCCGGCGAAGTCGAGGACCACGGCCGACCAGAACTCGACGTTGGTGGCCAGCACCCGGTCGGGGCGCCGGGCCGCGAGCTCCACCAGGGCGGCCTGCTCCAGCGCCTCGGCCACCTCGAGGCGCGGCGCGCCGATCTCGCGCGCGGTCTCACGCAGCACCCGGGCCCGCGGGTCCTCGGCCCGGTAGACCCGGTGGCCGAAGCCCATGAGCCGCTCGCCGGAGTCGAGCTTGGCCTTCACGTAGAGCTCGGCGTTGCCGCCGCGCTCGACCTCGTCGAGCATCTGCAGGACGCGGGAGGGAGCGCCGCCGTGCAGGGGGCCCGAGAGCGCCCCCACCGCGGCGGACATGCAGGCGGCTACGTCGGCGCCCGTCGAGGCCACGACCCTCGCGGTGAACGTCGAGGCGTTCATCCCGTGCTCGGCCGCGGAGATCCAGTAGGCGTCGATGGCACGAACGTGGCGGGGGTCGGCCTCGCCGCGCCAGCGCAGGAGGAAGCGCTCGGGTATGGAGCTCGCCTGGTCGATCTCGCGCTGGGGCACGGGCCGGCGGCCGGGGCCGCGCGCCGACTGCGCCACGAAGGACAGCGCCATGACCGAGACGCGGGCGAGATCCTCGCGCGCCTGGGCGTCGTCGATGTCGATGAGCTGGCCGAGCCCCCATTCCGGCCCGAGCAGCGCGAGCGCCGACTGGAGGTCCACGCGGGGGTCCCCGGAGCGCACCGAGAGGGGGTGGGGGTCAGCGGGGGGAAGCCCCGGCTCGTAGGCGCCGTCCACGAGCAGGCCCCACACCCGCTCGAAGGGCACGGCTCCCACCAGCTCCTCGATGTCCACGCCGCGGTAGCGCAGCGCCCCGCCGTCGCGATCGGGCTCGGCGATCTCGGTGGCGAAGGCCACCACGCCCTCGAGCCCCGACCGGACCTCGGTGGCGCTCACTCGCGTCCTTCGCGGTTTCGGTGTGCCGAGCTCACGGCGAGAGATGATGCCGAACCGGCCACTCGGGCGGCGGGGGCGTCGGCGCGGCGCGGGCGCGGCGCCCCTGGGTCGTCCATCCGTCGAGACGGCCTTGAGAGATCCGGCTCGCGGTCGATAATGCTTGACGGGGTCCGCCGAGCGGTCCTTCTCCTCCGCCGCACGCGGCACCGTCGATTCGAAAGAGGCACGGATGCATCACTCTCACACTCGCACGGCCGCGCTCCTGGGCGCGGGCCTGGCCCTCGCCCTTCCGGCATCCGCCCTCGCCAGGAAGGGCTCGGAGGACCAGCCCGGCAAGGGCAAGAGCGAGAAGGTGGAGAAGGTGGAGGCTCAGCAGCAGGCCCCCGATCTCGAGCCCGCCGACGAGCAGAAGAAGCCCACCAAGACCGACACGGGCCACGGCAAGGGCAAGAACCACGTGTTCGTCGGCAGGGTCGTCTCCTTCGATGACGCCACCGACACGCTTACCCTGACCGTGACCGCCGGCAACCGCCACGCCCGCGGGGTAACGCCGAAGCAGGTGGTGTTCGACGTCTCGGCCGCTCGCTACAAGCTCCTCGACCGTGACGGCGATGGCGAGCAGAGCCTCGCCGATCTCCTGGTGGGCGAGCAGATCAAGGTCAAGGCCCGCCCCTCGAAGGGCGCCGGCACGGCAGCGAAGCCGTTTGCCGCGTCGAAGGTCGAGGGCAAGCGCGGGGTCGAGGAGGAGGATGAGCCGGAGGATGAGCCGGAGGACACCGACGATCCCAAGCCCCCCACGGAGCTGCCGCCGAAGCCGCCCGCCTGAGTCGACAGAGCGCACGCCCAACGGGCCGCCGCCGGAGAGTCTCGGTCGCCGCCCCGGCCCCCCTCAGGCCAGGTACGCCACCAGCGGCAGGAAGAGGATGGCCACGTAGATGGTGAGCAGCCCGGCGGCGATGAGGATCTTCGATCCGAACACGTGCCCGAGGGTGCCGATGAGGAAGCCGAGCCCGAGCAGGATGATGTAGGGGCGCGGGGAGGGATCGAAGTCGGCCTCGCTAGGCAGGGCCGACACCGCGAAGAGGAGGGCCCCGGCCACCCCGAAAGTATCCTTGACCGATGCCGAGCGGGTTACGTAGCGTGGAGGACACCCGCGCGGCGCTCGCCGGCGTGGGCTACCTGGCCGACGAGTCCGCGGCGCTCGTCTCCTTTCTAGCGGCGCGCCTCGGCAAGCCGGTGCTCGTCGAGGGGCCGGCCGGCGTGGGCAAGACCGAGCTCGCCAAGGCGCTGGCCCGCGCCACCGGGCGCACGCTCGTTCGCCTGCAGTGCTACGAGGGTCTCGACGAGGCGAAGGCCCTCTACGAGTGGAACTACCGCAAGCAGCTCCTGCGCATCCAGGCCGACGCCGGCGCCGGCGGCTGGGAGCGCATGCAGGAGGACATCTTCGGGGAGGACTTCCTGCTCTCGCGGCCGCTGCTGCGCGCCATCACCGATCCCGACCCGGTCGTGCTCCTCATCGACGAGATCGACAAGACCGACCAGGAGTTCGAGGCCATGCTCCTCGAGCTGCTCTCGGACTTCCAGGTCTCGATCCCCGAGCTCGGAGTGGTCGAGGCCCGCTCGCGGCCGCTGGTGCTCCTCACCTCGAACAACTCGCGCGAGCTCACCGAGGCGCTCAAGCGCCGCTGCCTCTACCTCTGGCTCGACTACCCCTCGGCCGAGCGCGAGCTCGAGATCGTGCGCCTGCACGAGCCCGACCTCTCGGAGGCCATGACCCGGCGCCTGGTGGAGATCGTCCACATGGTCCGGCGCCTCGACCTCAAGAAGCCGCCGTCGATCGCCGAGTCGATCGACTGGGCACGGGCGCTGCTCCTCCTCGGCGCCGAGGACACCGACGAGGACGTGTTCCGCCAGACCCTCTCCATCGTCGTCAAGCACCGCACCGACCTCGATCTCGCGGCCGAGCGGATCGGCGTGAAGCTCTCGGACGGGCTCGTGGCCGGGCGAGCGCCCTCCACGTAGGCGTGCCCGCGGCGAGCAGGCCCCCCCACCGCGCCGGGCGGGCCCTCTTCGGCGGCATCGGCTCCGCGGGCACGCCCGGCTTCGCGCCGCGGCTGATCGACTTCGCCGAGGAGCTCCGCACGGAGGGCCTCGCCCTCGGCACCTCGGAGCTGCTCGACGCCTTCCACGCCCTCGACGAGGTGGCCTGGACCTCGCAGGAGGACTTTCGCGCCGCGCTCGCCGCCACGCTCGCCAAGTCCCAGAGCGATCAGCGCCTGTTCGAGCTCGCGTTCGAGCGCTTCTTCTTCCGTGCCCCAGAGCGCCAGGCGGTGGAGCGAGGCCTCTCCGAGCGGCGCTACGGAGGCGAGGAGCGCCTCGACGCCGAGGAGCTCCGCGGCCGCATTCGCGACGCGATCAGGAGGGGCGCCGACGGTGAGATGCGCGACTCCGCGCGACTGGCCATCGCCGCCTTCGGGCGCCAGGGCGAGGGCTCGGGCGTGGTCGGGGTGGACGTGCAGCGCATCCGGAGGAACCTCGGACTGAAGGCCAGCGCGGAGCTCGACCCCGCGCAGCTTCCCGACCCCGACACCGTCCCCCGCGAGCACCTGCGGCTCTTCGAGCGCCACCTGCGCCGCGAGCTCGAGCGCGGCCTGATCGAGCGCACGCGCTCGCTGCCTCCCGCGAAGCCGCTCGCCACCCTCGACCGGGGACTGCCCGTCAACCCGGTCGAGAACCTCGCAGCCGTGCACCGCGCGGTGGCCCAGCTTCGCCGGCGCCTGGCCACCCAGGGCTCCGAGCAGCGCGGCCGCCGGCGGGGCGCCGCGGTGGACATCCGGCGCACCATGCGCGCCTCGCTCGAGACCGGCGGAGTGCCCCTCTACCTCAAGTACCGCCCTCGGAAGCCGCGCCGGCCCGAGCTCTACGTGCTCTGCGACGTCTCGACCAGCGTCACGAGCGCCAGCGTGTTCTTCCTCTCGGTGCTCCACGCCCTTCACGGCTCCTTTCGGAAGCTCCGCTCCTTCGTGTTCGTCGAGCGCATATCGGAGGTCACCGAGCTCTTCGACCACGCCCGCTCGTTCGAGGACGTCTCCCGCGCCATCGCCTCGGATGCCGGGGTGGCCGACGTGTCGGGCTACACCGACTACGGCCGTGTGTGGCTCGAGTTCCTCTCCCAGGTGGCCGACGACCTCGACCCGCGCTCGACGGTCATCGTGCTGGGCGACGCCCGCACCAACGGGCGCGAGCCCCACGCCGAGGTGCTCGCCAGGGTGGCCGAACGGGCCGCGCGGCTCTTCTGGATGAACCCGGAGCCGAAGCTCTACTGGAACTACGGGGACTCGGTCATGCGCGCGTACGAGCCCCACTGCGACGGCGTGTTCGAGTGCTGGTCCACGCAGCAGCTCGAGGGCTTCGCGCGGGCGCTCACCGACGTCCGGGCGCGGTAGCCGCCGCGAGACGAGGCGCTACGGCGGAGGCGCGGGCCCGTGCGCCACGGGCGCCGGGGCGGGCGCGCCCCCCGGCGCCGGGGGCCCCC
>JBPCRE010000205.1:0-11598 GCA_050997195.1 Thermoleophilaceae bacterium
ACACCGTGCGGGCCGACGCCCCTGAGCCCTTCACGCAGGGTCTTCTCCGCGCCGAAGGGCACCACGAACTGGTAGTGGAGGAAGCCCCGCGGGCCGTAGAGGCGGTTCCAGCTCCGGATCCCGTCCAGGGGGTAGAAGAAGGAGTGGAGGGGCTCGATGCGCCCGCGCTCCTCGCGCGGAGCCCTGCGGTACCAGAGCTCGTTGAACACGCTCACCGTGGCCTTGCGCAGGAGCCCCGACGGAACCCAGGAGGGCACCGAGAGGGGGTTGCTCGACGAGGCCGCCAGCGCGCTCGGGCGCTCGTCGGGCCCGAGCTCGTCGAGGCGGGCGTGCTCGCCGCGCATGAGCACCGAGCGGCCGAGCGAGCCCCCGCGGGCCAGGCAGTCGATCCAGGCCACCGAGTAGCGGTAGTCCTCGTCGCGCGAGGTCATGCGGGCCAGCACGTCGTCGAGGCCGCTGGTGCGCTCGGTGTCCACGCGCATCCGCGAGGTCTCCACCCGGAGCAGGCGCAGGGTGGCGCGCACGACCACCCCGGTGAGCCCCATGCCGCCGGCCGTTGCCCAGAACACGTCGGCGTTCTCCCGGGGAGAAGCCTCGATCCGCTCTCCGCTCGGCGTGATCAGCGAGAAGGCCACGACGTGCTCGCAGAAGGACCCCTCGCGGTGGTGGTTCTTGCCGTGGATGTCCGCCGCGATGGCGCCGCCCACCGTGACGTAGCGGGTGCCCGGAGAGACCGAGATGAACAGGCCGAAGGGCATCAGCAGCGCGATGAGGGCGTCGAGCGAGATCCCGGCGTCCACATCGATCTCGGCCGCCTCGAGGTCGAGCCGGTGCACCCCGGCGAGGCCGGTCATGGTGAGCACCGTCCCGCCGGCGTTCTGAGCGGCGTCGCCGTAGGCGCGTCCGAGCCCGCGAGGGATGGCCCCCCGGTCACGGCCTGCCGTGGCCAGGTGGGCGGCGAGCTCCTCGGCCGCTCGCGGATGCTCCACCTGGGCCAGCGTCGGCGCCGTGCGCCCCCAGCCGGTGAGCAGGCGCTCCTCGCTCGGGGGCGGTTCGGTCGCGATCACGGGCCGACGCTCACGGTCGCACCCGCGACGGAGCCGGCCGCTCAGCCACCGAGGTACACACCGGCGCCGAACAACGCGATCCACGCGAGGCCGATCACCTGGAGCGTGCGGTCGCCGAGGATCACGTCCTCGGGAGCACTCGCTCGACCCGCCTCCACCAGCAGCGCATAGCGGAGCATGAAGATTCCGAAGGGGACGATCGACAGCTCGTAGAAGTAGAACGCCGACGCCAGCGCCGGCGCCTGCTCGAAGGCCCACAGGCAGTACGCCGTGAGCGTGACGCCGGCGGCCGTGGTCCACACGAAGCGCAGGTAATCGGGCGAATAGAGAGCGAGGGTGGCGCGTATCGAGCCGCGGGCGTCGCCGAGATCCAGCGACTCGCCGTAGCGCTTGCCGGCCACCACGAAGAGGGAGCCGAAGGTGGCCACGATGAGAAACCAGCGCGAGATCATCACGTCGGCGGCAACGCCGCCCGCCACCGCGCGGATCACGAAGAACGAGGCGATGACCGCGATGTCGACCACCTCGACGTGCTTGAGCCACAGCGTGTAGGCGCTCGAGAGCACGACGTAGAGCACGGTGATGACCAGAAACGTCCATCCCACGGCGTAGGCAGTCGCGAATCCGGCGGCCATCAGCCCGACGCCCGTGGCCACCGCGAGCCGGACGGGCACCACACCCGCGGCGATGGGGCGCCGACGCTTGGTGGGGTGCGCGCGGTCGGACTCGACATCGCTCGCGTCGTTCAAGAGGTAGGTGCCGCTCGCCACCATGCAGAGTGCGACGAAGGCGAGCGCCACCTCGATGAGCACCGCGGGCTCGAGCAGCACGCCGGCCGCACCCGGGGCGGCGAGCACGAGCACGTTCTTGAACCACTGCTTGGGGCGGGCGGCGCGGAGGAGGCCCCGGGCGAGCGCGCCGGGCCGCGGCGGGCTCGGCGCGGTGGCGCCTGGGACGTCGGTGGGAGCCTTCTCCACCGGGGAGGCGGAAGCCCGTACCGCGCTGGTCACCTCGAAGTCGGCCATGGGCAGGGGAACCTTAGTCACGGGTGGGACGGGGACTCCACTGCTCAGAACAGGGAAGCCTGGCGTTTTTCGGCGGACCGCTGCCCTTCCGGCGGCGCGCGGTGGTCGGACTCGGGCCCCACGAGGAAGCGCCGTGGCGGATTATCGCCCCGGGCAAGCCGCGACAGCCGCTCGCGTTCGCCCTTTGGCGCGTACGCCCCGCGGCGATAGAGCTGCTCGTAGCGAGGCACGAGATCGGGCCTATAAGAGCGCAGCCAGTCGAAGAAGATGCCCCGCACCTCACCTCGCAGGTGCAGCGCAAGACCGCCGACGCCCACGGCCCCCGCCTCGGCTGCGAGCTCGAGAATGCGCTCCACCTGCTCGGGCGCATCGTTGATCCCGGGCATGAGCGGCGCGATCAGCACCCCGGTGGGGATGCCGGCCCGGTTGAGCTCCCCCACCGCCTCGAGCCGCGCGCGCGGGTGTGGGGTCCGCGGCTCGCTGGCCCGCCAGGCGCGCTCGTCGAGGGTCGGCACCGAGAGATTGGCCGTCACGCCGGTGCGCTCGCGGATGCCGCGCAGCACGTCCAGATCCCTGAGCACCAGCGGAGACTTCGTCAGCACCGAGCACGGCGTGCACGCGTGCCCGAGCGCCTCCCAGATGTCGGGCATGAGCCGGTAGCGGCCCTCGACCCACTGGTACGGATCGGTGTTCGTGCCGAGGGCCACGTGCTCGCGCTTCCACCCCGGCCGCGCGAGCTCCGCCCGAACCACCTCGGGGGCGTTGACCTTCACGACGATCTCGCGCTCGAAGTCTCGACCCGCGTTCATGCCGAGGTAGGTGTGTGTCGGGCGAGAGAAGCAGTAGGCGCAGGCATGACTGCAACCTCGATAGGGGTTGATGGTCCAGCGGAAGGGCATGCGCGATCGCGGCGGCACACGGTTGAGCACCGAGCGCGAGCGGACCTCGTAGAAACGGGTGTTCAGCGCCTCTGGAGCGTCGAAGGTCCGCACCGCCGCGGGATCGCTGTAGCCGGGGAGCTGCCGCTCGGCGTCGAGCTCGGTTCTTTGGGCGTCCCAGCGCATCGAACACATGTTCGCATGTGGAGCGGACGACGCCTCGAGGGTCGGCAGCGAACGACCGCGGCTCTACTTGTCGGCGAGCTTCCGCAAGACTGGCCGGGTAGTCGCTAATGAAGCGATGCGAAGGTGCCTTTGACAGTTACGAGCGTGCCTCCGCGTTGCCGGTCAGACCGAAGGGCGCCCGCTTGGTCTCCCCGGCCGGCGGGACGGCACCATGAGGCGCCCAGCGTTGCTCACGCAGCCTGCTGCAAGGCGTCTGGAACCCGCACACGCGCGCCGAGCTTGCTGAGTGCCGAGATGAGGTCCAAGTACTCCTCTCGCTCGGCGACCGCGTATGCCGCCTCGTCCTCCGCGGTCTGAGCGACCGCAGCGGCGTGATACTTCGCGTACCAGACGGCCGCGCCGCGCAGGGCCTGGACCTCGCGGGGGGTGAAGCCGGGGAGATCGCTCACGGAGTTGAAGCTAGCGACGGACGCGGACACAGCACAACCCATCTGAGCTACGACCCTGCATGAATCCCGGAAACACTGAGGAAGCAACGCTCGACCGCCTGAGAGCGGTCCTCGATCGGCCGGCGGGTCGGTACCGACAGCTGAACGGAGCGACGAATCTCGGCGACTATCTGAGCCGGCAACGCCCGCGCGAGGACGAGGAGCTCCTGACCGAGCCAGTCCTCGAGGATCTGATGGAGCGCCTGCTCGGCTTCCCGGCGGATGCCTACTTCCCTCAGCTCGGGCGCAGCGGCCTGAAGCCCGACTTCACCCCTCACGACCTCGTAGCGCATCGCTACGTGCTCGATGCCAAGAGCTCCACACAGGACCTCGCCACGCACGAGGATCAGATCCGCCGCTACATCGACCAACGCCAGCTCGACTACGGCGTGCTCTTCAACCTGCACGAGGTCCGCGTCTACCGCCGCGGCGAGGTCGGTCACGTTGCGAGCCTCTCGCCAAGCCTCCTCGCACTCTGGCATGTGGCGAGGGGAGAGGCTCTCCCAGACGAGGAGACGATCGCCCCGTTGCTTGCCTTCGTGGCCCGATTCGCCTACCGCGAGCTCGGGATGGGGGAGAAGATCGATCGCATCCGGACGGCCCGCTCGTGGACCGAGCGTGAGGAGCGAGGGGAGATGGTCGAGATCGACCTCGACTTCCTGGTCGACCGTCTGCGCGACCTCTCGATCGAATTGCGGGACGATGCCGCCGACCAGCGCGAGACCCTCGAGCGCTCGCTGAAGCTACAGCCCGGACGTGAGCAGGCGCTCCTGCGGGAGCTCGAGCTGATTGCGCTCGACCTGGCGCCTGGGCTCGACCTCGAAGAGCTGCCAAAGACGGTGGAGGGCTACCTCGAGGCAGGCGACCTCGCCGGCCGGGTGTGGTGGCAATACCTGCTGCGCGTTTCTCAGCTCGCCCTCACTCGGATCCTTCTTTACCGCTCGTGGGAGGACGTCGAGTTCGTAGACAGCTACCTGTACGACGGCGGCTTCCAACAGTGGTACGACCGCCTCGACCGCGACCTACAGCGCGTCCTGCGCGAGGCCTTCGCGCACGGGCGCGAGCGCTACCACTGGCTCTACGGGTCGGACAACAACTATGACTGGTACCGGCCACGCGATGAGGCGCTCGTCGACGTGCTGTACGCCCTCCTTCCCGTCCCGCTCGGCAAGCTCGACGCCGACGTGCTGGGCGGGCTCTACGAGTCCTACGTCGATGAGATCGACCGTGATCGCCTGGGGCAGTTCTACACACCGCGGGCTGTCGTTCGCTTCATGCTGGACCGCGCCGGGTTCGACCACCCTGAGGCCATCTTTCGCATCGAGGGAGACCGGCGTGAGCCGCGCCGGCTGCTCGACTTCGCTACCGGATCGGGCGGCTTCCTGGTCGAGGCGGCACGGCGCGTCATCGACCGTGGCGGCCTGGACCTCACCGATCGTCGTGACCTGGACGATGGCCTTGCGGCGATCGCCCGCGGGTTTCATGGCCTCGAGATCAGCCCGTTCCCGTACTACCTCACCGAGGTGAACCTGCTGCTGCAGGTGTCGCGGCTCCTGGGGGCAATGCGCCTCGCCGGAATAGACGCTCCTCCATTCGTCCTGGGCGTGGCCCATGCCGACAGCCTGAGCGCTCGGCACGCGCCGGACAAGAGCTTCGAGGGCATCGGAGCCGAGAGCCGCCTCGATCGGGGAGAGCTGATGCGCGACGAGCGCTTCGGTCTCGTCCCGCTCGACCGCGAAAAGCAAGAGGCCTTCGAGCGGATGCACGAAGACGACTCCTTCGATCTTGTGATTGGGAACCCGCCCTACGTCTTCGAGACAGGCAACCGCGTACTTTTCGAGCGCCTCCGCGGCCTGCCCGCCTGGCGCGAGGACTACCGCGGCAAGAGCGACTACCTCTACTACTTCCTCGCGCTCGCGGCTGAGAAAGTCGCAGCCGATGGCCGCCTCTGCGTCATCACCCCCGCAGGTTGGATGAACGCAGGCAAGGCCGAATGGCTGCGCGAGCGGCTCGCCGGCACCCTGCGCCTAGACGAACTCTTCCTTTTCGGCTCTCACAGGCTCTTCGCGCCCGAACGCGATCAGCGCAGAGACCGGCGACGGGCTCCGGTGCCGACGGTGGAGAGCGCCATCCTCGTCGCTACCAAGGCGGCGGCGCCCGCCGGACACGAGCTGCGGGTCGTGGCGCTCGAGGACGAGGCGGCCGCGGCTAGAGCGCTGTCGGGCAACGACGCCGCACGGGTCCCGGGCCGCGACATGCTCCTGGCAGAGATGGCGGCCCGCGCCGGCGCTCGCGCCGGGCGTCGAAACGGCATCCACGTTCATCGCCTTCCCCAGGTGAAGCTCCAAGCGGCCTACCCATGGCCGATCAAGCACGGCGCCCGCGACGTTGCGGCGCAGGTGGTCGCGCACTTGGACCAGATGCTGGCCGACGACAACGCATCTGTAGAGCCGCTCGGCGAGCGCTGGCGCGTGTTCCAGGGGGTTCAGACCGGAGCGGACGCGTACACAGCTCGGATACAGAAACGGTTACCGGTGAACACGAAGCGCCGACTCGAGTCAGATGGAGCCCGTACCGGAGACCGAATAATGGAGCTTCCGCCCGGCTCGGAGAACCGCCCGCCCTGGCAGAGCCACCGCGAGCTCCTCGCCCGCAGCCCGGAGTCTCGAGCGATTCTCTATGGGGCAATCGACGCGAGCGACTACGGGAATCTCGTGTGGATCGGTCGCGAGGACGAAGTTCCCGAGCCCATCGTGGCGGAGCTCGAGCCCTGGCGAGCAGTGCTCTCCACGCGTGCGGAGTTCGCGCGCAACGCCAAGAGGAGGTGGTTCGAGACCGCCTGGTCACGGGACAAAGCGCAGCTCCGCTCACCGAAGGTCATCGCTCTTTACCGGACGGACCGGGGTCGCTTCGCCCTTGATGAAGAGGGCGAGTGGCAGCCTTCGATCAAGGCGACCGTCTGCGTCGGCAAGGCAGGTGGTCTCTCGGTCGCCTACCTCTGCGGCCTCCTCAACTCCGAGCTGCTGGACCTCTGGTACGCGATCCGCGGCAAGTCCCCTCGCGACGTGTGGCGCAACTACGAGCCAAGGCCGATGCTGCGGATGCCGTATCGACACGTCGAGTTCGCCTCGGAGGTGAGCTCTCGGCTCCGCGAGCTCGAGAAGCTGCTTGCTGCCGGTGACGTGGCCGCCGCCGCCGGCCTCACCGATGAGCTCGGACAGGAGCTGCGCGATGAGCCCAGCAGTGCGGGTGAGGCCGCAGGGGCGCTTGAGCGGCTCGTGCGCGAGGTGGCGGCAAACCGGACGGCGCTCCTGCCCCATCGTGACGTGGTGCCCGAGCTGTCCGCCGCGGTCAAGGATCCGTGGCGAACCGGACCGCTTTCGGTCGACGCACGGCGGCTGGTTACCAGCATCGCCAGCGTGGAGACAGTGTCGGTCCGGCTGGATTCAAGCCTCCGAGTCGAAATGGGCACGGACGGGACACTCGGGTCGTTCAGGTGGGAAGGGTCCGATCTCGTGTTCCGCAGGAGCCGCCAGGTGACCGCCCGCGTCACCGGGGCGCCGGAGCGCTTGAGGCAGGTCGAGATGGCGGTCGGCGGCAACAAGCGGCTCCTCCCCGACGATCTCCTACGTCTCCCCCTCCCGCGCGACGCCGAAGTGTTCGCGTCGACCGTCGCGGCCCGCGAAGCCGAGGTTCACGGCCTGATGGACCACGGTCGCCTCCTCGTCGAGGCAGCGGAGCGGATCGTCTGCCGGCTATACCGGGTCCCGCCCGATCTCGAGGATGCGGTCATCGATCACGCGCACCGCCGAGCTGCATCTCGCTCGACGTCCGAAACCGAGCCCGAGGCCTAACGTCGGTCACCGCGGTCCCGTCGGTACGAGGCTGATCACCAACGTGTTGACCAAGGTGGCGACCGAAGGGCTCTGAACGAGACGCGTTGGTCAGGTGATCACGCCATCCCGCCTGGGTTCGCGTTCCGCCGGGCCCTCCTCACCCCACAACGTCACCACCACCTCCCGCCCCGAGGCCCCGTCCCGGTGCTCGCACAGGTAGATCCCCTGCCACGTGCCGAGGGCGAGGCGCCCCTCGGCCACGGGAAGAGTCAGCGAGGATCCCGTGAGCATCGCCTTCACGTGCGCGGGCATGTCGTCGGGGCCCTCGAGGGTGTGGGTCCAGTAACCCGCGTCCTCGGGTACCGCCGCGTCGAAGAAGGCGCGCAGGTCGTGGCGAACGTCGGCGCTCGCGTTCTCGTTCAGGGCCAGCGAGGCCGAGGTGTGGCGGACGAACACGTGCGCGAGGCCGACCGTAAGGCGCCCGAGCTCCGGCAGCCCGCGAAGGACCTCCTCGGTCACGAGGTGAAACCCGCGCGGGCGGGCTTCGAGCCTCAAGCTGCGCTGGAACCACACGGCTCACAACCGTAGGGGGAACCCGGCATCGCATCGCCGCCTTGATACTCCAGGCACTTGGTTGCCCGGCGCGCCCTCCGTCCGGTAATGTCTCCGCATCCGTCGGGGAGGGACGGGGCTCCATGGAGCATCCTCCCTTGCCCGCGGCCCGCTTCGATGCCCACCTCACCCCTCTGCCATGAAGCCATCGGCCAACGCGGCGGCGGCGGGCATCATGCTTCTGCTCACGATCATCGTGTTCGCCGGAGCGGGAGCGGGGCTCGGAGCCCTGTTCGGGGCGCCCGGGCTCAGTGCGGTGGCCGGAGGCTTCGTCGGGGTCCTCGTTGGGTTCGCCCTTGTCTACACACGCTTTAGGAACATCTGACAAGCCCCGCGCGCTGCGGGTGCTCCGCCATCTCGACGTGGCCGTGCTTCTGTTGGCGCTGCCGGTCTTCGTGCTGGCCGACCTCTCGCTCGCCGGCTACGCCGTGGGCGCCGCGGCATGGCTCGTGCAGAAGTTCCTCGCCATGTACCTGCAGCGGCGCGCCGACGCTTCGAAAGAGCCGAAGGTGGTCGTCGGGATGCTCATGGGCGGAGCCATCGCCCGTGGCTGGATCTGCGGCCTCACGGTGATCACGGCCGGTCTCGTGCTCGGCGAGAGCGTCGGACTTGCCGCTACGCTGCTCATCCTTTTGCTCTTCACCCTGTACATCAGCACCAAGTTCGTCGAGCGCGGGCTGGTGTCGCGATGACGCGCCGGATCGCCGCCGCGCTCACCCCGCTCGGGCTCCTGCTGGCCTCGCCGGCGGTCGCCCTGGCCATCGAGACCAACAAGGAGTTCAAGCCGCAGAACGAGTTCAAGCTCGATCCGATCATCCCCATCGAGCTCGGCCCGGTCGACCTCTCGATCACCAAGGCCGTGATCTACCTGTTCCTGGCCGCCGTGGCCACCTGCCTGACGATGATCCTCATCTCGCGGCGCATGGGCAAGGAGAAGCCGGGCCGCATGGAGACCGCCATCGAGGCCGCCTACGACCTCACCAACAGCCAGATCACCCGGGGCAACATCGGGTCGCCGGGCATGGCCGGCAAGTGGTTCGCCTTCATCGCCACGCTCTTCTTCTTCATCTGGTTCAACAACATGATCGGCTACATCCCGCTGCCGATCAGCACCGAGCACTCCGTCGAGGTCTTCGGCCTCGCGATACCGACCTTCGCCCTCTACGCGGCCACGGCCAACATCTCGGTGCCGCTGGCGCTGACCCTCGTGGTCTGGTTCTCGTACCACGTCGAGGGCGTCCGGGCCAAGGGCCCGATCAAGTACCTGAAGGGGTGGGTCCCCGACGGCGTCGATGGCAAGATCGTGCCCTTCGTGTTCGCCATCGAGGTGCTCTCGCAGCTCGTGCGGCTCGTGTCGCTGTCCGCTCGACTGTTCGCCAACATCCTCGCCGGGCACCTGCTCATCCTGCTCATGGCCGGCGGCATGGTCGTGCTGCTCGGCGTATCCATCGGGCTCATCGGCTCGGTGATCCTCGGCGTGTTCACCGGCGGGATCGCCATCCTCTTCTACCTCTTCGAGGTGGGCCTCGTGGCCTCGTTGCAGGCCTACATCTTCGCCACTCTTACCGCCATCTACCTCGGTGAAGCGGTCGCCGAGGAACACTAAGGAGAATCTCGTGGAACCTCTCGACCTTTTGGTCCCCCTCATCGCCCAGGGACAGGACGGCAAGGCCATCGCCCTCGGGCTCGGCACCGGTCTCGGCGCCATCGGCCCCGGCGCCGGAGTCGGCTACATCTTCGGCAAGACCATCGAGTCGGTCACCCGGCAGCCCGAGATGCGCGACGAGATCCAGTCCATCATGTGGCTCGGCTTCGCCCTCACCGAGGCCATCGTGTTCTACGCGCTCATGATGAGCCTCGTCGCCTTCTTCCTCGCGGGCTGAGCCCATGCTCGACGCGCTGCACTTGGGGCTAGCCCGCCTGATCGCGCAGGCTCCCGTGCCGACGCCCGGCGGCGTTCCGCTGCCGGGCGGGCCCCAGACTCAGCCCATGCCAGCGCCGCCCCCCTCGGGCGGAGGTGGCGGCGGCGGAGGCGAGGGGTCGTTCCTCGTGTCCCCGAGCCTCGGGCTCATGATCTGGACGCTGCTCGCGTTCTTCGGCACCCTGCTCGTGCTCCGCAAGTTCGCGTTCCCGCGCATCGCCGAGGCGCTCGACAAGCGCCGGCGGGCCATCGACGAGTCGATCGACCAGGCCGAGCGCTCGCGTCGTGAGTCCCAGGAGCTGCTCGAGGAGTACCGCAAGCGCCTCAAGGAGGCGCGCGAGCAGTCCGAGGAGATCGTGGGCCGGGCCCGTCGCAACGCCGACGCCACCGAGGAGCAGGCCAGGCAGGAGGCCAAGGAGGAGCACGACCGCCAGCTCGAGAAGGCCAAGCGCGACATCGAGCAGGAGACCCAGCGTTCGCTCGACTCGATCCGCAAGGAGGTGGCCAACCTCACCATCGTGGCCACCGAGAAGGTCACCCGCAAGTCCCTCGACGACGACGACCATCGCCGCCTGATCGAGGAGGCTCTGGACGACGCCGACTTCTCGCGTCTGCCGGGTGCGAGCGGCAACGGCGGGGGCGGCAACGGGAGCGGCTCGGCATCATGAATCGGCGAGCGGCCCTCTAGATGCAGGATCTTGCAGAGGTCTACGCGCGCTCGCTGTTCGAGGTCGCGCAGGAGCAGGACGCGCTCGACACGATCCACGAGCAGCTCGGGCAGTTCGCCGACGCGCTCTCTGAGTCGCGCGAGCTCCAGATGTACTTCTTCTCGCCCTACTTCTCGTCCCAGGAGAAGAAGGAGGGCATCGGGAAGGTGCTCGAGGACGGCGACGAGTACTTCGTGCGCTTCCTCGAGATGCTGGCTGAGCGACACCGCATGCCGGCGCTGCCACGCATGCGCCGCGAGTTCGACGCCCTGTGGCGCAAGGATCAGAACCTCCTTCCGGTCTCGATCACGAGCGCCGTCGAGCTCGACGAGAAGACCACGAAGGGCATCGGAAGCAAGATCGAGGAGCAGACGGGCAGGACGGTGGAGCTCGAGAGCTCCGTCGATCCCGACGTGCTCGGCGGCCTCGTGATCCAGGTGGGCAACTTCGTTCTCGACACGAGCGTTCGCTCCCGACTCGACCGACTTCGCAGAGAGGTGACCCGGGCGGCGTAGCCGCGGCGGGACCCGGGAATCAGAGGAGAACCAACATCATGAAGATCAAGCCCGACGAGATCACCACCATCCTGAAGAGCCGCATCGAGGGACTCGACGACGACAGCGGTGCCGACCTCTCCGAGGTGGGCACCGTGCTCTCGATCGCCGACGGCATCGCGCGCATCCACGGCCTCGAGAACTGCATGTCGCTCGAGCTCCTCGAGTTCCCGCACGACGTGACGGGGCTCGCGCTGAACCTCGAGTCCGACAACGTGGGCGCCGTGCTCTTCGGCCCGTGGAACCGGGTCGAGGAGGGCGACACGGTCAAGCGCACCGGCTCGCTGCTCGAGGTGCCGGTGGGCGACGCCCTGCTCGGACGCA
>JBPCRE010000242.1:0-17117 GCA_050997195.1 Thermoleophilaceae bacterium
CGCACCCTGCGCTCGGCCGCCGTGCTCGAGGACGGGCCGGAGGCGAGCGGCGTGTTCGCCCGCTTCGCCGATTCGGGCCGCCGCCTCGAGCTCCTCGACGCCGACGGAAGGGTCGCCCGTGCGGCCCCTCCGGGTACGGGACTCGTAGCCGCCACCCGGGGCACCGGAGGCGAGCTCATCTGGCTCGTGACCGGCCTCGACGATCGCGGGGTGGAGGCCGCGGCCCGCGCCCTCGACGGCCGCACCCTACGCGACGCCTTCGCCGTGGCCGCCGAGCCCTCGGGTCCGGTGCCGCTGCCGGTGGGCGCGCGGAGCGTGGTGGGCAGGGCGGCACGACCGTGAGCGTGCGGGGCGCCGATGAAGACGCCGTCCTGCCGGTGCTGGCCGGCGAGGGGGGCGGGTAGGGCCGGGCCCCGGGCCTCGAGAAGCCCCGACGGCCGGCGTCGCCGAGCGCCGCCTCCACTCTGCCACCCTTCGTCCGAGATGATGGCCCGCGCCGAAGCCCTCGCCGCCTTCGAGGCCGAGCGCTTCGACGTGGCCGTGATCGGGGGCGGGATCACCGGTGCCGGCGTGGCTCTCGACGCCGCCTCGCGCGGGTACAGCGTCGCGCTCCTCGAGCAGGCCGACTTCGCCTCGGGCACCTCGTCGCGCTCCTCCAAGCTCGTGCACGGGGGCCTGCGCTACCTGCAGTCCTTCGATCTCGGGTTGGTGCGTGAGGCGCTGCTCGAGCGCTCGCTGATGGTGGCGCTCGCCCCGCACCTCGTGTGGCCGCTCCCCCTGCTGGTGCCCGGCTTCGAAGGCCGCCGTCCGGAGCGCAAGACGGGCGTCGGGCTCAACATGTACGACGTCATGGCCACCGAGCGGCTCCGCCGGCGCCCCGGGGGCCGAACCGCCGAGGCCGACGGCGACGCCGACACCGACACCGACCAGGCGCTCTGGAGCCCCGACCGCCACCGCACGATCTCCGCCGAGGAGGCGCTCGAGCTGATGCCCGCGCTCCGCGGCGCCCGCGAGCTCACCTCGGCGTATCTCTTCTACGACTGCCAGACCGACGACGTGCGCCTCGTGCTCACGGTGCTCGGCGAGGCCGAGCGCTTCGGGGCGGTGTGCGCCAACCGCTGCGAGGTGACCGACCTGGTCGAGGAGCACGGGCGCGCCGCCGGTGTGCGGGTGCGCGATCTTCTCGGGAGCACCGAGCTCGAGATCCAGGCCGACAACGTCGTTAACGCCACCGGGGTGTGGGCCGACCGCATCCGCCCGGAGGAGCTTCGCGCCGAGGCCGAGGTGCCCCACATCCGCCCGAGCCGCGGCACGCACGTGACGGTGGCCCACAAGGCGATTCCTCTGGACGCCGCGGGAGCCATCGTGCCAGCGGTGGGAGGGCGCACCCTGTTCGCTCTGCCCTGGCTCGGCCGCACGCTGATCGGGACGACCGACCGCGACTACGAGGGCCCGCTCGATCGGGTGCGCCCCGACGAGGAGGACATCGACTACCTGCTCGAGGCCACCAACGAGTTCTTCTCCACATCTCTCACCGCCTCGGACCTCACCGGGGCCTACGCCGGCGTGCGCCCGCTGATCTCGATCCGCGACACCAAGAGGTCGGTGGACATATCGCGGAAGGCGGAGCTCTTCGAGACGAGCTCCGGCCTCGTGACCATCACGGGAGGGAAGCTCACCACCTGGCGCCGGATGGCCAAGCTCGCCGTCGACCGGATCGCCGACCGCATGGGCCGCGGCGGGCCGCGCTGCCGCACGCACGAGATCCCCCTCGGTCAGCCGGTCCGCGCCGAGGACCTTCCGGCGGCGAAGGGAATCGACGAAGAGGGCCGCGCGCTGCTGGCCTCGCGCTACGGCCACCGGGCGCGAGAGGTCCTGGCCCTCGCCGAGGCCGACCCCCGGCTCGCGCGGCGCATCGTGCCCGACCTGCCCGACGTGCTGGCCGAGGCCGCCTTCGCCGCCCGGCACGAGCAGGCACAGACGGTGGGCGACGTCCTGCTGCGCCGCACGCGCCTCGGCGTGCTCGACGCGCGCACGCTCTGCGGGGCGGGCGCCGAGGCTCCCCGGGCGGTGGCCGAGGTGCTCGCCTCCGAGCTCGGGTGGGAGGACGGGCGCGCGACGCGCGAGGTGGAGGCGTGGCGTACGGAGGCCAACGCCGAGGGCATCGCCGCGGGCACACCGGAGGCGGACTCCGTACTCACCCCGCCGTGAGCGCGGCGCGCGGCCGGGAGACGATGGCCGCCAGGCCGACCTCCTCGTAGCCACCGAGCAAGGAGGGCCCTGAGACTCACCTCGTCGCGCCGGCCGAGGGGCTCGTCACCTGGTGGCGCTCCGCCCCCGGGCCGTCCGTCGGCACGAACGGCACGATCTCTCCGCTCTCCTCGATGAGGTACATCGTGCCCTCGTGGGGGAACGCCTCGCGGGCGCTCGAGCCGAGGGCTGCCGCCGCGAGCGTGGTCCCGGCGACGCGGTAGACGTCGCGCACGATGCCGATGTGGAACAGCGAGCGGATGTCGCTCGTCGCGTCGCCGTCCCCCGCGCGCAGGGCGATGTGCAGATCGGGTCGGAGGTTCTGCGCGGCGACCGCCACCGCGATGTTCTCGACCTCGTCGGAGGTGACCGCGGCCAGCGCCCGCGCCCGTCGCAGGGAAAGCCGGCCGAGGAGCATCTGGCTGCTCCCGCGTCCGACGACCACGGGCACGCCGTGGTCCTTGGCCCTGGCCACGTTGGGCACGTCCGGGTCGCGCTCGACGGCGACGACCGGCACGCCGACGTCGCGCAGCAGCAGGCACAGACGCAGCCCCACCTGGCCGAGGCCGACCACGACCACGTGGTCGTGGCGCGGCACCGCGCGCCGGCCGACGATGCCCGTCAGGCGGCGGTCGAGCAGCCGGTTGACCAGCCCCGCGGTGAGAACGGCGGTGAAGCCGAGGGTCAGCAGCATCGCCGCCGCGGAGAAGAGCTTGAACCAGTCGGGCCCCTGCTCGGCATAGGGGTTGGGGCCGACCGTGACCGCGGTCTTGGCCGTCGCGTACACCGCATCGACGAGCGAGAGATCCTTGACGAGGGCGGTCACCGCGGTCTCGATGACGAGCACGAGCAGGAAGCCGAGCAGGCCGGCGAGAAGGATGCGCGCGCTCACGTCGTACGGCCGGAGCATGGAGGCGAGCATGCCGGCAAGGCGGCGCCCCCGCGAGGGGCCCGGCGCCTCCAGCGGGCCGAACTCGGGTCCACTCTCGCCCAGCCGGACCGCGGCCGCGCCGTGCTCTGAGTGGGTGAGCGCGATCAGGTCGCGATCGAGCAGGGGCCCGGCGAAGCAGGGCGCCGCGATCTCGCCCATGGAGAGGACCCGCACGTTCTCGACGGTGGCCTCCACCTGGGCGGCCACGCCGCGCGCGAAGATGGTGACTACGAGGGGGATCCCCGGGCGCGCGTGCTCGACGACGAGCGCGAAGCGCAGCGAGGCCACGTCGGAGCGAGAGACGACCACGACCACGTCGACTTGCTCGGCCAGGGCCCCGCGGACGTCGCGGTCGCTCGGTTCCCGCAGGCGGACGACGCGGGCCCCGGCGGAGTGCAGCGCCCGCTCGGTGGTGTCGGGGAGCACGCCGTCGCCGATCAGGAGGACGTCCCGGGCCGACGACCCGTTGGTGGTGCCCTCCGGTGGTGTCCGCTCGCTCACCCTCGCTCAGTATGCCGACGCGGTCCCGAGCGCGGCCTCGATCCCCGTTGATCCGGGGGCCTACTGCCGACGCAAGCACCTAGAGGCCGCGCCCGTCGGATCGGCCGCCCCGCGGCCCCCCTTTCCCCAGATGTCTGAAACTCGCGACAACGGACGACCGCCGCGCTCGTTCACGGCCCGCAACGTGGTGATCGCCGGGGGCGGGTTCGCGGGCTTCCACACGGCCCGCACGCTCGAGGGGATCCTCCGCCCGGCGGCGGCTCGCGTGACTCTCGTCAACGACGCCAACAGCATGCTCTACACGCCGTTCATGGGCGCGGTGGCCGGCGGTCGACTCGAGCCCCGCCACATCGTCTTCCCGCTCCGCGAGGAGCTCGAGCGCACGGACCTGCGCCTCGGACGGGTGGAGAGCGCCGCGCCCGAGCGCGGCTGCATCCAGGTCCGAAACCAGGATGGCCGGGTCGAGGACCTCTCCTACGGCCACCTCGTGGTGGCCCTCGGCTCGGTGACCCGGACCCTCCCGGTGCCCGGCCTGGCCGAGCACGCCGTGGGGTTCAAGACCCTGGCCGAGGCGGTGGCCCTGCGCGATCGGCTGCTGCGCACGCTCGAGATGGCCGAGACCCTCGAGGACTCCGAGGAGCGTGCCTCCTACCTCACCTTCGTGTTCGTGGGCGCGGGCTACGCGGGGCTCGGCGGCCTCGCCGAGCTCCAGGACTTCGCCGCCGACGTGATCGGGCTGTACCCGCGCTGCCGCCTTCAGGGCATGCGGTGGCTCCTGGTGGAGGCCCGCTCGCGGGTCATGGGCGAGGTGCCCCCGATGCTGTCGGAGTTCGCGGAGCGCGAGCTGCGCGCCCGCGGGATCGAGACCCTCGCCGAGACCAGGCTCGAGGAGGTCACGGCTGAGAGCGTGCGGCTCTCGACCGGTGAGACGGTGCCGACCCGCACGGTGGTGTGGACGGCCGGCGTCAAGCCGAGCCCCGTCGTGGCCCACCTCGGGCTGCCCGTAGACGAGGCCGGCCGCATCCGCGTGGACTCCTACATGCGCGTCGAGGGCCACGACAACGTGTGGGCGGTGGGCGACGCTGCCGCGGTGCCCGATCCCGCGCGCCCCGGTTACCCCTGCCCGCCCACGCGCCAGCACGGCATGCGCCAGGGAAAGCGGGTGGCCGGCAACGTGGCCGCCGCACTCGGCTGCGGCGAGGCCGCGCCCTTCACCTACAAGACCCGCGGGGTGTTCGTGGACCTCGGGCGCTCCACGGCCGTCGCGCTCTTCATGGGCGTCAAGCTGCGCGGCTTCCCGGCGTGGATGCTCACCCGCGGCTACAACCTCAAGCAGATGCCGAGCTTCGGGCGCAAGCTGAAGCTCGTGAGCGACTGGGTCACCGACCTGGCCTTCCGGCGCGACTCCTCGGAGATGGGCCAGGCGTGTCACCCCCTCACCGACCCCGGGCGCCTCGAGGCGGGCGGCGCGGCCCGCACGCGCTTCGAGTCTCCGGCGCCCTGAGCTGAGCTCGGCGGCGGTGGCCGGAGCCGAGATCGCGGTGGAGAACCCGGCCACGGGCGCGGTGATCGCCACAGTGCCCACGCACACGGCGGCGGAGGTGGCCGCCGCGGTGTCGCGCGCCCGCGCCGCGCAGCCGGCGTGGAGGGACCTCGGGTTTCCCGGGCGGGCCCGGGTCCTCGACCGCGCGCGCCGCCGGCTGGCGAGGGGCGCCGAGCGCGTGATCGCCTCGATCGTGGCCGAGACCGGCAAGCCTCACGAGGCGGCGCAGATGACCGAGCTCGCCTACACGCTGAAGGCGCTCGGCTTCTGGGCCCGGCGCGCTCCCGCCTATCTGGCCGACGAGCGGGTGGCGCCCGTTTCCTCGCTGGTCAAGCGCCGCCGGCTCCTGACCCGCTACGAGCCCCTCGGCGTGGTCGGGGTGATCGGCCCGTGGAACTTTCCGCTGGTCAACAACTTCGGCGACTGCGTGCCCGCCCTCGCCGCCGGCAACGCGGTGGTGCTGAAGCCCTCCGAGCTCGCGCCGCTCACCTCTCTGCTCATGGTCGAGATGCTCAACGAGGCCGGCATCCCGCCCGGCAACTTCACCGTGGTCACCGGCGGGCCGGAGACCGGGGAGGCGGTGGTGGACCACGCCGACTTCATCCAGTTCACCGGCTCCGCCGAGACGGGGCGGGCCGTGATGCGCCGCGCGGCCGAGACCCTGACTCCGGTGGGCCTCGAGCTCGGGGGCAACGACGCGATGATCGTGCTCGCCGACGCGGACCTCGAGCGTGCCGCCTCGGCCGCGGTGACCTACGGGATGGGTGGCGCCGGGCAGGCGTGCGTGGCCGTGGAGCGCGTCTACGTGGAGGCTCCGGTGCACGAGGCCTTCGCCCGGATGGTGGCGGCCAAGGCGGGGGCGCTGCGCGTCGGGCCCCCCGGGGCCTCCGGCTCGGTGGACGTGGGGGCGATCACCTCAGCGGCCGGGCTCGCGAACATCGAGGACCAGGTGAGCGAGGCGGTCGCGGGCGGCGCGAGGGTGCTGACCGGGGGCGCCGCCGCGCACCCCCCCGGCCGCTTCTACCCGCCGACGGTGGTGGTCGAGGCCGACCGGGCGAGCCCCCTGGTGGCCGAGGAGACCTTCGGCCCGATCCTGCCCATCGTGGCCGTGGCCGACGCCGAGGAGGCCGTGGCCCTCGCCAACGACTCGGCCTACGGCCTGAGCGCGTCGGTGTTCTCAGCGGATGTGGCCAAGGCCGAGGCTCTCGCCCGGCGCCTCGAGGTGGGCGCCTGCTGCGTCAACGACGTGCAGGTCAACTACTTCGCCCTCGAGCTTCCGATGGGCGGGCGCAAGGCGTCGGGGATCGGGCGACGGCACGGGCCGGAGGGCATCCGCAGGTTCTGCGCCCAGCAGTCGCTGCTCATTCGGCGTGCCCCGCCGCGACGCGCCGCGCACAGGCTGCCCTACCGCCGCGGGCGCACCCGCGCGGCGGGGCGGCTGATCCGCCTTCTCTACGGGCGGTAGCGGGACGGGCGCGCGGGTCGCGAGAGCGCCTCCGCGCCGTCGATGACGAGGGACGGCCCCCGAGTCAACTTCACGTGCCCGAGGTAGAATGCGAATCTACGTTAACAACTTCTTCACAATAGGGGGAGAGCAGCCTATGGCTCACGACGGAACCCAGCACCACAAGCTCGTCGAGTACCTCGAGCGCACCGCCGGCAAGGAGCGTGAGATCGAGTCCGCGCTCGCCGCCCACATGGTCATGACCTCACGGCCGGCCTACCACGAGCGCCTCGAGCGCCACCTGATCGGCACCAAGCAGCGCTCCGAGCGCCTCGAGAAGCGCATGGAGAAGCTGGGCGGGAAGGCGAGCGGCGTCTCGGCGCTCGGCTCGGAGGCCATGAGCGAGGTCAAGGACGCGGCGAGGACGGTGGCCGACCGCGCCATCGCCCTGGCCCGCGGGCCGATCGACGTGCTGCGGCGCGACGACGAGGCGTCTCGACTGCTCGACAACGCTCGCAACGAGTCCGCGGCCGCCGCGGAGCAGATGGCCAACTACACGGTGGTCCGGGCCCTCGCCCAGGCCGCCGGCGACAAGCAGACCGCGAAGATGGCGAAGGCCCACCACGACGAGCACGCCGACATGTCCGAGTTCGTGGCCAAGCTCATCCCGAAGCTCTCAAAGGCTGTGGTGAGGGTGGAGTCCGCCTCGGCCAAGGCCGACGGCAACGGCGGAGAGGACACCGGCGCGTCCGCCTCGAACGGCGGCTCGGACTCCTCGAGCGCTCGAGCCGGGACCTCCGGCGGCCGTGGCCGCTCGGGCTCCTCGGCCTCGTCCGGGGGCTCCTCGGCCAAGCGCTCCGCGGCGGCAAAGCGCTCCTCGGCGGCCGGCGGATCGTCCTCCAAGGTTGGCTCCTCGGCACGAAGCTCCTCCGGTGGCTCCTCCTCCGGCTCGGGCTCCCGCGCCAAGGCGGGCGCCTCGAGCTAGTCGATCGTCGTCTGACGCGGTGGCGCCTTCCCGCAGGCGCCACCGCCGGGCGAGTCGGTGACGAGTCGCTCGGCGAAGCCGGCGAGGTCCTCCACCTACGGACCACCTCCACCGCGTCGCAGAGCGGCTCGTAGCGCGGCATGTCGCAGCTCCCGAGCGACCATCCCCAGCGCGGCTCGGGGGTCATCCACAAGAGGCGGCGAGCGTGGCGGCCGATCTCCTCGAGGGCGGCCTCGTTCGGGGGACGGCCGTTGTTGCGCCCGTCGCCGAGCACGGTTCGTGGGTCCGCGTGAATAGCCAAGGGGCCATGTGGGGCGAGCAGCCCCTCCTGTGGGCCCTCTCGAGCGAGTCGGGCTCCGATCCGTCGGGTGCTCTCGTCATGCTCGTCGGATGAGTTCGTCTGTGCCAGCGCTCGATCCGCGCTCACGTCCACGGTGCGATGCCCACGCGCGGCCGTGTGCCATGATCGCCACAGTGAGCGCCGCGCAGTCTCAGCCCGCCCGAGACAGCTTCCTCGTGGGAGGGGGTCCGAGCGTCCTCCCGTGCGGCCCTCTCGCCGAGCACCGGGCGCCGGACCGCTGACCGCGCCCGTGGCCGTCCTCCAGCGCACCGAGCTCGAGCAGAGCCCGCTCGCCGACCTTCACGCTCTCGCCGCCGAGGTGGGGATCGAGGGCTTCCGGCGCCTGCGTCGCGAGGAGCTGATCGATGTCCTGTCCGGGGAGAGCGGTGGCTCGTCCGGCGGGCGCGGCCGGTCATCCGGGCGCAGGCGATCTGCGGCGGAGCCCGCGTCCGGCGAGGAAGTGAAGGGCGATGGCTCGTCCAGGGGGCGCGGCCGGTCCTCCGGGCGTGGGCGATCCGCCGAAGAGAGGTCCGAGGACGACGAGGGCGCCCGCCCGGCGCGCCGTGCGCGGCGTCCGCGCCAGCGTCGGTCGCCGGCCGAGGCCGCACCACCTGAGGAGGAACGGGGCCGCGAGCGCTCGGCACCCGTGGAGGACGACGAGGAGCCGACCGGGGAGGAGGAGGTCCGCACCGGCGTGCTCGACGTGCTTCCCAACGGCTCCGGCTTCCTGCGGCCAGATGCCTTTCGCCAAGGCTCCGACGACGCGTACGTGGCCTCGGCCCAGATCCGCCGATGCGAGCTCCGCTCGGGCGACGACGTCTCGGGTCCCGTGCGCTCGCCCCGGCGCTCCGAGCGCCACCCCTCCCTGGTGCGCGTGGACACGGTCAACGGCGGCCCGGCTGAGCCGCCGGCCGAGCGGCCGCTGTTCGAGGAGCTCACCCCGGTCTTCGCCGCCGAGCGCCTGGCCGCACCCGAGGGCCTCGAGACGGTGCCCTTCGGCAAGGGCTCGCGGGTCGCCGTGCTCGGTCCCCCCGGGGCGGGCGCCACCACGCTGCTACGGAGCATGGTGTCCACCCTGTCCGAGCGCCACTCCGAGCTCACGCTCACGGTTCTGCTCGCCGGGGTGCGCCCCGAGGAGGTCACCGAGTGGCGCCAGGGCGCCGGGGGCGCCCAGGTGGCGGGAGGGGCGTTCGACGCGCCGCCCGACGAGCGCGCTCAGACCGCCGGGGCGGCGCCGGCCCGGGCCAAGCGAGCCACCGAGCGCGGAGAGCACTCCGTGCTCGTGGTCGACGGGCTCGAGACGCTCGCCACCGGCGCCGCCCGCCAGCTCTTCGGCTCCGCCCGGAACACCGAGCAGGGCGGCTCGCTCACCGTCATTGCCGCGGGCGCGGGCCCGGACCTCGAGCGCTACGCCACCACGCGCATCGTGCTCGAGTCGGCCGGCGGCTCGGGGTACTCGGTGTCGAAGTCCTCGGGCACGCTGCGCCCGGAGCTGCTGGCCGAGGCGGGCTAGGCCGGCCTCACGTCGCGAAGTCGGGGATCGCACCCCGGGCCTCGGCCGCACGGCCCTTCGGCAGCTCCCACTCCTCCTGCCGGCCCAGCGCCGTCAGGTCGAGCCAGTAGTACGAGCCGCCGGTCATCTCGGCGCCGCGGCCGTAGTTCGAGTAGGTGTGGAAGATGCGGTCGCCGTCGCGCAGGAGAAGCTCGAGCCCGGCTCCTCCATGGGCGGCTCACCCTCGAAGTAACCGCCCGTGCCGGCCCGCTCGTGCGCTGCCTTCGTCTTGTAGTTGTATTCGAGGGGGGCGACCGACTCGTCGAGCGTGACGCCCTCGTCGCCCGCGCGAGCCGCCTCGATGTCCTCCGGCGTGGTCGAGGGCACGGCGAAGGTCTACCGCAAACTCGGGGGTCCGGTAGGCCGCCGTCAGCTCCCGTAGCGCACGCGCTCCCACGAGGGCTCGCGGGAGAGCTCGATGGGCTCGAGCTCGCGGTCGGGCTGGGCGTAGCCGAAGGTGTGTGTGTCCTCGTCGAAGATCACGTCGAGCTCGCCCTCCTTCACGCGCTGGTCGAGCCACGCGCCGCGGAAGACCAGGCGGCGAAGCCAGTGCACCAGTGAGCGCTCGGGCCGGCCGGTGAGCTCGAACCAGCAGAGGTTCACGTGGTGGCCGAGTCCGGAGGCCGGATCGCTCACCTCACCGTTCACCGCGAGGGTCACGAGGTCCTCGCGCTCGTCGAGAGTGAGTGATCCGGTGACGAAGCCGAGCTTGGTGGCCGCCTGCTCCACGCGCTCGGTGAAGTCCCGCTCGTTGAAGGTGAAGCGCAGCTCGCCGTACTCGAGCACGTAGTCGGCGCCCGACTCGTAGTTTCCGCGTCTCGTGGTGTCCATGGTTGAGGTACCCGGCGGTTCCTCGAACCGGACCGGCGGGCGTCGGGATGTTACGGCCGATCCCTTCCCCCGCCCCAGGGCTGCAAGGCTCCTTGCACGGGGTCCGATCGGCGGGGGGCGAGATCACGTGGCCGCGTCCTTACCCCAGCATGGACGCCGACCGCCACTCCCTCCTCGTGGTCGAGGACGATGACGCCACTCGCTCCTTCCTCGCGGAGAACCTCGCCGCCGACGGCTTCCGGGTGGCGGGCGCGAGCGCGGCGGGGGAGGGGCTGCGAGCCATCGAGGTGCGAAAGCCCGACCTCGTGGTGCTCGACCTCATGCTCGAGGACGGCAGTGGCCTCGCGCTTCTCGATCGCATCCGTGGCGCCGACGGCCTCGCCTCACGCATCGACCCCGCCCTCCCGGTGATCGTCGTCACCGGCCGCACCGGCGAGGCCGACCGCGTGCGGGGCTTCGCCCGCGGCGCGGACGACTACGTGATCAAGCCCTCGGCGTCTTTCCTAAGGATGGGCCACCACTCCTCGTCTATGCCCTCGACTACCTCCGGTCGGGGGCGCGGCATAATCACCCAACCGGGGGCGGAGAACGTCTGGGAGCCCTCGGCCACGGCCTCCGCCTCGATCTCGGCCACCGCATCCCTGGCGACCTCCTCCTCCCCGGGTTCCCACTCCCGGTCGGGGGCCTCCGTGACGTAGAACGCCTCAAACATCCGCAGTAGGGCAACCCGGACCCCGGCCAGTCCGTCGGCGGCCTCGATCTCCCCGGCGACCGCTGCCCGGATCTCCGCCACCCGGGCCACGGCGTCCCCCTCGGCGTCCCCGGCGGCCTCGGCGGCGGCCGCGACCTCGGCCCCCCGCGCCCGCAGCTGGCCCAGCTTCGCGACCGCCCCGTCGTGTTCCCCCTGCAACGGGCCGCGCAGTGCGCCCCAGTGCTCGGCCGAAAGGGAGCCGTGGGTGTAGTCGCGGTCGACCTTCGCGAGTGCCCCCGCGGCGGCGCGCTCATCGGCCTCGGCCTGCTTGGTCAGGGCCCCGACCTCGGCGGCCTTGGCCTCGACCGCGGCCCGTAGGGCGGCCCGCATGGCGTCGAGATCGAGGCCGAGGCGGGCAAAGTACTCGAAGGCCGCAGAGTCTATGGGCGCCCGGGGGATGGGGCCTTGGTCGCAGTGGTCGGGCCCGCGATTCTTCCGCCCCAGGCACTCGTAGATTTCTTGGTCGGGCTCGGCCCGGTTCGCCCGGGTGCGGGGGGCCATCGCCGCGTGGCATAGGCCGCACCGGAGGAGGCCCCGGGTGAACAAGTGGCGCCCCGCCGGGGGCCGCCCCCGGCCTCCCCCGGGTGTCCGCGCGGCCGCCGCCCGGTTGGATGCAACCGCCCCCCATAGATCGTCCGAGACGATGGGTTCGTGGTTGCCGGGGTGCTCGGCGCCCTTGATCGTGTTCGCCCCCCGGTACGCGGGGTTAGCGAGGACCTTGCGGACCGTGCCCTGGGTCCAGTCACGGCCGCGTTGGGTCGGGATCCCCTCGGCGTTCAGCCGCCGGGCCGAGGCCCGCTGTGAGAGCCCGGCCGCGGCCTCCTCGTAGAGCCGCACCACCACAACGGCCTCGGCCTCGATTGGGGCCATCCCCACGCCGTAACCGAACGGTGGGCGGCCGTGGTGGCGGCCGTCGCGGACGCGGGCCTCGGTGACCCCCCGCACCCGCTCCCCCAGTACCTCGCTCTCGTACTCGGCCAGCACCGCCATTAGGTTGGGGAGGAGGCCCCCCGCGGAGGTGCCGGTGTCGATGCCGTCCTCCGTGCTCACGAGACGGACCCCCGCGGCCTTCAACCGCGCGAATAGGTCGAGCATCCCCCGGGCGTTCCGGCCCAGCCGATCCAGCCGCGGGATTACGAGGACGTCGATGGCGTCGAGGCTCTCCAATAGCCGATCGAGGGCCGGGCGCGAGTCCCGCCGGCCGGAGACCCCCGCCTCGACGTAAACCTCTACGAGGGTCCACCCGGCGTGCTCGATGTAGGCCCTCACGCGCCCCTCCTGGGCGTCAAGACTGAGGCCCTCGGCGGCCTGGCCGGCGGTGCTCACGCGAACGTAAGCGGCTGCCCTCACGGTCCCAACCCTAGCCGTTCCCGTAGGTGGTCCCAAACGCCCATCGGTGTGAGGGAGGACCACCCGACTAGTGGCGAGGGCCCCCCGGTCGCGGTCGCTTTTCCGCAACGCGCACACTACCCTTGCGTTTCGTGCACGAAAGCGGTAGGGTGGCCGCACCGGCACCGGGGTTTCCGCCCCCGACCGAATCCCGCGATGAACCCCCTCCCGGCCACCGATCCGACCCTCGCGGTGACCTACCGGAGGGTTTCCGGGCGGGACCAGGCCGAGCACGGCTACGGGCTCGATGCGCAAGCGGCCGCCCTGGGGGCGTTCGTACAGCGCGAGGGCCTGACGGTCGTCGGGGCCTTCGTCGACCCGGGGGTGAGCGGGACCACCCCCCTTGACGATCGGCCGGGGCTGTCGGCCGCGTTGGATCGGGTGCTCGCCACCGGCTCCGGAGCCCTCTTGGTTGCTCGCCACGACCGGCTCGCCAGGGACACCCTGCAGGCCCTCCTAATCGAGCGAGCCTTCATGGCCGCGGGGGCCCGCGTCCTATTCGCCGATGGCGGAAACGGGATCAGCGACTCGGACCGCTTCACCCGGACCATCCTCCACGCCGCCGCGGAGGCCGCGAAGCGCGAGACCGTGCGCCGCCTAGCCGCCGGCCGTGTGGCGAAGGCCGCGCGCGACCCCCGGGCCTATGTCGGTGGTCGTCCGCCCTTCGGCTACCTGGCCCGCAACGGGGCCCTGGTCCCCCACCCCCAGGAAGGGCCGGTGGTTCGGTCAGTGTTCGATATGGCCCGACGCGGCCACTCCACGCGGGCCATCGCCGGCCGAATGGGTTGGGCCCCTACGAAGGTCGCGCGGATTCTGGCCTACGCGCCGTACAAGCAGGGGCCCCCGGGCACCCGCATAGTCGACCCCAAGCTGTGGAACGCGGCCGCAAAGGCTCGCCAGGGCCGCCGCAAGCAGCCGGAGTAGCGACAACGGCCCCACTCCGTCGACCCGGGCGCTTTACCTTTTACCCGTGGCCCTGATTCCGGCGTTCTGTGAGTGTGGTGCCGTCTGGGCGACCGCCAGCTTCATCGCGGGCGACGCGGCTGTAGTCACCATGGAAGGGAATCGCGTTGGCCCCTGCCCGGAATGCGGGGGCATGAGCCGCGTGCCAGACGGCGTCTATTCCCTAGTCGATGACACGCTCAATGTCGTGACGACGGCGGAGGGCTTGGGGCGCGAGGGGCTACAGCGACTGATCGAGGTCCTCCGCGAAGCCCGTACGCCAGAAGAGGCGGCCCAGCGGGTTTCCGGGGAGGCCCCCAACCTCGCACCCCTCGTCAACCTGATCGTCACTCGGGGGAGCGGTCAGGATTGGAAGCAGTGGGCGATGTTGATTGCAACGGTCCTCACTGTGGTGCTCCAGTACATGCAGTGGCAGCACCCGAAGTCCCCGTCCCTGCCGAGCGCGGGGACTATTGCCCAAGAGGCGTGCGAGCGGCTGAAGCCCCGGGCCGGTCCGTGACCCCCTCACTCCCTCACCCTGTCACCGGCGGCCGGTAGGTCGAGCGCGGCTTGGGCGATGCTCGCCGAATACGGGCCGGCCGGGAAGTAGGTTCGTCTTTGGCTGGGTCCCGCCCCTACGACGTGCAGTAGTACGTCAGCCCGCCGTAGCGCCGCCGGGTATCGAACCGCGAGCTGAAGCTGCCTCGGTTGCGAGCACTCACACAGAGGTGGCCGCGCCAGCGGTAGGTCGCCCGGTCGCTTGGGCAGCTGTGGGCGGAGTGGCATCCGCTTCGATGTGCGCTGGCTGATTCGACGGGCTTAGAGATGCCCGCCATGAGCGCCAACGCGGCGAGTGCGGTGACGACCCCGAGAACCAACAGCAAGCGGGCGGGCGCGAGCGACATGAGACCTCCGAAGGCGACGGGGCGGAGGCCGCACCGTAGCCTGGCATAGAGTCCGCTGCGCCGGTTGGTCTAGCGTCCGACCGCGGCCAGTGCATCGCCGGCCTCGCTGACGACGTACTCCGTCCCCGCGTCGATGCGCGCGTACAGGGCGTCCCCGGCCGCTGTCCCGACGTCTTCCCAGCGCCCTTCGGAAGCCGCCGTGGCTGCCTTGGCCGAGTGTGAGGCGACGTCCACGAGGTCAACGTGACCTGGCATCGGGCGCGCCAGGGTCGCGAGGTCGCCGGCTACCTCCGCGGCGGCTCCGGCGCTTGCGTTATCGGTGACCGGACGCAACTCACGTAGCGACCCGGCGACGCCATCGAAGACGTCCTCGCGTTCCGACGCGACAGCCAAGGCGTCCCGAGCCCAGCGACGGACAGCGGCATCCGCGAGGGCTAGGGCGGCCGTTCGATCATCGACCGGCGGAAGGTCGAGTGCTGCAATCCGGCGGCCGGTCGCGGCGTAGATGGGCAGGAGGTCGAGAAGACGCGCGCGGAAGGCTTCGGCCGACACGCGGGCCATGCTCGCACCACCGCCGGACACGAACGCGCGTTCCCATTATCCGGCGGCAAATCTGTAGTGGCGACACGTAGCCACCAAGCCGCAACAAAGGGGCGGCATGTGCCGCCCCTTTGGCCCTCGCCTATAAGCCTGCCGGGCCTCCTACTGGCGGCAGTCCCCGGACCCTTCCTTGCCCTTGCACGTATTGCAAAGCTCCCCGCTCTTGGGCCGCTCACCGGCGGGGTGCCTCTCACTGGAGGAAGGGTTGGCCGGGTAGTTGTTGCAGTTGTGGCACCAATGCCAGGTGTCGCTTCCGCTGGCGTGGACGTACGTGGGCATAACGGGCCTCCCCCGATTGCTTGTCGAGAGGAGCTTAAGGCTTTTTCTGCGCCAGATCCGCTACTTGCTACGCCGCCCCCCGCGCCGCCACATCGCGCCCGGCACAAAGATCATCGTGAGAGACGCATGGGGCCAAGAGCTACGGCGCCGCGCCCTCTCGGGCCGGGTAGCACCGCACCCCCGCGCCCCCAACGCCCCCGCGCTCCCCGCACGGGGCCGGGTTCTCGACGGTGGGGGCGCTAGGGGCGCTGGGGTTGCAGGGAGCCAGCGAGAACGTGGTTGTGAGTGGGGGCGGACTCAGACAAGATCTGCGCGGACCTACTGGAGGCCGAGGGCGAGTAGGCGATTCCTGGGGGCCGGCAAGCCGCGGCCAGCTTCGCGGCGACCGCTTATGGGCCTCCGCTCACTCCCCACCGGAGGGGCGTCCGTCAGGCCGGGGGAGAGCCCCGCTGGGCGTCCGGATAACTCCCCCAGGGGGGAACACCGCCAGGGCAGGCCGCCAACTCCCCGTACCTTTGGCGGTGTGGCGGCCTGACCCCCCTTGGCGGCCGGATTTAGCCCGAAAAAGGGTCAGTCCGCCAGTCAGGCCGCCAAAGCCTAATCGGCCGCAAACCCTCTTGTAGACTGGGTTTGAAGGGGCAGGCCGCCAGACCGCCAAGGCACACAGGGTTTGGCGGACTGACCCCAGGCCGCCAAGCTGGCGGCCTGCTTGGCGGACTGACCCCTCCTCACGGTTCTAGGCGGTCCCCCGGTAGCGCCCACACCCAGCCGCCGGGCACCTGCTTTGCCTTCACCCCGGCGGTCTCTTTAGCCCTCTCTAGGGTGCGCCAGCTGATTTCCCGGTCCTCGGCGGCCTGCTTTAGCGCGGCGACCGCCTTGGGGCCATCGGCGAGCATCTCGTGGATCAACCCCATGGCTGCCGTCTGCTTGGTCGGGCCCTCTCGCTCTACCCCGGCCTCCGCCGCAAGCAGCTCGTTGGCGGTGTGATCGCACTCCTCACCGAAGTCGGCCCGCACGTACTTCTGCGGCCGCCCCTTGACCGTGGCCGTGGCCTCGCTCAGCTTCACCCGGACCGTGCGGGCCATCCGCCCAACGTTGCATTTCGAGTGGGCGATGGCCCGCCCCTGACCCTCCTTACCCCCGGGGTCGTCGGGGTCCACCCCTAGGTACAGCTCCGAGCGCACGATGTAGCGCCACCCGGCGGATCCGATCGCGCGCTGCCGGGCGTCGGTGGTCGCCGCCTTGTTGGTGTGCATCACCCCCAACATGGCGAAATCGTGCTCCTCGGCCGCGGCCCCGAGGGGCCCCATGGCCTCCCGAACGTCCGTATCCTTGTGCGAGTTGAGCTTTGGATCGAGCGCGGCCGATAGGGGGTCGATGATTACGAGCGATACCCCGGCGTCCCCGAGCTTGCGCCCGAGATCGGCGGCGTCCCGGGGCAGTACGAACCCCGCGCCCTGCCCGTCCTCGGCGACCTTCACGGTGTGGACCCGTTCGAGGTCCGCCCCCGCCGCGACCAACCTGGGCCAAATCGTCCGCCTGGGGTCGTCCTCAACCGTAATGAGGGCCGCGTCGGTGGGGGTGCCCTCGAAGGTCCCCGGGAGGGCCCCCCGGGTGAGCGCGGCCGCTATCGCGAGCGTGGCCGCGGATTTCCCTAGGCCCTCGGTCCCGACCAATCGGGTGAGCATCCCCCTGGGGATCCGCCCCTCCCACAGCCATTCGGTGAGTTCGGCCTCGATGGTGTCGAAGCTCTGTAGCTCGATGGTCCTGCCCCGGGGGGGGGGGGGAGGGGGGGGCCCCCCATCCGCGGCCGTATCGCCACCAACAGACCCGACAGAAGAACGCACAGAACCCGAACAACAACCACCCAACCG
>JBPCRE010000275.1:0-16938 GCA_050997195.1 Thermoleophilaceae bacterium
TCGCCGCGGCGTTCACCGGGAGGCAGATCGCTCCAGCTTGTCCGCCGGCGGTGTAGAAGACGCTGGCCGATCAGGGGCCGGAGGGGTGAGCGCGGGCACGCGGGGCGGCATGTCGAAAAGGTACCCAGTCTCCTACGGTCTGTCGGAGACGATCGCAGTCGAGCAAGAGGGGGTAGCGGTTCTTGAGTGGCGGGCGCGGGGGGAGCCGCTCCCGCGAGTCACCGCGGAGCCTCTATCCGGAGATCTCGTCCAGGTGCCGCACGTTGGCCACGTCGTTGGCATCGTCGCTCGGCGCGGCCTCGAACCACGCGTCGAGGACCTCGTCGAGCACCGCCTCGCTCGTAGTGCGCAGGGAGAGGGCGAGCACGTTGGCGTCGTTCCACCGGCGGGCGCCGCGGGCGGTCTCGGCGTCGGAGCAGAGCGCGGCCCGCGCGCCCGCCACCTTGTTGGCCGCGATCGAGGCGCCGGTGCCCGTCCAGCAGCACACCACGGCCTGCTCGGCGCGCCCCTCGACCACGTCGCGGGCCGCCACCTCGCTGGCCCAGGCCCAGTCGTGGCGCTCCTCCTCGCCGAGCGCCCCGTGTAGTGCGGGCTCGTGCCCGCGCCGGCGCAGCCCCTCCACGAGGGCGTCGGCCACACCGGTGCGCTCGTCGGAGGACACGGCGATCTTCACGCCGCCAACCCTACGCTCTCGATGGCGGAAGGTGCGTCTGCCCGCGCCCGGCCCGCTCCTAGAATCCAGTCCGTGGCCACCACCCGCCCCAGGGTCCGGGCGCCCGAGCTGCGCGGCTCCGGCGGCTGGATCAACGTGCCCGCCCCACTCTCGCTGGCACGCCTGCGAGGCAAGATCGTCCTGCTCGACTTCTGGACGCTCGCCTGCATCAACTGCATTCACGTGCTCGAGGAGCTCCGCGAGCTCGAGGAGCGCTTCGCCGACGTGCTCGTGGTGGTCGGCGTGCACTCGCCGAAGTTCCCGCACGAGACGGATCACGCGGCCGTGGTGCGGGCGGTGGCGCGCCACCGTGTCCGCCACCCGGTGATCGACGATCCGGAGATGCGCACCTGGCAGGAGTACGGCGTGCGCGGGTGGCCCACGCTCGTGCTCGTCGACCCCGCCGGCTACGTGCTGGGCGGGGTGTCCGGCGAGGGCCACGCGGCCACGCTGGCCGAGGTGATCGAGTCGACGGTGGCCGAGGCCGAGACTGCCGGCACGCTGCGGCGCGGACCTCTGGACGTGCGCCCCGATACGGCGGCCACCGGCGTTCTCGCCTTCCCCGGCAAGGTGGCCTCGGACGGCGCGGGGCGCCTCGCGGTGGCCGACACCGGCCACGACCGGGTGCTGGTGCTCGGCCTCGACGGCGTCCTCCAGGCCGAGCTCGGCCCCTTCTCACAGCCCCAGGGCGTCCGCTTCGACGGTGGTGGCGTGCTCGTCTGCGAGGCGGTGGCCGACCGCGTCTGGCGCGTTCCCCCCGCGGGCGATCCGGAGCTCCTGGCCGAGGGCATCTCCTCGCCGTGGGACGTGGTCCGCGAGGGCGAGCGGCTCGTGGTGTGCGAGGCGGGCCGCCACCGCCTGTGGGCCATCGACGGCTCGGGCGCTCATCCCATCGCGGGCACCGGTGGGGAGAGCATCGTCGACGGTCCGGCCGCAAGCGCGCTGCTGGCGCAGCCCTCGGGCGTAACAAGCCTGCCCGACGGGGGCGTGGCTTTCGTCGACTCCGAGGTGTCCGCGCTGCGCGTGCTCCGCGACGGGCTCGTGACCACGCTCGTGGGCCAGGATCTCTTCGAGTGGGGCGCCGCCGACGGCGACCGCGACAGTGCACGCCTGCAGCATCCCCTCGGCGTGGCTGCCGCCCCCGACGGCGCCCTCTACGTGGCCGACACCTTCAACTCGCGCCTGCGGGTGTGGGGCGACGGTCGGTTGGCCACCCTGGGCGTCGCCGGCCTCGACGCGCCGGGCGGCCTCGACGTGCTGCCCGACGGACGCCTCGTGGTGGCCGACACGGGCAACCACCGCATCCTGGTGGTGGACCCCCGCAGTGGGGAGACCGAGCCGCTCGAGATCTCCCGACCGGGCGCTGCGGAGGGGAGCATCGGGGCCGGGGCGGTCGCGACGGCGACACCGGGAAGGCCCGCCCCTGCCGCCGCGCGGGCCGAGCCCGAAGTCCTCGGCCGCATCGAGCAGCCGGGCGGTTAGCCCCCATGCCCGAGCTCCCCGAGGTCGAGATCACCGCGCGGCGGCTCAGCCGAGCGCTCACCGGCGTGCCGGTGGAGTCGGTGCTCGCGCCCGGAATGGTGACCATGAAGACCTTCGATCCCCCGCTCGAGGCGCTCGTGGGCACGTCGATCTCCGGCGTTCGCCGGGTGGGGAAGATGCTGGTGGTCGAGTTCGGGGAGCTCGCCGTGCTCGTTCACCTGATGTCGGCGGGGCGGATGCAGCTCTTCTCCGAACGGGCCTCCCTGCGGGACCGCCGGTCGCGCCTTCTCGTTCGCACCGCCGACGGCCGCGAGCTTCGCCTGCGGGAGTTCGGAACCCAGCAGCGTGCGTGGGCGAAGCTCGTCCGAGCCGAGGCGGTGGACGCCGAGGAGGAGGTGGCCACCCTCGGGCCCGAGGCCTGGCCCGCCCCGCCGCTCGAGGAGTTCTCGGCCATCGTCGAGCAGCAGCGCCACCTGCACCCGCTCCTACGCGACCAGCGCTCGATCGCGGGGATCGGGCGCTCGTGGGTGGACG
Source organism: Thermoleophilaceae bacterium (assembly GCA_050997195.1). GTDB lineage: Bacteria > Actinomycetota > Thermoleophilia > Solirubrobacterales > Thermoleophilaceae > JACCZP01. The sequence continues at coordinate 2,729 of JBPCRE010000275.1, forward strand.
AGATCCTGTGGACCGCCTTCGAGTCCCCCTTTCGGACGGGCGCCGACATGGCGACGGGGGAGGTGGAGCGTCTGCACGGCGCCGTCGATCAGGTGCTCGGCGACGCGCTCGCCCACTACGAGCAGGTGGTGGGCGACTCGCTACCCGACAAGGCGCCCATGCCGCTCAAGGTCCACAACCGCCACGGTGAGGCCTGCCCGCGCTGCGGCGCCACGCTCGAGGCCATCTTCTACAAGGACCGCGTGACCACGTACTGCCCCGCCGAGCAGACGGGTGGCCGAGTCCTGAAGGATCGCCGCCTCTCACGGCTGCTGCGTTGAGCGCTACACCCGAGAACGTGTGGGACTACCCGCGCCCGCCGGCGCTCGTCCCGTGCGAGCGCCGGGTGCGCGTGGTGCTCGGCGGGGTGACCATCGCCGACTCCACGCGCGCTCTGCGCGTGCTCGAGACGAGCCACCCGCCGACCGTCTACCTGCCGCCCGAGGACGTCGGGGGCGAGCACTTCAGCCCCGCGAGCGGATCGAGCTTCTGCGAGTGGAAGGGCGTGGCCTCCTACCTCGACGTGGAAGCCGGCGGGCGCCGCGAGGCGCGTGCCGCCTGGTGCTACCCGGACCCCGTGCCCGCCTACGCGGCCCTGCGCGACCACATCACCCTCTACCCGGGTCGCATGGACGCCTGCTACCTCGACGAGGAGCTCGTGCGGCCGCAGCCGGGAGGCTTCTACGGCGGATGGATCACGAGCGATCTGGTGGGGCCGTTCAAGGGCGCGCCGGGCACGCTCGGCTGGTAGCGCACGCTCGGTTCCATCGGGTCGGCGCCCCTACCCTCCCCTGATCGCCCCCTTCGCCAGCTCCATCGGCTCCTTTCTCGGCGCGGTCGAGGCCTTCGTGTCCAACCTCGCCTCGGTCTCGTGGGGCTTCCTGCTCGGAGGCCTGCTCCTCCACGCGCTCTTCGTGCTCGTGCGCTCGCGCGCGTGGTTCAACGCCCTGCGGGCCGCATATCCCACCGAGCGCTTTCGCTGGCGCAACGTCTGGGCGGCGCAGGCCACGGGGCTCGGGGTGAACAGCGTGATCCCGGGGCGGCCCGGGGAGGCGGCCAAGCTCTATCTCGCCAAGCAGTCGGTTCCGCGCTCGAGCTACTCGGCGGTGGGCTCCTCGTTCCTGGTCGAGTGGGTCTTCGACCTCCCCATGGCCCTCCTTCTGCTCGCCTTCGCGGCCACCCAGGACAGGCTTCCGGACCTACCCGGGCTCTCGCGCCTGCCCGCCTTCGACCTCGCCTACTTCGCCCAGCACCCTCAGTTCGCGCTCTTCCTGATCACCGCCCTCCTGGTGGGCGCCTGGACGGCGATGGCGGTGCTGTCGGTCCGGGTGAAGGCCTTCTGGTCCCGGGTCCGGCAGGGCCTGACCATCCTCGGCAACCGCCGCAGGTACATGCGCGAGGTGGCTTCGCTGCAGGCCGTGGCGTGGGTCGTGCGCCTCGCCGGCTTCTGGCTCATGCTCGAGGCGTTCAACATCCCCGGCTCGGTGTCGGCGGTGCTGCTCGTCTCGGTGGTGTACAACCTCGCCAACCTGGTTCCCTTCACCCCTCAGGGCGCCGGTGCCCAGCAGGCTCTCCTCGCGGTGGTCTTCGCCGGGGTGGCCAGCGGCTCGCAGGTGGCCGCGTACTCGGTGGGCCAGCAGCTCTCGATCGCCGCGTTCAACGTGCTGATGGGCTTCCTCGCCCTCTCGCTCGTGTTCCGGACCACCGACTGGCGCTCGATCGTGCGCCGCGGGCGTGCGGAGGTGCGCGGGGAGGATCGGGCGGCGGGGACGGGAGGGCGGACGGCCTCGGCCTGACGGCTCCAGGACTCTCGTATGGGAGCACCCTCGATGTGTGTACCATGTGTGTATGGCTCGAGTGAACGTGTACCTCCCGGACGAGCTGGCCGATCGGGCACGAGCGGGGGGGCTGAACGTGTCGGCCCTGACGCGAGCGGCAGTCGAAGCAGAGCTGGCCGGCAACGCCGCGTCCGAGTGGCTTGCCCGGGTGGCGGCGCTGCCGGCGGTGGCGGTCGAGCACCGGCACGTGCTCGAGGCGCTGGTGGCCGCGCGCGACGAGCTGGCAGGCGACGACCCTGGCTGAACCGGTCGTGGTGGACGCCTCCGCGCTGGTCGATGTGCTGGCCGGCACGGCGCACGCGGCGGCGGTCAGTGCACGCCTTGAAGACACCGTCTGGCACGCCCCGGCGCACCTGGATGCCGAGGTGCTCTCCGCGCTGGGGCGCCTGTCTCGCGCCGGTCGGCTTCAGAAGACCGATGTCGACGAGCGGCTGGCGCTGCTCGCGTCGATGCCGGTGCGCCGCCACCTGCTGCCGCCGCTGCTCCAGGGGGCATGGGCGCGTCGCGCCGATCTGCGCTTGGTCGATGCGCTGTACGTGGAGCTGGCCGCGCAACTGGAGGCCCCGCTTGTCACCACCGATCAACGACTCGCACGGGCAACCCACCTGGCCGAGGCCATCACGATCTGAGCTGAGTCCGGGCCTGTCGCTCGGGCGCTCAGCTCGTTATTGCAGCCTCGACCGCGGGGGTTCGGGTTTCGGGACTGCTAGCAGACTGCAGCCATTGACGCTATCATCGCGATCTCATGGCTACGCTTCATCTCCGCAACGTTCCCCCGGAGCTCGATGTCGCGCTGGCGGCCGCAGCGAGCGCGGGTGGCGTATCCAAGAACCGGCGCGCGATCGAGGCCCTTCGGCGTGGGCTGGGCCTCGACCAGGTCGAGCGCTCCCGGCTCATCGATGAGATCCGGCACCGCCGCCGGCCAGTCGATGTCGACATCGCCGAGGTAATCCGCGAGGATCGCCCTGCCAGGAGCCCTTGAGCTCGACCTGTTGGTCGCGGACGCGTCGGTCCTCGTCGAGCTCGTGGTGGCTGGACGCCACCGGCGGGGTGCGGACAGCCTGCTCTCGCGCTACGGCGTGTCCCCGACGCTCACGCTGATCTCTGCTGCCCACGGTCTGGTCGAGGCGGTCAGCGCCGTGCGGCGCCTCACGCTGCGCGATGTCCTGACGTCCGAGCAGGGCCTCGCGGCTGTCGAGTGGCTGAGCGAGTTGGATCTGGTGCTCGACGCAACCGCGCCACGCGTACGCCGCATCTGGTCCTTGCGGGATCGGATGAGCGCGTACGACGCGGCGTACGCCGCGGCTGCCGAGGCGTTTGGAGCCCCCCTGGTGACCGTCGACGAGCGACTCCTGCGGGCGTGCCGCGACGCGGCGATCTCGACCATCCATCTCGATGACCTCATCCCGGCTCACTGAGGCTTCCCCAACCGCTCGATCGCGACGCTGGATGCGGTCGATCGATAGCGCGACGGTGGATCGAGTCTAAGGTCCGCCCATGCCCACCACACCGCACGCAGGCGCTTCGGGGATCGACCCGAGGCGCACGGCGATCTACTTGAACGACCATCTGGCCGGCGCCACCGTCGGGGTCGAGCTCGCGCGGCGCGCCTCGGCGAGCAACCGCGGCAGCGAGCTCGGGCGGTTCCTCCCCCGGCTGGTGCGTGAGGTCGAGGAGGACCGAAGCACCCTGGAGCGAGTGATGGACCACCTCGGCCTGCCGCAGGATCGCCTCAAGGTGCTCTTCGGTTGGGCGGGAGAGAAGGTCGGCCGCCTGAAGCCCAACGGCCAGCTCACCGGCTACTCGCCGCTCAGCCGCGTGGTCGAGCTCGAGGGCCTGTCGCTCGGCGTGGAGGGAAAGCTCTCAATGTGGCGATCGCTCGAGCGATCGGTAGGAGGCGATCTCCGGCTCGCGGGCTTTGACTTCGCCGCGCTTATCGCGCGAGCCACCGAGCAGCGTCGAGAGCTTGAGCGGCACCGCCTAGAGGCGACGGATCTAGCTCTCACCCCGTAGCGGGAGAGGCGCGGTGCAGGTCAGTCAGGTGCCGAAGCCCTCTCGGGCTTCGCGCACGAGCGTGACCGCCTCGGGGAACATCGTTCCCATCGCCTCGCGGAGCTGACGCGCCTGATCCTCGGCGTTGCCCTGCAGGTTCATGCGGTTGATGCCCGCCACGGTCATGTCCACCGCGAGCTTGATCGCGTTGTCGGCCCACGCGACCTTCTGGGCGCCCTGCATGTTCTCGGCCAGCTCGGCCATGCGCCGGCGAAGCTCCTCGGGATCGCCGAACATTCCAAAGGGATCCTCGGAGGACACGCCCACGAGTGTAGGGGGAGCCGACAGCCTCTAAGCTCGCGCCCGCCGATGGCGCTGCCCGTACCGTCCTCCACTTCGACCTGTCTCGTGACCGGCGCCTCGTCGGGCATCGGAGCCGACATCGCCCGGGAGCTGGCCCGCCGCGGCCACGGGGTCACGCTGGTGGCTCGCCGCGAGGAGCGTCTGCGCACCCTCGCCGACGAGCTTCAGAGCGCCTACGGCATCCGCGCCGAGGCGCTGGCCGGCGACGTAGGCCGCGCCGAGGAGCGCGAGCGCATCCGCACGCGGGTGGACGAGCTCGGGCTCACCGTCGACGTGCTCGTAAACAACGCGGGCTACGGCTCGGGTGGCCGGCTCCAAGCCCTCGACCCCGAGAGCGAGAAGGCGATGGTGCGGCTGAACGTGGAGGCGCTCCACGATCTCTGCGTGGACTACGTCGGGGAGATGGTGGCTCGCGGGCGCGGCGCCATCCTCAACGTGGCCTCGGTGGTGGCCTTCCAGCCCCTTCCCCGCCAGGCCACCTACAGTGCGACCAAGGCCTTTGTGCTCTCGTTCACCGAGGCCCTGCACGCCGATCTCGCCGGGACCGGCGTGACGGCCACGGCCCTCTGTCCGGGCGCCACCCGTACCGAGTTCTTCGAGGTGGGAGGGATGGAGGCCGACGCCTCGAGTGCTCCCGACTTCGCGATGATGGACTCGCCGACGGTGGCGCGGGCAGGAGTCGACGCCATGACGAGTGGGCGCCGTTCGGTCGTCCCCGGAGTCTTCAACCAGGTGAGCGCCGTGTCCGGGCGGATTGCCCCGCGGCGCGCGCTGCTTCCCCTGCTCAACCGGTTCTATCCAGTAGGGAAGTGAGCCGGAGCACGGTCGAGGCGGCGGGGGCCGCGCTCGCCGTCGAGGAGCAGGGGGAGGGACCGGCGGTGGTGCTCGTGCACGGGCCGGGCCTCGACCGCGCGAGCTGGACGGAGACGGTGGCTGCGCTCGGTGACGACGTGCGGGCCGTGTCCTACGACCGGCGCGCCTACGGTGAGAGCGCCACGTACGGTCCCTTCCGCGCCACCTCGACCCCCGAGCAGGCCGAGGACGCCGCGCGGGTGATCGAGGCGCGGGGCGCGGCCCCCGCCGTGCTGTGCGCTCACGACGTGGGCGCCCTCGTGGCCCTCGACCTGCTCGTGCGCCACTCGGGGCTCGTACGCGCGGCGGTGCTCGTCGAGCCGGCGCTGCTCTCGCTGGTGGCCGCGGGCCGGGAGGCCACCGCGGCGCTCCGCGAGCTCCTGGCCGCCGGAGCCCGCGAGGGCGGACCCGCCGGCGCGGTGGAGGCCTACCTCGAGGATCTCGGCGGCGGCCCGGACGTGCTCGAGCGGCTCGGCCCCGAGCGCGCCGAGCGCGCCCGCGCAAGCGCGCTGCCCTTCGCCGCGGACCTCACGTCGGCGCCCGCGTGGGAGTACGTGCCGCGGAAGCTCCGGGCCATCGCGGCGCCCGTGGTGGTGGTCTCGGGGGAGCGATCGCCGGCCGTCCGGCGGGCCACGGCGAGAGCCCTCGTCGAGCTCCTGCCCACGGCGCGGATGGTCGAGGCCGACGCGGGTCACTTCGTGCATCTGGAGGATCCCGCGGCGGTGGCGGGGGCGGTGCGGGGGCTGCTGTGACCGTCGCCACTAGCCCCTCTTAAGCTCGCCGTATGTCGGCCACCCCGGAAGCCGGCGACGATCGTACTATCGGGCTCTCCGAGCGGCGGGCGCCGGTCCGGCGATCGCTCAGAAGGCGCCCGAGGCCGACACACCGGGTCCCGTGGGCACCGGCGAGCGGATGGTCGTCCTCGACGTGCTGAGGGGCGTGGCGGGAATCCTGGTGGTGAACATGCCGTTCGTCGCCACGCCTGGAATCGTGGACCCCGACTTCTTGACGCGGGAGCTTCCGGGCGCCGTCGACCGCGCCGCCCGGTGGCTTGTCACGTTCCTCGCCGAGGGAAAGTTCTACCCTCTCTTCTCGTTCCTGTTCGGCTACGGCTTCGCCGTTCAGCTATCGCGGGACGCTCCGGGCTCTCCCCGGCGGCGCTACGTGCGCCGCCTCGCGGGGCTTCTCCTCCTCGGCCTCGCACACGTGACCCTGCTGTGGGCGGGTGACATCCTCGCCATCTACGCGGTCCTCGGCAGCCGCTGTTGCTCTTCGAGCGCCGAGCCGACCGGACACTGCTCAGGTGGGCCGGCGCTCTCCTTATCGTGGCCGTCGTTCCGATCGTGCTCCTCACGGTGGTGACCGTGCTCGTCGGCGCCGCGCCTGAGGCGGCTCAGGCAGACGCGGAGCTCCGCCGGGCCGGGTCGGAGGCCCTAGCCATCGCGCGGGAGGGATCGTTTCCGGAGTTGGTCCGTCAGCGCTGGAGCGAGTACTCCAGCGTGCTGTTCGTCCTCGTCCTCCACGGCCCCGTGGTGCTCGCCATGTTCCTGGTGGGGATGTGGACAGCACGCCGCGGCGTGCTGCATGACCCGGCCGCAGAGCGGCCGTTGCTGCGCCGCGTGCTGGTCATCGGCCTCCTCGTGGGCCTGGCTGGAAGCTTTGCCGGCGCCACGCTGCGGGTCGCGGCCGACTCGGCCAGTTCGGCCACCTACCTCGCCAGCTTTGGCTTCCTCACGATTGCCGGCCCGGTCCAGGCGCTCGCCTACGCCGCAGGCATCGCCCTGCTTCTCCTCCGCGGCGAGGAGTGGCGGCGCAGGTTGGCCCCCCTCGCCCGCGTCGGGCGGCTTGCGCTCAGCAACTACATCCTGCAGTCGCTTATCGCCACCTCGATCTTCTACGGCTACGGCCTCGGGCTCTACGGCCGGGTGGGCTCCGCGCTGCTCCTCGCGCTCTCGCTGGCCATCTTCGCCCTCCAGGTCCTGCTCAGCGGCTGGTGGTTGCGCCACCTGCGCTTCGGGCCGCTCGAGTGGCTCCTTCGCTCGCTCACCTACTGGCGCCGGCAGCCGATGCGAGGGGGCGGAGGCTGACCTCCGCCCGGCTCCGGGGCGTGCGAGGCGCCGGCCGCATCGGGCGCCTCGCCGACCGCGTCCAGCTCACCATGTGGCGGGCGTGCGCGGAGTTCGTCGATGACCGCGGCCATCGCGACGCCGCCCAGATCGCGTTCTTCGCGGTCCTGTCGTTCGTACCGCTCGCGATGCTGCTCGTGGGCGGCTTTGGCCTCGTGTTCGACGACCAGGAGGTGCGCGTCCGGGTCGTGAGCGCGGTGTTCGACAACGTGCCGCTCGCGCAGGAAGCCGACCGCCTACAGCTCGAGCGCACGCTCGGCGACGCGCTCGGCGGCGCCGGAAGGCTCGGCCCGATCTCGGTGCTCCTGCTGCTCGCGGCGGCGAGCGGGGTGATGGGCGCGCTCCGCCACTCGATCAACCAGGCGTGGGACATCGAGGAGCGCCCGCCCCTGCTCAGGCGCAAGGCGCTCGACCTCTCGCTCGTGCTCGGCGCGACCGTCCTGCTCCTGTTCTCGCTGTCGCTCACCGCGACCCAGCGCGCCGCCGCGCTGCTCGAGGACGAAGAGCGGGGCAGGTCGCTCGGGGCGCTCCTCCTCGACGGGCTCGGCGACGTCCTGCCGTTCCTGTTCACCGCGCTCGTGATCCTCTTCCTCTACCGCGTGCTGCCGTTCCCGCGCCCGCGCGTACGCGAGATCTGGCCCGGCGCGCTGGTGGCCGCGGCGCTCGTGAGCGTCGTTCGCGGGGGCCTCGAGGTCTACTTCGAGCACCTCGCCGACTTCGGCGCGCTGTACGGGTCCCTCGGAGCGCTCATGGCCCTCCTGCTCTTCGTGTTCGCCGTGTGCAACGCGCTGGTGTTCGGGGCGGAGTTCGCCTCCGAGTGGTCGCGGCTGCCCGAGGACGCGGAGGTGCGCCGGCGCGCACATGAGGTTCGGGGACGTGTGCTGCGACGGGGCGGTTGAGGCAACCGCCCCTCGCGATTGAGCACCGCACCCCGCTCCGGTGTCGGTAGCCTGGCGGCCCCGAGCCAACGGACGCGCGAGCGAAGGGAAACGAGATGCGGGCCATCGCCGTGAACGAGTGGGGAGGACGGGACCGGCTCGAGCTGCTCGAGCTGCCCGATCCCAAGGTCGGCCCGGACACAGTGCTCATCCGCGCGGGCGCCGCCGGGGTGAACCCGGTGGACGCGAAGATTCGCGCGGGAAACCTGGCCGGGGCCTTTCCCTTCCACTTCCCGGTGGTCATGGGCTGGGACACGGCGGGGGTCGTCGAGCGGGTGGGCCCCGCGGTGACCGGCTTCGCCCCGGGCGACGCCGTGTACGCCTACTGCAGGAAGCCCTCCCTCGAGGAGGGCACCTACGGGGAGCTCGTGGCCGCTCCCGAGTCCTTCGTAGCCCGGCGGCCCGAGGGCATGCCCGTGACCGCGGCCGCGGCCATCCCCCTCGCCGGCCTCACCGCCTACCAGGCCCTCGTGGAGACGGCGGCCATACGCGAGGGCGAGACGGTGCTGGTGCACGCCGCGGCGGGAGGCGTCGGCTCCTTTGCCGTCCAGATCGCCGCGGGCCTCGGAGCGCGGGTGATCGCGACGGCGAGCACGGGCAACCACGACTACGTCGGTGGCCTCGGAGCCGCGTGGACCGTCGACTACGGCAGCGAGGACGTGGCTGACGCCATCCGCGCCGAGCATCCCGACGGCATCGACGCGGTGCTCGACCCCATCGGCGGCGAGGTGCAGAGCGAGGGCCTTGGCCTGCTGCGCGACGGTGGTCGCCTCGTGTCGATCGCCGATCCCCCGGACCTGTCCGCCGAGCAGACCGCTCGTGGGCTCACGGGCCACTACGTGTTCGTTCGGCCGAGCGGCGGACAGCTCACGGAGCTCACACGAATGGCCGAGGACGGGAGGCTTTCGGTGTCCCTCGAGCGCGTCTGGCCGCTCGATCGCGCCGCCGATGCCCACGAGCGCCTCGAGATGGGCCACGTGCGGGGAAAGCTCGCACTGAGCATCGAGTGAGTCGGAAGCGAGCGCCGTGGTGGCGAGGCCCGCTTCCGCGGCGGCCTTGTTAGGGTCGGCAGGCGATGCGCGTCGGGGAGTTCATGACCCACCAGGTGGTCACCGCTCAGCCGGAGGACCCGGTGCGCGCGGTGGGCGAGCTCATGCGCGACCGCAACGTGGGCTCGGTCGTGGTGACCGACGGTGAGCGGCCCGTAGGGGTCGTGACCGATCGCGACCTCGCGCTGCTCGTGGTGGCCGACGGCGTGGACGCCTCCGAGCCCGTGGGCGACCACATGAGCCGGCCGCTGGTGACCGGAGAGGTGGAGATGGACCTCGAGGAGGCGGCGGCGCTCATGGTCGAGCACCGCATCCGCCGCCTTCCTCTGCGCGACGGCGAGCGCTTGGCCGGCATCGTGACCATCGACGACCTGGCGGTGCGTGCCGGGGACCTCAAGCTCGCCCAGCAGATGACCGCCGAGGTGGCCAAGGCGGCCCTTCCCGACTTCTTCTTCCGCCAGCGCGGGGGATAGCCGCAATGGCCGTGCTCACGCCCGCCCAGCGTCGCCGCCGGGGGCAGTTCGAGACGCTGATCGGGCTGATGGCGCCCGGCCTGAACCTCATTCTCGCCGTCGGCGAGCGGGTCTCGCGGATCGTCGAGTCCGAGGATCCCGAGTACTACCCGCCGCGCTCCGAGGGCCTCGAGCTCCCGCCGGCCGCGACGGGCGACTCTCGCCCGTAGATGAGCGCGGCCGTGGCGCACGAGGGGCAGCTCGAGTGGGAGCGCCGCGCCGGCCGGGTGGCCGGCGTCGCGGCCTTCGCGGCGATCGCCATCCTGCTGCTGGCCGGCCTCTACCTCCGGTTCGCGCTGAGCGAGCCTCCGCGGAACGCGCTCGAGCTGCTCGTGGCCGCCGAGCGCGAGCCGGCGGACTTCATCGTGGCGAGCGTGCTTCAGGCCATCGGCACGGCGCTGCTCGCCGTTGTGCTCGCCTACCTCTACAGAGCCACGCGGTATCGCCGCCCGCAGACGCCGAGCGCGGCGCTCACGCTGGCCGTGCTCGGGCCCGTGTTGCTGGCGGTGACCGTGGTGGTGGGCGCGGTCACCCGCGTCGGCGCCGGGCGCGAGCTCGCCGCGGGGCCACCCACCCGCGAGCGCGCCGCCGCCCTGCTGGGCGACGCAAGCCCAGGTTGGCTCGAGGGTGTGAGCCTCGCCGGAAGCATCGCGCTCGGGCTCGCGCTCGTGTTCATCGGGTTGAACGCCATGCGGGCCGGGTTGCTCAGTCGCTTCATGGGCGTGCTCGCGGTGGTGGCCGCGCTGATCTCGGTGCTTCCCTTCCTCGGTGGCCCTCCGACGCTGCTGTTCTTCTGGATCGGCGCGGTCGGGCTTCTGGTCCTCGGGCGCTGGCCGGGAGGACGAGGGCCGGCCTGGGAGAGCGGCGAGGCGCTCCCGTGGCCGAGCCCGGCCCAGCAGCGCGAGGAGCTCGAGCGGCGGCGCGCGGAGGGCGAAGGAGGCGAAGGTCCAGCGGCGTTCACCGAGCCCGAGAGCCGGGGGTCCGGGCAGAACGGCGCCGAGCCTGGGAGCCGCGACGTTCCCTCTGGCGGCTCCGAGTCCACGCCGGGAGCCGGCCGGCGCAAGCGAAAGCGGCGCGGCTAACCGCTCCCCGGCCGCCGCCGACCCGCCTGCTCGTCAAGCGGGCGGAGTCGTCAGGTCCCGCCCCCGGTCACCAGATGCGCGCAACCGCGTACCGGTCGAAAACCGTGTCGGCGGAAACGATGGTGGCGCGTTCACAGACCGCCTGGGCCGCGAGCAGTCGGTCGAACGGGTCGTTGTGAACAGGCGGTAGCGCGCGGGTCGCCCAGGCGTGAACATCGGTGACCGGCAGGCGCTCGAACGCGAACTCCTCCAGGCGCTCGGGCAGGTCGTCGGGCACGCGCAGCTTGCCGAGCGTGCTCTTGATGGCGGCCTCCCACACGCACACGGCACTGATCAGCACCGGTGCGCGGCTGCCCTCGATGGCAGCCCGCGCGCCCTCCACGCGCCGGTCCCCCGCGAGGAACCACAGGACCGCATGGGTGTCGAGCAGGAGGGTTACCGGAAGTGCTCGGCGAGCTCGGCGGGAAGCTCGTCGAAGTCGTCGGCCAGCTGGATCTCGCCCCGCAGCGCCCCGAACGCCTCCGCGGCGGGGCGTCGGCGCTGTACCGGGACCAGCCGGGCGGCGGGGCGGCCGGAGCGTTGAATGACGACCTCCTCACCGCGCTCGGCGAGGTCGACCAGTCGCGAGAGCTGGCTCTTGGCCTCATGCATTCCGACCCGAACCATCACCGGACCCTAGCATCGGCTTAGCTAGAAGGGGCCCGATCTTGGCTCAGCGCTCGCCCGCGGCCGCCGCGAGCCGGCGGTAGGCCTCCGCCGGGTCCGACTGGCCGAACACCGCGGATCCGGCGACGAAGAGCGAGGCCCCGGCCTGGGCACAGGTGGCCACGGTGGCCTCGTCCAGGCCACCGTCCACCTCCAGTGGCACCCCCTCGGGGACGAGCGCGCGCAGGCGGGCCACCTTCTCGGGCGAGTCGGCGATGAAGCGTTGGCCGGCCCACCCGGGGTTCACGGTCATGCAGAGCACCTGGTCGGCTACCGCTCTCAAGGCGTCCACCGTGTCGGGTGAGGTGCCGGGGTTGAGCGCCACCCCGGCGCGGCATCCGGCCTCGCGCACCCGCCCGAGCGTGAAGTGCACGTGGGGCGTGGCCTCGTGGTGGATGGTGATCACGTCCGCACCGGCTGCGGCGAACTCGTCCACGTGGCGCTCCGGAAGCTCGATCATGAGGTGCACGTCGAGGAGCGCGCCCGCCGCGTGGACCTGCTCGTGGATGGCATCGACCACCAGGGGACCGACCGTGATGGGGGGCACGAAGTGGCCGTCCATCACGTCCACGTGGATCACGCGTGCCCCGGCGTCGAGGACCTCGGCGAGCTGCTCGCCGAGCCGGGCGTAGTCGGCCGAGAGGATCGAGGGAGCGATGCGCGGCTCCGCGAGGATGGCCGCCGCGTCCGGGCTCACGCGCGCCGCACCCGGATGAGGAACTCCTCCCCCTCCTGCTCGAGCGAGAGCAGCTCGTTGCCGGAGCGAAGGGTCCAGGCCCGCACGTCGAGGTCCACGTCCGGATCGGTGGCCAGCACCTCGAGAACCTCTCCCGGCGCCATCGCGCCGACGGTCTGGGCGGTGCGCGCCACCGGGATGGGGCAGGCCTTCCCGCGAACGTCGAGGGTGTGGGGCGGCGACGGCTGGGGTGGGGCGGCGAAGGGCATGGACGGGATCCTGGTCGGAGGCAAGCGCCCACACTACGGGATGCACCGCGATCGGGCGTCCGGGGAGTGGACAAAGGCGCCGGGCCACCGCGCGGTCGTTTCCGCACGCGATACTTCTGGGTCGTGAACCAGTCTCCCCTCGCGTCGCTCCGAGAGCACGTGCCGTGGTCTCATCGCGGACACGACAGCGATCCCCACCGCCCCTCGGTCAGCCGACGCCAGCTCCTGGCCGCCGCGGTGCTGCTGGTGCTCGTGGCGGCCGTGCTCGTGGTGGTTCTCCCCCAGGTGGCCGACATGGCGGACGTCCTCCGCCGCGCTCGTCAGGCCGATCTTTCGTGGCTCGCGATTCTCCTCGGCTTCCAGATGGCTTCCCTGAGCGCCTACGTCGTGCTCTTCCACGCGGTCTTCAAGCACACCGACACCCCGCTCGACTGGCGCGACTCCTTCCGGGTGCCGATCGCCGGCCTCGCCGCGGGCCGCCTGCTTCCGGGTGCCGGCGCGGCCGGCCTCGTGGCCTGGGAGCTTCACCGGGCCGGGCTGCGCTCGCGCGCGGTGGCCCAGCAGATGCTCGCCTTCTTCGTCCTGCTCGACGGGGTGTACCTCCTGGCCTTCGTCGTCCTCGGCTTCGGTCTCGCCGCCGGGGTGATCGAGGGGCCGGCGCCGTGGGCGCTCACCGTGGTCCCGGCCCTCGTGGCCGCCACGCTGCTGGGAGCCGTGCTGTCCTTTCTTCTCGTTCACCCGGTCGAGGAGGAGACGCCGCCGGCGTCCTCTGAGGAGAGCACCGGCACGCCAGCGGCCGGCGAGACGGCGTCGCCGCCCACCATGGGCCGCCTCAGCCGCTTGATGCACCGGGCGGGCACCGCCCTCGCCGCCGCCGCCGACGGTGTGCGCACCGCGGCCGATCTCACGCGCCACTCGCGGATCGCGCTTCTCGGGGCGCTCGCCTGGTGGTCCTTCGACATCGCCGCCGTGGCCTCGTCGTTCTCCGCCTTCGGCGAGGTGCCGCCCGTCGCGATCGTCGTCATGGCCTACCTCGTGGGCCAGGTCGCGGCCGCTCTGCCCCTGCCGGGCGGCATCGGCGGCGTCGAGGGCGGGATGATCGGCGCGTTCGTCGCGTTCGGCGTGGAGGGCAGCCTCGCGGTGGTGGCGGTGCTGATCTACCGCACCGTGGCGTACTGGCTGCCCGTGGTGCCCGGCGTGGTGTCCTACCTCCAGCTTCGCCGGCGTCCGGCCGGGCATCCCGACGCCGCGCCTCAGCCGGTGCTCGGGACCTGAGGTCGAGCCGCGCCCGGCGAGGAAGGCACACGGCGGCCCGGGTCAGGCCGTCGTCCGCCCCCGAGCGTGGGTGCGGATCTCCGACAGGATACGCTCGAGCCGAGGCTCGGCGTCGCGATCGACATGGGTCATGGCGGCGGCCACCGCCGGGTGTACCTCGGCGATCTGGGCGTGCATCTCGTGGGCCACGGCGCGGTAGGCCGGGTGGCCCTCGCGCCCCGATCGCAGCTCGATGAGGTGCATGGCCTCGCGGGCGTTCAGATCGAGCACGTAGCGGATCCGGTAGCCGAGGCAGAGCGCGTAGGGGGCCACGTCGCGAAGCCCGGTCGCCGCGAGGCGCTCGTACTCGACCCGGGAGGCCTCGAGCCCGCGCTCGTAGTCGGCCGCCACACCCGCGGGAACGAGCTCCTCGGGAACGCCGGCGCCGAGCGCGGGGGTCAGCGGCTGCCACTGCACGGTGAGCATGCGGTGGCGCTGGAGGTCGCGGAACGCGC
>JBPCRE010000040.1:0-3094 GCA_050997195.1 Thermoleophilaceae bacterium
CAGAGCTGGTGCTGGTTCGCGAGGTCGGGCCGCGCGACGGCTTCCAGAACGAGCCCGAGATCGTCCCCACCGACGAGAAGGTCCGGCTCATCGAGATGCTGGCGCGCACCGGAGTTCCCCGCCTCGAGCTCACGAGCCTGGTCCGGGCCGACGTGATCCCGCAGCTGGCCGACGCCGCCGAGGTGCTGGCACGGGCTTCGATCCCCGAGAGCGTGGCCCGCTCGGTGCTCCTGCCCAACGAACGCGGTCTCGATGCCGCGATCGAGCACCGCGACGCCTTCGACGAGATCAACGTGTTCCTCTCCGCCTCCGAGACCCACAACGAGAAGAACGTGAACCGCTCGATCGAGGAGTCGCTCGCCGGCCTCGAGCGGGTGCTCGCCCGGGCTGGTGAGGAGGGGCTCAGGCGCGAGGGCGTGATCTCGGTGGCCTTCGGCTGCCCCTACGAGGGCGAGGTTCCCCCGGAGCGCGTGCTCGCCGTCGCCGAGCGGCTCGTGGGAGCGGGCTGTGAGGAGATCGGCTTCGGAGACACCACCGGGATGGCCAATCCGGCCCAGGTGCGCGGATTCTTCGCCGCCGCCTTCGAGCGGCTCGGCTCGAGCGTGCAGCTCACCGCTCACTTCCACAACACCCGAGGGCAGGGCCTTGCCAACGTGCTGGCCGCGCTCGAGGCCGGCGTCCGCTCCTTCGAGTCCTCCTTCGGGGGGCTCGGGGGGTGCCCGGTGCCGCCGGGCGCCACGGGCAACATCGCCACGGAGGATCTGGTCTCCATGCTGCACGAGATGGGCTACGAGACGGGCATCGACCTCGGGCGGCTCATCGAGGCGGTGACCGTTGCCCAGCAGATGCTCGGTCGCCCGCTGGGCGGGCACCTGGCGAGCGCCGGGCCGGTGGACTGGCGCCGGCGCGCTGAGCCGGTAGCCGAGCCACCGGCACCCTGAGCGCACCAGGTCGCTGCCGGTGCTCAGGGCGTGAGCAGCGGCACGTCGAACAGCTCGTAGACGCTGAGGGCACGCTCGTCGAGGGTCACGAGCGCGACGCCGTGGGCGGCCGCACACGCGGCGATCAGTGCGTCGTAGACGGCCCCTCCGGCGATGCCCGCAAAGGCCAGCCGATCGATCAACCCACGTCGCTCCGACGTCGGCAGCTCCAGCCGCTCGCCGGGGAACCGCTCACGCAGGAACGTCCCGACCAGAGGGGCGGGGGCGCGGCGGGGAGGTGGCATCCGCGTGAGCACGGAGTAGGTCTCGAGCTCGACGTGCGCGATGAGCCCTCGCACGTCCCGTATGGCCGCCGCCGCCCGCTCGTGGTGCTCGTGCCAGGGAGCGAAAGCCGCGACGACCACGCTCGAGTCCGCGGCGATCAGCGTCGCGTCCGCTCCAGCACGTCGCGCACCTCGGCGGAGGAGAGCGTCGGAAGCGGGGCCTCGCTCACTGCCCTGAGCCCTTCTGGGCCTTGCTCGAGCCGCATCTCGGTGGCTGGGACCGACACCTCGAGCCGGTCCCCGACGACGGCGAGCTCGAGCTCCTGCCCCGGACCGAGGCCGAGCGCGTCGCGCAGGGCCTTTGGGACGACCAAGCGTCCGGCGGCATCGATGGTAGTGCGCATGGCAGAACTCTACCATCGCTTCAAGGGATCACGGCCCGGCCGCCGTCGCCTGAGCTCACTACGCTCCGAGCGATGGCTGCGGTCACCGACGGACGTCATCCGCCGGCCGTCGAGCCCCGGACCGCCTCGCGTGCCACCCACGAGGTCGTCAACCAGGCCGCGCCGCTCGACGGGCACAACGCCTTCCGGGAGAACCGGCCGCTCGTCGAGGCGCTCCGCCGCGAGGGCGCGGGGTGGGCCGAGCCCCGGGTCGAGGCGCTCGGCGAGGTGGCGGGGCGGGCGGACACGATCGCGCTCGGCTTCGCGGCCAACGAGCACCCACCCATCCTCCATACCCACGACCGAGTCGGCCGGCGGGTCGACGAGGTCGAGTTCCACCCCGCGTGGCACGGGCTGATGGAGATCTCCCTCGCCCACGGTCTGCACGCGCTGCCCTGGCGAGAACCGGTCCCGGGCGCGCACGTGGCCCGGGCCGCCATGTTCATGCTCATGGCCGCGGTCGAGGCCGGCCACGGCTGTCCCGTCTCGATGACCTACGCGGTGGTTCCCGCCCTGCGAGCCACGCCCGAGCTGGCCGAGGAGTGGGAGCCCCGGCTCACCTCGCTTGCGTACGAGCCCGGGCTCGGGCCGGCCGCCTCGAAGACCGGCGTCCTGGCCGGGATGGCCATGACCGAGAAGCAGGGGGGCTCCGACGTGCGGGCCAACACCACGCTCGCGCGCCCGGTGGACGGCGGGGGGTCCGGCGCCGAGTACGAGCTCACCGGTCACAAGTGGTTCTGCTCCGCGCCCATGTGCGACGTGTTCCTCGTGCTCGCCCAGGCCGGGGAGGGGCTCTCGTGCTTCGTCCTCCCGCGCGTGCTCGAGGACGGGACGCGCAACGCCTTCCACATCCAGCGCCTGAAGGACAAGCTCGGCAACCGCTCGAACGCCTCGAGCGAGGTCGAGTTCGACGGCGCGGTGGCGCGCCTGCTCGGCGAGGAGGGTCGCGGGGTGCGGACGATCATCGAGATGGTCAACCACACCCGCCTCGACTGCGTGCTCGGCACCGCGGCGGGGATGCGCCTCGGGGTCGAGCAGGCCATCCACCACGCCGCTCACCGCTCTGCCTTCGGCCGCCTCCTGATCGACCAGCCGCTCATGCGGAACGTCCTCGCCGACCTCTGCGTGGAGTCCGAGGCCGCGACGGTCACGGCGATGCGCCTGGCCCGCGCCTACGACGCCGCCGGCGACCCGAGCGAGGACCGCTTCCGCCGCCTGGCCACCGCGGTGGCCAAGTACTGGATCTGCAAGCGCGGGCCGACGCACTCGGCCGAGGCGCTCGAGTGCCTCGGGGGCAACGGCTACGTCGAGGCCTCGGGCCTGCCGCGGCTCCACCGCGAGATGCCGCTGGCCTCGATCTGGGAGGGCTCGGGCAACGTCAGCGCGCTCGACGTGCTCCGCGCCCTCGCGCGCACCCCCGAGTCGCTCGAGGCGTTCTTCGACGAGG
>JBPCRE010000063.1:0-2890 GCA_050997195.1 Thermoleophilaceae bacterium
CGGAGGCCCTGAAGCGCCAGGGCCTGCCACCCCAGAAGATCGGCGGCTCGCCACTCCTCGCGGAGGTCATCCGCGAGATCGGCTTCAAGAAGGCCGACGACTTCTACATCGCGCTCGGTCAGGCGAAGATCTTGGCAAAGGTAGTCACCAACAAGCTGATGCAGCGGCTCAAGCAGGGCGAGGCCGCCGTCGAGCCGCCCCGAGGCGCCGAGGACCTCCTCTCCCAGCGCAAGAAAGAGACCGCGCGGCGTACCGCCGCGTCCTCGAGCTACGGGATCACCGTCGATGGGCTCATCGACGTTCCCGTGCGCCTCGCCAAGTGCTGCCGAGCCGTGCCGGGCGACCCCATCCTCGGCTACATCTCCCTCGGCAAGGGCATCACCATCCACCACGAGGAGTGCTCGAACGCCCGCGCGCTCATGCGCAACCCCGAGCGCTTCACCAAGGTGGCCTGGGACGGTGAGGGCACCGCCTCCTTCCGGGCCGAGCTCGAGGTCCACGGGTGGGACCGCACGCGCCTGCTCGAGGACCTCTCGCGCACGTTCGCCGAGAACGGCGTGAACATCATCGAGGCGCGCTGCACCACCGCCCACCCGATGGTGCGCAACCGCTTCGTGGTCGAGGTGGGCGACACCCAGGCGCTGAAGAGCTGCATCAACCGCCTGCGCAACATCGACTCGGTCTTCGACGCCTACCGCGTGACGCCGAGCGGGTGAGGCGGAGATAGGCCGCGCGCGTGCCCGAGCCGCTGCCGGCGCGCGGTGATCGACCTTCACACCCACATCCTGCCCGGCCTCGACGACGGGCCGGCCACGATCGAGGAGAGCCTGGACCTGGCCCGAGCGTTCGTCGAGGCGGGGACGACCACCGTGGTGGCAACGCCCCACGTACGCGAGGACTACCGCGTCGACGCCGCACGGATCGGCCGGGCCGTGGCGGAGCTCCACGCCGCGCTGGCCGTGGAGGAAGTGGCGCTCGAGGTGGTGGCCGGGGGGGAGGTGGCCGTCACGAAGGTCCTCGACCTCGACGAGGCGGAGCTGCGGGCGGTGGCCCTCGGCGAGGGCCCCTACGTGCTGGTGGAGAGCCCCTACACATACACCGGCGAGCTGCTCGAGCGCGCGCTCTTCGATGTCCAGCTCAAGCGCCTACGCCCTCTGCTCGCCCACCCCGAGCGCTCGCCCTGCTTTCTCGGTGACCTCCCGCGCCTGGCAGCCCTCGTCGAGCGGGGCGTGCTCTGCTCGATCACCGCCGGCTCGATGGCCGGGCGCTTCGGCGGCACGGTGCGCGCCTTCACCCTCCGCCTCTTCGAGGCGGGCCTCGTCCACGCCGTGGCCTCGGACGCGCACGGCCTCGGCGGCCGCCCGCCCGGGCTCTTGGTGGGCTTCGAGCGGGCCGAGCCGGACCTGCCGGGCGTCCTCGACCAGGCGGCCTGGTTCACCCGCGAGGCGCCCGAGGCCATCCTGGCCGGCCGCGACCTCCCGCCGGCACCCGAGCCGCCGCGCCGGCGCCACGGCGGGCTCAGGCGGCTCTCGGGTCCGGTGCGAAGCGGGCTCGGGCGCCGCCGCGGCCGCTGAGGCGCGTAACGGTGGCACCGCCATGTATGCGTCGGTCGCGCTGTCATTGCGGCGACGGTGGCACCGCGAGGGGCGCGGCTACGGCCGTTTCAGGATGTCGTGGTTGCAGTTCTTGCGCAGGACGATGATGTCCTCATTCCAATGGAACGTGATCCTGTTACCCCCGTCCATCCGATGCTCCTTCGCATCTCAGGCGTCTTCTTCCGGTAGCTCTTTCGGAATGCGTTGGGAACCTCAAGAGGCGTCGGCGTCACCCTCGTCATCCTCGGTCTCGTGCAGCCAGCGGATCACGGCCTCCGGATCGTTCCCATCGAAGCTGGTGCTACGACCGGCCTCGAGGTCGGCCACAGCTTCGCGCTCACCCTGCTGCCAGCTGAAGTGCCAGTAGTACTCCTGGGCGGAGGGGATCGTGAGGGGGACGCGTCGCTCAGGATGGGAGCCCGCGTACTCGGTGGACTCGAGGGAGACATCGACACGCCTGTTCGTGAGGGATGCCTCGGTGAGTGTGTTCATGGTTCTGTCCTTGGGTCGATCTGGGCGCGAGCGTGCTCGTAGTTGGCCAGGTTGACCTCCAGCGCCGCGATGAGCTCGCGCAGCTTCACCTCGGTCATCGCGATCCGGTTCAGGGTTCGAACAGATACGAACTCGATCTGCTCGAGCATCTGCTCCGGCGTGCCGATGAGCGGCGGCGGGGTGGCTTGCCCCACGCCGATCACGAAGCTCTGATCCGGCTGGGGAACTGAATCAGGAACTGGTTCGCGAAGGTGATCGGTGTCTCGTCGAAGCCGACCCACGCGAGCGAGACATCAAGGGATTCGGGCTTGTCGGCCATGAGGAGGGGCTGGATCGCCATTCCGGCGCGGTGAGTCGGTAACAACCACGCCCGAGTGGCCATCCTAGACAACGTCATGCCCGTCCATCCCACCCCTTCGAAGAGCTCGCGGGTGCCGTCCTCGGTCTTCAGGCCGAGCTTGCCCACCTCGCCGGCGCCGGCATTCGGGCCCGTGTGCGCCACGGTCGCCCGCTTGACGAAAAAGAAGGAGAGCTTGCTGCGCGCGAGGCTCGGCTGATGGCCGATACTCCTCGCCTGATGGAGGTCGGCCGCTCAACATTGGAGTCCGCGCGGCGAACGGCCGATAAGGCGCCCATGATTGCTGCCATGCGCCCCCAGCGCCGCGCCTCCGACAGTCCGGGGCTCGCCGAGCGCCTGCTCGAGGCGGCCACCATTCGCGCCGCCTGCGAGGCGGTGGCCGATCACCTGGCCGAGTGGGAGGGCTTCATGCCGAGCGTCTACCTCGAGCAGGGCGACCGCCTGC
>JBPCRE010000124.1:0-2821 GCA_050997195.1 Thermoleophilaceae bacterium
CCTCACCGGATGGGGAGAGAGAATCGCCGACCCGGCCAGCTACCTCAACGCCGACGAGGGCGGCACGCTGCACTCACCGGGCTTCTCGGCCGAGGCGGCCGGCTTCCTGCGCGACGAGCGCCCCCAGGTGCGGGCCATCGGGCTCGACACCGCTTCGCTCGACATCGGCCCCAGCGCCGACTTCGCGGCGCATGTGGCCTGGCTCCCGAGTGGCCGCTACGGGATCGAGAACCTCGCCAACCTCGACCGGGTGTCGCCCACGGGGGCCATGGTCGTGGTCGGAGCGCCGACCTTCGAAGGCGGCAGCGGCGGACCCGCGCGGGTGCTCGCGCTCCTCTCCTGAGCGGTCAGGCTCTTACTCCCCCGTGGCGCGTGTGCCGAACATGAGCACCCGACGCTCGGTGTCGAAGTGCACGAACTTGCTCTTCGAGAGCCACTCGAAGAGGTTGTCGGCGTCCTCGCCGTCCTCGATCGTGAGCACGAACTCCTCGGCGCCCTCGTCGAGCACGAGCTGGAAGGTGTAGGTCCCGGAGGTGCCCGGCTCCGTGTAGGTGAACGTCGGCTGCCAGTGGGTGACCTGACGAACCTTGATCTGCTGGGGAGTGATCTCCGCCATCGGCGTCTCCTCGGTCGAGTACGCGAAGAGGGTGCCCTTCAGGCGGGAGGCTAAAACCGCCGGTCCCTTGTCCGCGCCCCGTCTACCTGGCGGTTGCCCGGGCTCGCTGCTTCAGTCGGGGAGGTGGACCGTCCGCAGTCCGAGCTGCTCGGCGGCACGAGCGAGCCCCCGGTCCTTCGTGGCGAGCCGTTCGTCCAAGCGCTCGCCCAGGGCTACGAACAGGGCGTCGGCGGCCGTGAGGCTCTCGCGCAGCTCCCAGGCCCGGCCGCGCAACGGCATCGCGGGGAACAGCGTGAGCGCCAGGTCTCCGTAATCCTCGACGGCCCCAGTCGCCCGGCGCTCGTCGAGGGCCCCTCGATGGACCGCTCGACGCAGCACCGCGAGAACCTCGAAGGTCAGGACGTCGGGCGCCGCCACTGCTCCTTCGCTTCGGATCAAATCGCCAACGGCCTCGGCCGCGCCGGTGCCGAGCAGGAGATCGACGGCGCCCGAGGTATCGAGGACCGTCACTCGCCTCGGTCGCGCAGCTCCCGGACGAGATCCTGCGACGGCGGAGCGAGCGTGACCGCGCCGCGTGCCCGCACTCGGTCGGCCAACTCGTCGACGGTGGGCCGCCCTGCGACTCGGGCGAGCTCGGTGCGCAGGTACTCGGAGAGAGAGAGGCCGGCCGCAGCCGCCCGGGCCTTGAGCGTCCGATGCACCTCTTCGGGGACATCTCGAATCTGGACCAGCACTCCCATGCGTGCACGCACCATAGCATGCGTCACACATACTTACCTCTCGGACGGTCAGACCCGGGGAGGGCTTCTACGAGGAGGTACGCAGGAATCCGAGCACGGCGGCGTTGAAGTCCTCGGCGCGCTCGAGGTTCACCCCGTGGGGCGCTCCCTCGATCACCGTGAGCTGCGCCTGGGACACGAGCTCGGCGATCTCCCTGGACTTCCACACGGGCACGAGGATGTCCTGCTCCGCTCCGATGACGTGCACCGGCATCTCGAGGCTCGGCAGCCGCTGCCGGGTCTCGTGGCGGCCGGTGGAGGTGAGCTGGCGCACGAAGGCCTCGATCGACTGCGGGTGCGGGTTGTCGAGGGTCATCTGTCGCAGCACCTTGACCTGCTCCTCGTTCTCGTAGTACTGCTCGGAGAGGGTCAGGCGCAGCAGGTTGTCGATGTGCTCCTCGAACGGCGTGCGCTCGGCCTGGCGGGCCCATAGCCGGGAGAACTCGCGGCCGTGCCTGCCGGAGCCGGCCCACGTGACGCAGAGGGTCAGCGTGCGCACCCGCCCGGGCCAGCCGAGGGCAAGCTCCTGGGCGATGGCCCCGCCCATCGACACACCGAGGAGATGGAAGTCCTCGAGCTCGAGGTGGTCGGCCACCGACAGCGTGTCCTTGGCCATGTCGACCATCTCGTAGTCGCCCTCGGCGTAGGAGGACCGGCCGGCGTCGCGGTTGTCGAAGACCACTACTCGGAAGTGCTTCGACCACTCGGGGAGCTGGAAGCCCCAGGCCAAGGTGTCGGCGCCTAGGCCCATGATGCAGAGCAGCGGCTCGCCTTCTCCGTGGACCTCGTAGTGGATCCGCTGGCCGTTGACCTCTGCGAACGGCACGGGGGGCTCACTCTACGGCGCCAGGGCCCGCCCGGCGGCCTCGAGCTCCTCTAGCGAGGTGGCCTCGCGCACGCTCGCGAGGTCGAGGATGCGCACGCGAAAGTCGTCGAGCTCGCGGCGGCCCACCACCGCGTGGCAGGCCACGCCGCCCTGCCGGCAGCGCGTGGCCACCTCGAACACCGCCTTGCCGGTCATGGTCTGCTTGTCGAGCTTCCCCTCGCCCGTGACCACGAACCGGGCCTCGCGCATGCGGGCGTCGAAGCCGAGCGCGTCGAGCACGTGGGCGGCGCCGGGCACGAGGCGAGCGCCGCGGTAGGCGAAGAGTCCGCCCGAGAGGCCGCCGGCGCAGCCGGTCATGGGCACGCCGCGCGGATCCCGCGGAGCCCGGACGGCCAGCTCGTCGAGACGCCGCTCGAGGCGCTCGATCGTGGCCGGGTCGGCGCCCTTCTGCGGTCCGAAGATGCGAGGGGAGTCCTCCCAGGCGGCCTGCACGTCGCAGATCACCGTGAGCGACGGGTGTGCGCCGGCCCGCTCGAGCGCCTCCAGGGCGCCGGCGCCGCCGTCGGTGGTCGCGCTCCCGCCCACGGCCACCAGCACCTC
>JBPCRE010000184.1:0-30638 GCA_050997195.1 Thermoleophilaceae bacterium
ATTCGCGGCGGCGCGCACGCGGCGGCCGCTCCGGGGGGGCCGGCCAGGGCGAACCCGCAGGGAAACGCCGCCGCCGCGGCTCCCGGCGCTCGGAGACCTCGGCCCGTGTGCTCTTCGCCATCCCCGCCGCCGCGTTCGCCATCATCATCGTGGTGCAGGGGGGCCTCGTGTTCTCCGTGGCCCTCGTGGGGCTCGGCGTCGTCGCCCTGCACGAGCTCTACGCGCTCATGGAGCGGGTGCGTCCGGTGAAGCTCGCCGGCTTCCTCATGGTCGCCGGGCTCGTGCTCGCCGCCGGCTTCGGCGACGAGTTCTGGATCCTCGTCGCGCTCGTGCTCTCGTTTCCCGTCACCTTCATGTTCGCGTTGGCCCGCCCGGGACGCGAGGACGTGTCCTGGGCCATCGCGGCCACCATGTTCGGTGGCCTGTGGATCGGCCTGGCCTTCGCGCACGCCGTCTTCCTGCGCGAGCTCCCGCACGGCGCCGCCCTGGTGATCGACGTGCTCATCGGCACCTTCATCGGAGACACCGCCGCCTACTTCGGGGGCCGCGCGTGGGGCCGGCGCTCGCTCGCGCCGCTCATCTCGCCCAACAAGACCCTGGAGGGAGCGGTGGCCGGCGTGGTGGGCGGAACGCTCGCCTTCTGGCTCTTCGCGATCTCCTACCAGGACTTCTTCGACGGGCGCGACGCGCTCATCATGGGTCTGGCCGTGGCTCTCGCCACCCCCGTGGGCGATCTCTTCCAGTCGCTCGTCAAGCGGGACCTCGGCACCAAGGACACCGGGCGCTTCTTCGGGCCCCACGGCGGGGTGCTCGACCGCCTCGACGCGGTGTTCTTCACGGCGGTGACCGGCTACTACGCCGCGCTGGCGGTGGGGTTCTGAGCGCGCTCGGCATGAGAGGGTGGGTGGCCGCCGAGGCGCGGGCCGTGGCGGCGCGCGCCGAGGAGGACCTGGCGGCGCTCGTGGCCGTGTCCTCCCCGTCGGGGGACGTTCCGGGGGCCGAGGCGGCCGTGGCGGTGGCTCGCGCGATGCTCCCGCCGGAGGCCGAGGTAGAGCGCCTTCCGTGCTCCTCGCCCGGTCACGCCGAGGATCTCGTGGGGCGGTTGCGAGGATCCGGGGAGGGCACCCTGCTCTTGCTCGGCCACCTCGACACGGTCGTCTCCCACGAGGCCCACCGCCCGCTCGAGCGTCGGGAGGAGCGCTTGATGGGCTCGGGATCGGTGGACATGAAGGGCGGAGTGGCGCTTGCCCTCGGGGTCCTGCGCACCCTGGCCGGCGTGCCGGAGGGCTACGCCGAGGTCAGCTTGCTGCTGGTCAACGACGAGGAGTGGCGCCGCCATTCGTTCACCCACGCCGAGCGCTTCGCGGGCGTGGACGCGTGCCTGTGCTTCGAGGCCGGCCAGCTCGCACCGGGCGGGGAGGACGCGGTGGTGGTGCGGCGCAAGGCGGCCGGCACGCTGCGCGTGGAGGCCCATGGGGCGGCGGCGCACTCCGGGGCGGCGCCCGAGAAGGGCCGAAACGCGCTTCTGGCGCTGGCCCGGGCCGCCGAGGTCGTGGCCGAGCGGCACGATCCCGAGGGCGAGGAGCATCTCACCGCGGTACCCACCATCCTGCACTCGGGCGATGCCTTCAACGTGGTCCCGGCGGCGGGTGAGCTCTTCTGCGACCTGCGCGCCGACACCTTGAGCGCCATCGAGGCCGTGGTCGACGCGCTCCCCGACCAGGTGGGCGGCGCGGCGCTCACAGGCGAGCTCATCCGCCGCTGGCCGGGCATGGACGCCCGTCAAGCCACGGCCGGCCTGCTGGCCCAGGCGGGTGAGCGCCTCGGCCGCCCGGTGGTGGGCGCCGCGCGCGGGGGAGCGAGCGATGCGAGCCACATGGCGGCCTTCGTGCCGGTGACCGTGGACGGGCTCGGACCTCGGGGCGGGGCGGCCCACAACCCCGAGGAATGGGTGCGAGCCGATTCGCTCGGGTCGCGAGCGGAGGTGGCGCTCGCGGTGGCGGCCGCGGTGCTCGGGCTCACCTAGGCCCCCTCACGCCTCCTCAAGGTACAGGGCCCCCAGCCATATGGCCGTGAGCGTGTCCACGAGCTCTTCGGGCGGGCGGCGGCGCTCCCCGCCCAGGAACACGTAGAGGGAGCGCTCGACGCCCCACACCAGGGCCTCGGCGGTGGCGTCGGGGTCGAGCGAGGCACGGACGCGACCCTCGACCTGCTCGCGGCGGAGGTGCTCGGCGGTGGCGTCGACGAAGCGGCCGATCACGGCCCGCCAGAAGGAGCCGACGGCCGCGTCGTAGGTCGAGACCTCGGTGGCCACGCGAAAGAGTCCGGCGTGGCGGTCCATGATCGACACCACGCCGCCCACCGCCGCCCGCACCCGCTCGCGCGGCTCGCCGTCGCCGAGCCACCAGCGCTCGGCCTCGCGGTAGAGGTCGTCGGTGAGGGTGGCCGCGGCGGCCACCAGCAGGTCCTGCTTGTCGCGGAAGTAGAAGTAGAACGCGCTCCGCGAGAGCCCGGCGGCGCGGGCGATCTCGTCGACGGTGAGGTCGTTGTAGGGGGCCTGCTCGATCAGCTCGAGCATGGCGTCCCGCACGGTCTCACGCACCTCGTCGTGGCGGCGGCGCACGCGACTCGAGGGTTCGGGTACGGCGGCCACCGCGCCCATGCTAACCGTCGGCCACCGTCTTTCTGACAGTATGTTGGACAGCGCGTCAGAGTGTGGGATACGCTTACGCTGTCACCGACGGCAACCGAGGAGGAGCAAGCAGATGGCCACGCTCGAGGATCTGGCCCAGCAGGGCGACCCGGGAACGGTGGAGAGCGAAGAGCAGGCCGGCAGCCTCAAGCTCATGACCCCGCAGCAGCTGTACGAGCTGTGGGAGCGCCAGCACTGGCAGTCGCAGGAGATCGACTTCACGCAGGACAAGGAGGACTGGGTGAAGCTGAGCGAGGCCGAGAAGGACTACCTCATCTGGGCTCTCTCCTCGTTCTTCATCGGCGAGGAGCGGGTGACCACGCAGTTCTCCGCCCTCGTCATGTCCTACGCCGACGAGCACGAGGAGTCCTACCTCACCACCCAGCAGGTCGACGAGGCCCGGCACATGCAGTTCTTCGACCGCTTCTACCGCGAGGTGATCGGGCTCGATCACGACGAGTTCGAGGGCCGGCTGAACCGCGTGCGCGAGGAGCTGAACGAGGCCTTCACCAAGCTCTTCGACGAGTCACTGGTCGAGGCCGGCCAGCGGCTGATCGCGGATCCCGCCGACCTCGAGGCCAAGGTGGACTTCGTGACCACCTACCACATGGTCATCGAGGGCACGCTCGCGCTCACCGGCCAGCACTTCATCACCGACTTCATGGCGAGGAACGGCATCTTGCCCGGCTTCGTCGAGGGCTTCGACAAGGTGGCCCGCGACGAGCACCGCCACGTGGCCTACGGCACCTGGTTCCTGCAGCAGACCGCCGGCCGGGACGAGGCCCTCGGCAACCGCATGCGCGCGAAGCTCATGGAGCTCCTGCCGGTAGCGGCGAGGGTGCTCGTGCCGAAGGGCGTCGACCCCGACTCCGACTGGATACTGCTCGACTACACAAAGGACGAGATCAACGGGTTCGCCTTCCAGTCGCTCTCCCGGCGGATGAAGGCCATCGGCGTGCCGCTCGCCCCGGTGGAGCCGGCGGCCGCGTAGAGCGGTTCTGCGAGGATCACGGGCGTGACCGTCACCGAAGAGGAGCAGCAGAGTCCGGAGACCCAGAAGTGGATCTGCGAGACCTGCGGCTACGTGTACGACCCGGTCGAGGGCGACGAGGACGGCGGAATCCCCAGGGGCACGCCGTTCGGCGACATCCCCAAGGACTGGTTCTGCCCGGTGTGCGGCGCGCGGAAGAAGGACTTCAAGGCGATGGAGCCCGGAGAGGAAGTCCCGGCCGAGACCTCGTAGGCGTCGCCGTGCCGGGTCCGCGGTGGTCCACGGGCCGCCGCCCGCCCTACCTACACTCGAGCCGTGCGCCGGATCGTGATCCTCGGCTCGACCGGGTCCATCGGCCGGCAGGCCCTCGACGTGGTGAGCCACTCCACCGAGCTCGAGCTCGTGGCGCTGGCCGCCGGCTCCTCCTTCGAGGCCCTCCTCGAGCAGGCTCGCGCCCACGGGGTCCGGCGCGTGGCGCTCACCGACCCCGCCGCCGCCGCGCGCGCCTCGGAGGCGTGGACCGACGGAACGGTGTTGGCCGGGGAGGAGGGCCTCGTCTCCCTGATCACCGACACCGGCTGTGACCTCGTCCTGAACGCCATGGTCGGAGCGGCCGGGCTGATGCCCACGGTGGCCGCCCTCGGCGAGGGGATCGATCTCGCGCTGGCCAACAAGGAGTCCCTGGTGGCCGGTGGGGAGCTCGTGACCGCGCTGGCCGAGGCCACCGGCGCGCGCATCGTCCCCGTGGACTCCGAGCACTCGGCCCTGCACCAGCTTCTGGCCCTCGAGCGCCCCGGCACCGTGGATCGGCTCGTGCTCACCGCATCCGGTGGCCCGTTCCGGGGGATGAAGGCTCGGGACCTGGCCGACGTGACCCCCGAGCAGGCGCTTCGCCACCCCACGTGGCGCATGGGGGGCAAGATCACCGTGGACTCGGCCACGCTCATGAACAAGGGCCTCGAGCTGATCGAGGCCTCGCACCTCTTCGGCGTGCCGCTCGAGCGGATCGACGTGGTCGTGCACCCGCAGTCGCTCGTCCACGCCGTGGTCCATCTGAACGACGGCGCCTCGCTCGCGCACCTCGGCCGCCCCGACATGCGCGTGCCCATCTCCTACGCCCTCCACTACCCGGACCGCGCCGACACCCACGTGGAGACCCTCGACCTCGCCACCGCCGGCCAGCTCACCTTCGAGGCCCCCGACCTGGAGGCCTTCCCCTGCCTCGGCCTGGCCCGCGAGGCCGCGCGGCTCGGCGGCACGGCGCCCTGCGCGCTGAACGCGGCCAACGAGGTGGCGGTCGAGGCCTTTCTCGACGGCCGGCTCGCCTTCCCTGGGATCGCCGAGGTGATCGAGCGGGCGCTCGACGACACCCCGCGCGAGCCGGTGCGCCACTTCTCCGACCTCTACCGCGCCGACGCCGACGCCCGCGGGCGCACGCGGGAGCTCGTGGCCGGGGTGGCCGCCGCATGAGCTACGTGCTCGCCTTCGTGGGCTTCGCGCTGCTCATCATCCTCCACGAGGCCGGTCACTTCGCCGCGGCCAAGGCGGTGGGCATGCGGGTCGAGCGCTTCTCGCTCTTCTTCGGGCGGACCCCGCTTCGCTTCCGTCGGGGCGAGACCGAGTACGGCATCGGCTGGATCCCCCTCGGAGGCTTCGTGAAGATCTCCGGCATGAACCCCACGGAGGAGCTTCCGGAGGAGGTTCGCGACCGCGCCTACCACGCCCAGCCGGTGTGGAAGCGCATCGTGGTCATCGCCGCGGGGCCCGCGGTGAACCTGGTGCTGGCCATCGTCCTGCTCGTGGTCTTCTTCGCGGCCATCGGCTCCCCGGGCCCGCCGACCAACCAGATCCGCGCGGTCGAGCCCGGCTTCCCCGCCGCCGGCCAGCTCCAGCCCGGAGATCGCCTCGTGTCCGTGGACGGCCGCCGCGGGGACCCGAGCACGCTGTCGAAGGCCATCGCGAGCCACCGCTGCCGCGGCGCGCAGCGAGACGGCTGCCGGGCCGAGCGTGCGGCGACGCTCGTGGTCGAGCGCGACGGCCAACGGCGCGAGATCACCCTGCGGCCGGTCTTCGACGACGACGTGCCGGACCAGGCGCCGCGGCCGCGACTCGGATTCGGCTACGTCCCGGGGGCGAACCAGACCCTGCCGCTCGGCGAGGCGGTGGTGCTCTCGCTCGACCGCTTCTGGTTCGTGACCCAGCGAACCCTCGAGCTTCCGGTGCGCCTGTTCAACGCCGAGACCCGGAAGGAGATCTCGGGGCCCGTGGGTGGCTACAAGGTCACCCAGGAGGTCATTGCCCTCGACATCGGGCGCGTGGTCGGCGTGCTCGCGGTGATCTCCCTGTCTCTCGCCGTGGTCAACCTCTTCCCGTTCCTGCCGCTCGACGGCGGGCACATCTTCTGGGCGGTGGTGGAGAAGCTCCGCGGACGCCCGGTGCCGCTCGCGGTCATGGAGAGAAGCGGGGTGATCGGCTTCGTGCTGGTGCTCATCGTGTTCACCATCGGGCTGTCGAACGACATTCCCAGACTCACCAGCGGTGAGGGCTTCGGCGTGAGGTAGTCCGATCCGGGGCCGCCCCGGGGCGAAGGCGGTTCCGGGGGTGTGACCACGGCGGGCGGGGTAGGTTCTCGGCCCCCGCACCCGTCCAAACGGAGCCCAACGTGTACGACGCCCAGAGCAGCTACCACGCAGCCCCCGCCGAGGCGGCACGCACCAGCACCGCGGCGCTCTTCGGCCAGGTCCTCTTCCTCGTGGCCGTGGCCATCGGCTTCGCCGCGCTTGGCACCTTCATCGGCCGCGACCTCTCCCGCGGGGTGGCGCTCGGATGCTCGCTCGGTGGCTTCGGGATGCTGATGGTGGCCGCGTTCGGCGGTCAGCGCTTCCGCGTCGGGGCCTTCGCCATCGGCTGGCTCTACGCGCTGGCGCTGCTCATCGGGCTCGGCCTCGGACCCGCCATCGCCTACGTCTCGGCCGTCGAGCCCGCGGTGCTCACCCAGGCGGCGGGCGGAACCGCGCTCACCGTTCTTGGCATGGGCGCCCTCGGCTTCGCGCTCTCGAAGGACCTGAAGAGCTGGATGCGCCCTCTCTCCCTCGTGGTCTTCGGCCTGATCGCCGTCTCGCTCGTGATGCTGCTCTTCGCCGGCGCCGGCAACCCCATCATCTCGCTCGCCATCTACGGGATCTCCGCCCTCCTCGTGATGGTGAACTTCAACTTCCTGCGTAAGCACGGCACCGATGACGACACCGTGTGGCTGGCCACGGGCATCTTCGTCTCGATCGTGAACATCTTCGTCTCGCTGCTGAACCTGTTCTCGGGGCGCTGAGGCTGGGTAGCCGGTTCTCGCTCACCAAGGAGCTCTTCGGTATGTGGTGCGTGATCGGCATGGAGGGAGATCGCTGATGGTGGGTAGTCGCGCGGGGCGGCCCTGGTGGGTCCGGTTTGGCTTGTGGGGGCTTAAGACCCGCGCATCCGCCCAAGCGTTTGTGTGGGGGTGTGTCGCCCTCGGCGCCGGGTGCCTGGCGTACAGCGTCGTCGACCCGCGTTTTGCCTTCGGCGGTGTGATGCTTCTCGCCGCGGCGTGGTACTGGCTGTCGATCCGGTGGGTAGACCGCAATGGCGGGTGGTCCTGATGGCGGACCGCTCGGACGGCTGAACCTGCGGCTCGAGCCCTCTCGAGCCGATGAACGACCCAGAAGGCGTGGGGGCGCGCAGCTACCCTTGACCCATGGCCTCAGCCCGGCAGATCCACGTGGGCGGTGTGCCCATCGGCGGCGGCGCGCCGGTGGCCGTGCAGTCGATGACGAAGACCGAGACCGCGGACTTCGAGGCCACCATGCGCCAGATCCGCGCGATCGCCGACGCGGGCGCCGACGTGGTGCGCGTGGCCATCCCGCGCGACAAGGACGTGGACGCGCTGAAGCGGATCGTCGTCGAGTCGCCGATCCCGGTGATCGCCGACATCCACTTCAACCACACGCTCGCCATCAAGGCCATCGACGCGGGGGCCCACTGCATCCGGCTGAACCCCGGCAACATCGGCGGGCCCGAGAAGGTGGCGGAGGTGGCCGAGCGGGCCACCGGGGCGGGAACGCCCATGCGCATCGGCGTGAACTCCGGCTCGCTGCCGCGCCACCTCCATGCGCTCGAACGGGAGAACCCGGTGGAGGCGCTCGTGACCGCGGCCGTGGAGTTCGTCGCGCTTATGGAGAGCCTCAGGTTCGAGGACTTCAAGGTGTCGATCAAGTCCACCAGCGTGCCCAACACCATCGCCTCCAACCGCCTGCTGGCCGAGAAGATCGACCATCCGCTGCATCTCGGCATCACCGAGGCGGGCACCAAGTGGACGGGCTCGCTCAAGTCCGCCGTGGGCCTCGGCACCCTGCTGGCCGACGGCGTTGGGGACACCGTGCGCATCTCGCTCTCGACCTTCCACGCCGAGGAGGAGGTGAAGGTGGCCTGGGAGATACTCAAGGCGCTCAAGCTCCGGGAGAAGGGGCCCGTGCTCATCGCCTGCCCCACCTGCGGGCGCCTGCAGTTCGACATGGACACCGTGGTCACCGAGATCGAGCAGCGGCTCACCGCCTACGAGGACCCGGTGGAGGTTGCGGTGCTCGGCTGCGCGGTCAACGGCATCGGTGAGGCCTCGCACGCCGACTTCGGCATCACCGGGGCCAAGAACGAGGGGCTGATCTTCGCCAACGGCAAGCCCCTGCGAAAGGTCCCGCAGGAGCGCCTCGTGGACGAGCTGTTCGCCGAGATCGACAAGTCACTGGCCGCCGGGCGGACCGAGGTGGACGCGCGCAAGGCCGCCGAAGGCGCCGAGTGGCTGAAGACCATCGAGGACGAAAACGCCGGGGAGCTCACCCCCGAGCGCCTTGCCGCGCTCGAGAAGGCGGCCGCCCAGGCCGAGGACGGTGACGAGGCCTCGGCCATCGCCGAGGCCCTCGACGGAGGAAGCGACGGCCCGGCCACTCCTCCCACCCCCGAGCTCCCGCTGGCGGCTCCGCGCCGGCGCCTCGACGAGGAGACCTCGCCGACCGAGGGCCGGCGCTTCACCCGCGCGTAGGCCTTCGCCGGCGTCGCGAGCTCTCGCCCGAGGCCCCTTGGATCGAGGCGCTGGTTGTTAACGTTCGGTGGCCATCACGATTTGAGAAGGGGTACTCGGTGAGCAAGGGCGAGAGCACCACCCGGCGAATTCGCTACAACAAGGACGGAATCCAGATCGCGGCCGACGTGAACATCTCCGTGAGCCGCGGAGAGGGTGGGAAGACCTCCCAGCACGTCTCGAGCCGGCAGCGCGTGGTGCAGCGCAACGGAAAGACGGTGGTGTCCGAGCAGGAGACCAACTCGACTCGGTCGGAGAGGAAGCGCGACCCATGAGCCCTCCCCCCAGCCGCTTCGAGCGTGGCGTGGCGGAGCGGGGCCGCGACGCGGACGAGCTGAGCGTCGAGGAGCTGGAGGCCCAGAGCGGGGAAGAGCTGCCCGA
This sequence comes from Thermoleophilaceae bacterium, assembly GCA_050997195.1. GTDB lineage: Bacteria > Actinomycetota > Thermoleophilia > Solirubrobacterales > Thermoleophilaceae > JACCZP01. Next base: position 9,172 of record JBPCRE010000184.1, read on the forward strand.
CCGCGAGGCCCTCTCGCTGCTCGACGCCAACGTGGCCATTCCCGTGAACGCGGCGGTCGCGGCCAACGTGCTCTCCGACAGCGCCGCGGCCGACGCGGAGGCCGAGCAGACCGCCGAGGTGGATCAGCCAAGCGGCGGGGGTTAGGCCGCCGCCGCTCCCTCCTCGGCGAGGACGGCGTCGAGGCGTTGCTCCACCACCACGGGCGAGAGCCCGAGGCCGGCGAGGATGCGCGCCACCACGCCGGCCTGGCTGCGCAGAAGGGCGAGGAGGATGTGCTCGGGGCCGAGATGGGCACTCTCGAGTCGCACCGCCTCGCGGAGCGACTGCTCCATGGCCTCGCGGGCGCGGGTGGACACGGGAAGTCGCGCGGCGGCCGAACGCGCCTCGGCCGAGGGCTCGAGGCGCGCCACCTCGACGCCGGCCTGCTCCGCGAGGAGTCGCTCCACCTGCTCGCGGGCGGCCTCGAGGGTCACCCCGACCGAGGCGAGGGTCTCCGCCGCGGCGCCCTCGGTCTCGCGCAGCAGTCCGAGCAGGAGGTGCTCCACGCCCACGTAGCCCTGGCCGAGGGCCACCGCCTCCTCACGGGCGAGGCGCACCGAGCGGCGGGCCTCGCCGGTCACCACGAGCTTCGCCCGCTCGCCCTCGGAGACCGGAGACGCTGCCGGCTTCGACCGCAACCGCTGGGCATGCTTCTTGTGGGCCGCCTGCTTCGAGACGCCGAGAGAGGCTGCGATGCGGCTCCACGGCCACCCGGCCTTGAGCGCGCTGTTCACGTGCGAGGCCTCGAGCGCCTCGAGCTGCCGGCGAAGGGCCGCGACGGCCACGAGTCCCTCGCCGGGCTTCTGGAGCTGGCTCGCGCGACGGGCCAGGTCGGTGAAGCGCTCGGCCACGGTCGGCGCGACCGTATCCGGCCGCTCGGCGGCCGTCAACCGAGCATGACGGACGCGTTAACGTGAGTTGACGATGGACGGGTCGGGGCCAGGCATGAGGAAGAGCCCTGTGAGTACCGTGCACGAGCCGGGAAGACCATGGTCGACGACCATGGAAGCCCAGTAAAGAGCGAGCTTTCGCTCGTCTTCGGGGCTTGCCCTTCTCCATGGTCCGGGCCTTCCGTAGCGCGCTCGCCGTGCGTCGTCCACCGACCGAGACGAGTGGCGGTCGGGCACGGGCCCCGTTAGCGTCGACCCCGTCGTGAACGCCGAGAACCCACCCCTGACGGACCAGTCCGAGGGCGCCGATCCGGAGCCTGAGGAGCTGACCCGCACGGAGCTCGAGCGCGAGCAGGGAGAGCCTCTCCCCGACCGCGAGGGGACCATGAACGCTCTGAGCGATCAGGCCACCGTCGAGCGGGATCCGGACGCGATCGACGAGACCACCACCAAAGGAGGACTCGATGTCTGAGGAGACCCCGAAGACCGAGGACCAGCAGATGGAGGGCCAGGAGCTGAGCCCTGAGGAGCTCGAGGCCCAGGGCGGCGAGGAGCTGCCCGACCGCGAGGCCATGTCCCTCGTGGACGCCAACGTGGCCGTGCCGGTGAACGCCGCCGTGGCCGCCAACGTGCTCTCGGACGGCTCGTCGGCCACCGCCGATGCCGACCAGTACGCCGACATCGACCAGAGCAACAACTAGCGGGCACGTCGCCCGCCGGTTCCCATCGACCAGAGGAGACTCTCATGAGCGAAGACATCAAGAAGGAGCAGGAGCTGAGCACCGAGGAGCTCGAGGCCCAGGGCGGCGAGGAGCTGCCCGACCGCGAGGCCATGTCCCTCGTGGACGCCAACGTGGCGGCGCCGGTCAACGCCGCGGTGGCTGCCAACATCCTGTCGGACAACTCCGACGCCACGGCCACGGCCACCCAGGACGTGGACATCGACCAGAGCAACAACTAGGTCGAAGCACCCGCAGCACGGCAGGACGAGGGGCGGCCTTTCGGGGCCGCCCCTCTCTCGCTGATAGTCCTCTCACGACATGGCCACCACGACGCCCCCTACCGAGCAACACGCCAAGCCCGGTCGGCGGCGTGGCGGGCGCACGGGCGAGGTGCCGGCCAAAGTGGCAGAGGGCATCGACCTCATCGGTGAGTACGAGGGCTCGGGCTTCAAGGAGGCCCCCTACATCGCCCGCCGCGCCGACGGCCAGGTGATCCAGCTCACCAAGCTCCTGCACCTCGTGGCCGAGAACGCCGACGGCAGGCGGAGCTATCCCGACATCGCCGAGCGGGTGGGCGATGCCTTCGGCCGGCGGGTGAGCGCCGACAACGTGCGCTTCCTCGTGGACAAGAAGCTGCGCCCCCTCGGCGTGCTCGCCCACGCCGACGGCTCGAGCCCCGAGCTGAAGCGCGCCGACCCCATGCTCGCGCTCAAGTTCCGCGCCGCGCTCATCCCCGAGCGTGTGTCCCACGCGATCACCACCGTCTTCCGGCCGCTGTTCTGGCCGCCCGTGCTCGTCGCCGTGCTCGTCGCCCTGGTGGCCATGGACGTGTGGCTCTTCTTCGTGCACGGGGGGGGGAGGGGGCGCGATCGCTGCTCTACCAGCCGGCGTGGCTGCTCGCGGTGTTCGGGCTCATCGTGGTGTCGGCCGCCTTCCACGAGTGCGGTCATGCCACCGCCTGCCGCTACGGCGGGGGCAGGCCGGGCGTGATGGGGGCCGGCATCTACATCGTCTGGCCCGCCTTCTACACCGACGTGACCGATGCCTACCGCCTCTCGAAGGCCGGACGCCTGCGCACCGACCTAGGAGGGGTCTACTTCAACGTTGTCTTCTCCCTATTGACCTTCGGCGCTTACCTGCTCACCGGGTTCGAGCCGCTGCTCATCGTGATCTTTCTCCAGCACATGGAGATCGTGCACCAGTTCCTGCCCTTCCTGCGCCTCGACGGCTACTACATCATCAGCGACATCACGGGCGTGCCGGACATGTTCGCCCGCATCAAGCCGACGCTGCGGAGCCTCATCCCGGGTCGCGAGCCCGAGGACACGGTCAAGGAGCTGAAGCCCTGGGTGCGCGTGGTCACGAGCATCTACGTGGCCGCCCTCATACCCGCATTGCTGTTCATGTTCACCCTCTTGATCATCTCCATGCCGCGCATGCTCGCCACCGCGTGGGACTCGCTGTTCGTCCAGGGAGCGAAGGTGGGCGAGGCCTTCACGGGCGGCAGCGTGCTCACCGGCATGGCCAGCCTGCTGCAGATCGTCTCGCTCGTGCTGCCGCTCACGGGGCTCGGGCTGACCGGCGGGCGCATCGGCAAGCGTCTCGGGGTTTCGACCTGGAGGCGCACCGAGGGCAGCCCGCCGCTTCGTGGCGGGCTTCTCGCCGGCGGCGTGGCCGCCGCCGCGCTCACCACCTTCATTCTGTGGCCGAACGGCGACTACCGCCCGCTCCAGCCCGGGGAGCGCGGCACCGTGCAGAGCGGCCTCTCCGCGGTGCGCGACATCCCCACCGGACGCCCCGGCCTGACGCCCGAGCGCGAAGCCGAGCTCGGCGGAGCGCCCACACGGCGGGAGCGCTTCGGCCCGGCGGCGGACGAGCGCTCCCCGGAGGCCGACCGCACCCCGCGCCCCGAGAAGACGCCCCGGCAGGCCACGCGCGAGCGCCGCTCCGCCGAGGGCCAGGACAAGGAGCCCACCGTGCCGAGCGAGGACGGGGTCAGCGAGGAGGCGACGCCGCGGCGCGGAGCCACCGACGAGCAGGCGCCGCGGCCGCGCGAGAGCCGCCAGAGCACCACGCCGAGCGAGACTCCCACCCAGACCACGCCCTCGCCCACGACGTCGACGCCGAGGGCGCCCACGCCGTCGACTCCCGACACCGCCACCCCGTGAGCTGGAGGTTCCCCGTGCCACGACTGCTTGCCTATCTCCTCGCCGCGCTGATCGCGCTCGCCGGGATCGCCCCCGGAGCCGCGCTCGCCCAGTCGGGCGACACCAACGCCGCCCAGGCGGTGAACACCGAGGACGGCTCCTCGCTGTTCGATTTCGCCTTCGACATCCGCCGGGTGGCCGGCGACACCGTCGACCAGACCAATGCGGCCGTGGCCTACGCCAACTGCGATAACTGCCAGACGGTGGCGGTGGCCATCCAGATCGTGCTCGTGACCACTGACCCCAAGGTCGTGTCGCCCACCAACGTCGCGGTGGCCGTCAACGAGGGCTGCACCACGTGCTCGACGCTGGCCGCCGCCTACCAGTTCGTGTACGGCAACGGCGGACCGGTCCGCTTCACCGGGGAGGGACGCAAGCGGATCAACGACATTCGCAAGACCCTCAAGGAGCTGAAGAAGGACTTCGAGGACGGCGAGCTGACCACCGACGAGGTGCGCGCCGAGATCACCCGCCTGACCGACGAGATCCGAGACGTGCTGAAGACCGAGCTTGTGCCCGTGGGCAGGGGCCGCGACGACGACGAGGGGGAGGGCGAGCGCGACGCCAAGGCCCCGACGCCGGGCGGCCCGCGCGACGACGCGGAGCGGCCGGAGCCCGTGCCCGGCACCGAGGAGGATCCCGACTCGGGGACCACCCGCACGACTCCCGAGAGCAGCCCCGACACCAGCCCCTCGACCACCACGCCCCGGACGCCGTCTCCACCCGAGGACGGGGGGGCGACCACCACCACGCCCCAGACCCGGACCGCGCCGGCGCCCGCCTCGCCGTAGGTGGTCGACCCGGGAGGCAGGGGCCCGAGGCGGCGGCGGGCCGTCCGGAGGCTCGCCGCGAGGATGAGCGCCGCCGCGGCGCTCCTCTTCGCGGGGTGCGGCGAGGCCAGTCCCGCCGACGTGGTCTCGGAGACCGCCGAGAAGCTCGGCGAGGTGCGCAGCGGCGAGCTGTCGATGCGGGTGCTGGCCGCGCCTCGGGGCGAGCGGCTCGAGCGCGGTGCGGGGTTCACCATTCGAGGGCCCTTCGCGCTCGCCGCCCCGGGCGCCCTCCCGGTGGCCGACGTGGACTACACCCAGATCGCCGGGCCGAACCGCGCCTCGGTGGGGTTCGTCTCGACCGGCCGTGAGGGCTTCCTCCGCGTGGCCGGAGAGACCTACGAGCTCGGCGCGGCGCAGGAGCGAGAGCTTCGCAGCGCTCCCGGCGCGTCGGGTGAGGACGACGGCGGCCTCGAGAAGCTCGAGATCGAGCGCTGGGTGCGCGACCCGAAGCTTGCTCCCGGCGGCCGCGTGGATGGCGTGGAGACCGACCGCGTGACCTCGGGGCTCGACGTGGTGGCGGCCGCCAACGGGATCCTGGCCGTCGCGCGACCGGGATCGCCTGCCGTCGAGGGTGCCGACGCCCGGCAGCTCGAGCGCGCGGCCCGCTCGGCACGGCTAGAGCTGGTCACCGGCCGGGAGGACCGCCTCCTGCGCTCCCTGAAGATCGACCTCGACCTGGCCGCCGACGTGCCGGCGGCCCTGCGCACGGGGCTCGGACCGCTCGGCGGCGCCCGCTTCTCCCTCGTGCTCGAGGTGGCCGAGCCCAACCGCCCCGTGCGCGTGGGCGCGCCTCGCGGCGCCCGACCGGCGGGAGAGCTGCCCTCGGGGTAGAGCGCCCGGCTACGCCCAGGCGATGAGCATCAGGGTGTGTCCGAGCGGGGCGAGTCGCGGACGCGATCCGTGCCGGTCGAGGCGCTGGAGGCTCCGCTGCGCGGAGGCCGGAAGCCGCCGCCACGTGTAGGTCACGGCGTGGATCTCGGGGCGCAGTCCGGCGTCCCGGCCGAGGCGGATGAGCGCCCGGGGGGAGAGGGGAAGGTCGTCCGGGGTGCCGTGGACGGCGGTGCCGAGACCGATCGCGTTGGCCGCCGCCAGGCCCGCTCCCACGGGGTGGAGAAGCCCCGGCTCGACGGCCACGAGCGCTCCTCCGGGACGAAGCAGCCGGCGCGCCTCGGCGAAGCAGGGCTCGAGCGGACCCTGGAAGGCCACGTGGTGGAGCACCAGGCGGTAGAGCACGACATCGAAGGACGCCTCCGGAAGGGGCAGCTCGCCGGCGCGGCCCACCAGCGCCCTGTCGGCGACACCGCTCTGGACCACGGCGGTGACCTTGTCGGCGTCGAGGTCGGTGCCCGTGAGCCGCCAGGCCGGAGCGGGGAACAGGTGGCGCCCCGGGTGCCAACCGCAGCCCACCGAGAGCACGTCCCCGGCGGTGCGGCGCAGGCGCCTATCCACAAGGGCGCGCTCGCGGCGCTCGATGTGGTCGTAGTGGACCTGGAGGGTGGCCGGGTCCGAGAGCCGGTCGAGCAGGTTGTCCCGCTCGTAGGCCTCGCTCACCCCGGCCTGAGCCCACTGGGCGGCTCCGGGGGGCTCAGCGGCCGATCGCGGTGCGGTCGGGCCCGCGCGAGACGCGCTGGCCGCCCCTCGGCGGGTCGGCCAGGGCCCGAGCCTGGCGCGAGAGGAAGGTCTCCTCCCCGAAGCTCCACCGCAGCTGCCAGGGTCCGCTCGTCGAGCCGGAGATCGGGACCTGGAAGTAGCCCGTGGCGGTCACCTGGCCCACCACCTGACCGGCTCGCAGGATCTCGATGAGCTGCGGCTCCGCTCCGCGGGGCCGTGCCCGGCCGAAAACCTGGACGCCGTTCGAGCTCGTACGGCGCACGAAGATCGGGGTGCGGAAGGCGGCGTAGGCGGGCTTCTCCGATCCCTCGGGGAACACGCCCGTGCCGTTGCAGGCGAACGCGTCTCGACCGAAGCGAAGGCCGGACTGGAAGCCGCGGTAGCGGGCGTTCGAGCTCCGTCCGAACTGGGTGAGGATCGGCGAGTCCACCAGCAGGTAGTTGGAGTAGGAGCGCAGCCGCGGGCGGCGGTAGGAGAGGTACTCGGCCTCGTTGATGAAGGCCGCCTGGTTCTCGAGTGAGGTGCCGAAGCCCCCGCAGTCGGGCGGGTTGCTCTGCAGGCCGAACTCGGTGTTGTAGATCGGCAGGCCGCGTGCCGGCCGCCGGACGCGGCCGATGCGGTCGAGGGCCCTTTCGATACGGCTGATCTGACCGATGGTGGCGTCGTCCGGATTCGGGATGGCCACGCGAGGCCCGGCGGGGCGCGTGTAGGCGTGGTAGGCGAAGCCGCTCGTCCGGATCGCGGGGAAGCGAGAGCAGTCGCGAACGCGCGCGGCGCGGCCGCGGTAGGGGCGGTAGCGCGCGTCGAGGCAGAAGAACTCCCGCAGGAACGCGACGGGGCGGATGGTCTGGGTCACGCCGAGCCGCGAGGAGCCGATGGGCAGGATCTCGCCGAAGAGGATGGTGTCGCGGCCGTGACCGGTGCGCTCCAGGGAGTTGCGGCCGGCCACGTACATCCGCCGGTAGCGGTGGGGCGAGCTCGGGGCGATGGGACCGCCACCGAGGCGCTCGGAGAGCGGCTGCATGAACAGCGGGTGGTTGGGCTCGTTCCACAGGGTGAAGGAGGACACGCGGGGAAGGCCCTCGTAGGTGCCGGAGTATCGGCGGCCCACGGCCTCGACGAAGAGCCCGTACTCGGCGGGGTCCACCTTCCAGACGCCGCGCACACCGGAGCGCTCGCCGCGCCCGGTGGCCCACTCGGGCGCGGGGGAGTTGGGGGCGAGCAGCACGGTGAAGCCGCGCTCCGTGGCGGCCCGGATCGCGGCGTCGTATCGGTCCCAGGCGCCCGGGGGGTAGGCCGCGGGATCGGCCGCGTCGAAGCGCGGGCGCCGCTCGGAGGCTCCGTCGGGAGCCACGTTGCGCCAGAACACCGACATCTTCACGGTGTCCACCCCGAGGGCGCGAAACTCGTCGAGGGCGGCGGCGCGGGTGCTCTCGTCGCCGTCCACGATGCGCGCGGTGTCCTCCATGATCGTGGCCTGGCCCGGGGCCGCCAGGGTTCCGGCGGGCACGGCGAGCAGCCCGACGAGGGCGGCGAGGAGGATGGGAAGAAGTCGCGTGAGGTTCATGGGCACGGGGTGGGTGAGCAAAGGGGAGAACAACGGCACCGCCCGGAGGTTTCGCTCGAGCGGGTGAAGTGTGCCAGGGGTCCCGGCGCGGACTCCGGCGCCACTAGACTGGCGTGCGCTTCGTGACCAGGCTCAGCTCCTACTTCCTCCCCACGGTGAAGGAGGCGCCCGCCGACGCGGAGGCCGTGTCCCACCGTCTCATGGTGCGAGCCGGACTGGCGCGCCAGCTCGGCGCCGGCGTGTGGAGCCTGCTTCCCGCCGGGTGGCGCTCGCACCGCCGTGTGGAGCAGATCATCCGCGAGGAGCTCGACGCCATCGGCGCCCACGAGCTGCTCCTGCCCCTCCTTCAGCCCGCGGAGGCGTGGCGGCGCACGGGCCGCTACGAGATCGACGAGCTGTTCAAGCTCGAGGATCGCCGCGGAGCCGAGATGGTGCTGGCCATGACCCACGAGGAGGCCATCACCCAGCACGTGGCCGGCGAGGTGCGCTCCTACCGCGACCTGCCGCTGATGCTCTACCAGTTCCAGCTCAAGGAACGCGACGAGCCGCGTCCTCGGGCCGGGCTGCTGCGCACCCGCGAGTTCGTGATGAAGGACTCCTACTCCTTCGACCGCGACGTGGAGGGCCTCGACCGCTCCTACGAGCTCCACGCGGGCGCCTACGACCGCATCTTCGACCGCTGCGGGTTGGAGTGGTACCGGGTCGAGGCCGACGTGGGCATGATGGGCGGCCTCGGCGCCGACGAGTACATGGCCCCGTGCGCGGCCGGTGAGAACGAGGTGGCCCTATCCGGCGCCGGGTACGCCGCGAACGTGGAGGTGGCGAGCGCCGAGCCCCGGGCGGTGGAGGGACTCCCGGAGGCCCTCGACGCCCCCGCGCCGGTGGAGACCCCCGGAGCCGAGACCATCGTCGCGGTGTCCGAGCTCCTCGGCGTGCCCGCGGGCGCGCTGATCAAGGCCCTGCCGGTGGTGACCGACGGCGGTGAGCCGGTGCTCGTGCTCCTCCGCGGGGACCACCGCCTGAACGAGATCAAGCTCCGAAGCGCGCTCGGCACCGGCTCTCGGCCCGCCCACGCGGAGGAGATCGGCGATCTCTTCGGCACGGTGGCCGGCTACATCGGGCCGGTGGGTGCACGGGCCCGCGTGGTCACCGACAACGGGCTCCGGGGGCTCCGGGGGCTCGTGGCCGGGGCCAACGAGCGCGACCGCCACCTGCGCGGCGTCGAGCCGGGTCGGGACTTCGAGCCGGGCTACGCCGACGTTCGCACCGTGGAGGCGGGCGACCGTTGCCCCGCGGGAGCGGAGATCCGCCTCGAGCCCGCCATCGAGGTGGGCAACATCTTCAAGCTCGGCACGCGCTACTCCGAGCCGCTCGGCGCCCGCTATCTCGACGAGCACGGAGCCGAGCAGCCGGTGTGGATGGGCTCCTACGGGATCGGACCGGCCCGGATCATGGCCGCCGCCGTGGAGCAGTACGCCGACGAGCAGGGCATCTCCTGGCCGCGATCGATCGCTCCCTTCGACGTGGAGCTGGTGAACCTCGCCAAGCCGGGGGAGGAGGCCCACGAGGTGGCCGAGCGCCTCTACGGCGAGCTCCGCGACGAGGGCCTCGACGTGCTCTACGACGACCGCGAGGCGAGCGCCGGCCAGAAGTTCGCCGACGCCGAGCTGCTCGGCTGCCCGTTGCGGGTCACCGTGGGCCGTCGCGGGGTGGAGGCCGGCGAGGTCGAGCTCCAGGTGCGCCGCGGCCGGGAGAAGCTGGCCGTCGCGCTCGACCGAGCCGCCGCGGAGGTGAGCGCCCGATGGTGCGATCTCCCCTGACCGCGTGGCGCCTGCTCGGGCTCGATCGCTCGGGCGGCCCGCCGACGGCCACCCGCAAGGGCCAGCCGCTCCGGCCCTGGACGATTCCGAACGCGATCGGCTTCATCCGCCTCGCGCTCATCCCCGTCCTCGTGGCCTTCGCCTTCGCCGCCGAGGACGGCCGGAGCCTGACCGCGGCGCTCATCTTCTGCTTCGTGTCGCTCACCGACTACCTCGACGGCATCGTGGCCCGCGTCACCGGGCAGTACAGCCGTCTCGGGGCCCTGCTCGACCCGCTGGTGGACCGCGTGCTCATCGTCTCCGGAGTGGTGGTGGCGTGGACCTTCGACCTGCTGCCGCGCTGGGCCCTCGCCGTGCTCGCCGCCCGCGAGGTGTTCATGCTCGTGGCCTCGGAGCTCGCTCTGCGCCGCGGCATCGACCTCAACATCAACACGCTCGGGCGCTGGGCGGTGTGGCCGGTGATGTTCTCGCTCGGCCTGGCCATGGTCGACGACGGGTGGCTGCCCGAGGCCTCGCTCTTCCTCGGCCTGGCCATGACCCTGACCGCGACCGCGCAGTACGTCCGTTACGCGCTCGCCCAGGCCCGGGCCGGACCCTCAACCTCGGCTTGACCCTGGGGTGTAAGGTAGATCTCACCCGGCACCCCCTGACGCGAGGATCACGATGGACACCTTTCCGGAACTCGGCGCCCTGAGCGATCAGGAGCTCCGGCAGCTCATCGATCGGCTCACCGAGGAGGAGCAGGAGGTGTCCTACCGGCGCCGCATCTACCACGGGAAGATCGACATCCTGCGCGCCGAGCTCGTGAACCGGCTGCGTAAGAAGCACGAGGGCGGCGAGACCGTGATCTCGGGCGCCGATGTCCAGCAGCTCACGGACATCCTGGCCGGCAAGGGCCTTCCCGGCACGGGCAACCCGTAAGCGGGCGGGAGGGCCTCCCGTGCACTGCCCGGAGTGCGGCTTCGTCAACCCCGAGGGCGCGAACTACTGCCAGAAGTGCGGAGCCTTCCTGGCCGGCGCGTCGCCCGAGGACACCACCATCGGTTACCAGGTGGAGGAGACCGGCGAGCTTCGCGCCGTCGACGTGGACCGCATCGCCGAGACCGTGGGCACCCTCGTGATCCGCTCGGGTGGCGGCCGGGCCGGTGAGACGTTCACCCTGGCGGGGGATCGACTCACGGTGGGGCGAAGCCCCGACGCCGAGGTCTTCCTCGACGACGTGACCGTGTCGCGCTCCCACGCCGTGCTGATCGGCCGCCGCGAGGGCCGCTACGTGGACGATCTCGGCTCTCTGAACGGCACCTACGTGAACCGCAAGCGCATCGAGTCCCACCGCCTGCAGCACGGCGACGAGCTCCAGATCGGCAAGTACAAGCTCACCTACCTGGAGCGATGAGGGTCGAGGTGGAGACCGAGCGCCGGGGAGCCGGGCCGCCCGCCGCGGTATCGGAGGGCAAGGGAGCGGTGCCGGTGCCCGCGAGCCCGGCGGACGCCCGAGAGGCCGGGACCCCTGAGACGGCGCCGTCCCCTCGCCGCCCCGCGCCGCCCCGCGCCTCCCCGAAGGCCCTCACCATCGGCGCGGTGTGCAAGCAGCTCGAGCGCGAGTTCCCCGACATCTCGATCTCGAAGATCCGCTACCTCGAAAATCAGAAGCTCGTGTCCCCCCGGCGCACGCCGGGCGGCTACCGGCTGTACTCCCCCGCCGACGTGGCTCGGCTGCGGAGCATCCTCAAGCTCCAGCGCGACGAGTTCCTGCCCCTCCGGGTGATTCGCCAGGAGCTGGCGGCCGGGCGGGTGGAGCTCGAGGAGCCCGAGGGCGCCGCCCGCCCGGACCCGCGCAGCATCCGCCGTACGAGCGTGATCGGGTCGGGAGGGGGTGCGGCCTACGGCCTCGCCGAGGTGCTCGAGGACACCGGCGCCGAGGCCGGTCTCGTGCGCGAGCTCGAGGAGTACGGGGTGATCCGGGGCGAGCGCCACGACGGGCAGGTGGTCTACGACGACACCGAGCGCGAGATCATCCGGGCCGTGACCGAGCTGGCGCGCTTCGGGGTGGGGGGGCGCAACCTGCGGGTGTTTCGCACCTCGGCCGACCGCGAGGCGGCGCTGCTCGAGCAGATCCTCGCCCCGTCGCTTCGTTCGCGCAAACCCGAGCGTCGCCGTGAGGCGCTCGAGGTGCTGGAGAACCTGGCCGCCATCGCCACTCACCTGAAGTACCTGCTGCTCGTCCGAGACCTTCGCAAGATCATCTCCTAGGGAGAGGTCGCGCCCATCGACCTCCGCGCGCACGTCCGCGACATACCCGACTTCCCGAGGCCGGGGATCGTGTTCAAGGACATCACCCCGCTGCTCCTCGATCCGGCGGCCCTGGCCAGCACGATCGACCAGCTCGCCGGGCACGCCACTCCGCTCGGCGTGGACTTCGTGGTGGCCGCCGAGGCGAGGGGCTTCGTACTTGGCGGCGCCCTGGCCGCGCGCATCGGGGCGGGCTTCATCCCCGCCCGGAAGCCGGGCAAGCTGCCCGCCGACACCTCGTCGGTGGAGTATGCGCTCGAGTACGGGGTCGACGCCCTCGAGGTCCATCACGACGCCCTGAGCGGCGGCGCGCGCGTGCTAGTGCACGACGATCTGCTGGCCACCGGCGGGACGGCGGCGGCCGTGTGCGAGCTGGTCGAGCGGGCCGGCGCCAAGGTGGTCGCCTGCTCGTTCGTGATCGAGCTCGGATTCCTCGACGGGCGCTCGCGCCTCGATGGCCACGTGGTGCACTCGCTGCTCTCCTACGACAGCGAGTAGGCGGATTCACCGGTGCCCACGGTGCGGCGCTCGCGCACGGTCGAGGCCGAGCCCGAGGCGGTCTGGCGCCTCGTGGCCGACCCGCACCACATGCCGCGCTGGTGGCCGCGCGTACAGCGGGTGGAGGACGCGAGCCCCGAGGCCTTCACGGTGGTGTTCGGCTCATCGAGGGGCAAGCCCGTGCGGGCGGACTTCACGCGCGTTCGGGCCGAACGCCCGCGATGCCTGGTGTGGCGTCAGGAGGTGGACGAGACGCCGTTCGAGCGGTTCCTCGCCGCGGCGGAGACCGAGCTTCGGTTGAGTCCGGCCGGGCAACGGGGCACGCGGGTCGAGCTCGAGGCGCGGGAGCGGCTGCGTGGGCTCTCGACGCTCGGAGCGTTCATGGTGCGCCGCGCGACGCGGCGCCGCCTCGACGAGGCCCTCGAGTCCCTCGCCGACATCGCCCGGAACACCGCGTGAGCCACGCCACCGAGCGCACCAGGTGGTGGGGCTGGGGGGCGGAGGAGGGCCGCCCGCGCCTCGGCCCGGCGGGGGCGGCGCTCGTGGCTCGCGAGCTCGCCCTCGAGGGTGGCCGCGATGGTCACGCGCCGCCCCCTCCCGCGCTCGAGAGCGTGAACCTGCCCGAGTCCGCGCTTCCCCTCGAGGCCGCGCGGCGGCTCGAGGCCCGTCTCGGCCCAGGCGGCGTGCGCACCGACCGGCTCGCGCGGGTGGCGCGCGCCGCCGGCAAGAGCTACCCCGACCTCGTCCGGCTCCGGTCGGGGGAGGCCCCCGCGGCGCCGGACGCCGTGCTTGTGCCCACCTCACCCGAGGGGGTGGCGTCCATCCTCGAGGTCTGCTCGGAGCTCGGGGTGGCGGTGGTGCCCTTCGGCGGCGGAACGAGCGTGGTGGGCGGCGTGACCCCGCGCCGGGAGGGCTTCGCCGCGGCGGTCTCGCTGGATCTCGGTGGCCTCTCGGGGGAGCTCGAGGTGGACCGGCGCTCGCTCACCGCGCGAGTGGGCCCAGGCACGCTCGGTGCGGTGGCCGAGGCCGCGCTCGGTGCCCACGGCCTCACCCTCGGCCACTTCCCGCAGTCTTACGAGCTCGCCACCGTGGGCGGGTTCGTGGCCACGCGCTCGGCCGGGCAGGCCTCCACCGGATACGGGCGCATCGAGGACCGGGTGCTCGGCCTCACCTGCGCCACCCCGAGCGGAGAGCTCAGCGTGGCGCCGGTGCCCGCATCCGCCGCGGGGCCCTCGTTGCGTGAGCTCGTGGTGGGCTCGGAGGGCATCCTCGGCGTGATCACAGGCCTCACCCTCGCGGTCGAGCCGGCACCCGAGGTGCGCCACTACGAGGGATGGTCCTTTCGCTCCTTCGCCGAGGGGGTGGAGGCTCTTCGCGTCCTGATTCAGGCCGGAGCCGCGCCTGAGGTGGCTCGCCTCTCCGACGAGGAGGAGACCCGGCTCTCGAAGGGCCTCGCGTCAACCGGCTCGACGGCCGACCGGGCGGGCCGCGCGTACCTGCGCCTGCGCGGCCACGCCGACGGGGCGCTCGCCATCCTCGGGTGGGAGGGCGAGTCGCGGGTCGCCGCCCGCCGGCGCTCCCGCGCGGCGCGAATGCTCCGGGCGGCGGGCGCGCTCGCCCTCGGGGGCGGTCCGGGCCGGTCGTGGGCCCGCAACCGCTACGCGGCTCCCTACCTTCGCGACGAGCTCATGGACATGGGGGTCCTCGTGGACACGCTCGAGACGGCAACTTCGTGGAGTGGCCTGCCGGCGCTCCACGCCGACGTGTCCGGAGCCGTGCGCGCGGCGCTCGCCGAGCGGGGGGCGACGCCCGTGGTGGGCTGCCACGTCTCGCACCTCTACGAGTCGGGAGCGTCGCTCTACTTCACGATGCTCGCGCGAGCCGAGCCGGGGCACGAGATCGAGCAGTGGTCCATGGCCAAGCGGGCGGCCGGCGAGGCCATCGTGGCCCACCGCGCGACGATCACCCACCACCACGCGGTGGGCTCCGACCACCGCCCCTGGATGGAGGCGGAGGTGGGCACGCTGGGGCTTGACGTCCTGCGTTCGGCCAAGGCCCGGCTCGACCCGAACGGCGTGATGAACCCCGGCAAGGTCCTGCCGGGGACCTAGGGGGTCGAGGGCGGGGCGCTCGTGCCCGGCTGGGCCGGTGCGCCCTCCACGTCGTTTAAGTCTCCGCGCAGCACCGAGTCGCCCGAGTGCCTGGGGTTCCGGTCGGCCTGCTCGCGCGAGACGTCGATGAAGCGGTAGCGCGCGGCGTCGGCGGGGAGGTCGCCGAGGCCCTGGAAGCGGCCGCGCCGCACCTGCTGGGCGCCGAGCGAGCGAGCGTCGTCGTCGCTGTTGTAGAGCCACACCTCGAGCACCTCGTCGCGCGCCACGCGCCCGAGGTCCTGGGCCTGAACCACGAGCACGCGCCGGCCGGCCTGCTCGGCCAGGGTGGCACGGCCCACGCCCTGCTGGCCCGATGCCGGCCGGAGCAGCACCTGCCCGAGCACGCGCGGGGCCGCGGCGGCGGCCTGACCGGGGGGAGTGGGAGCACCCCCGCCCGCCGACCCCGCGCCGGCCGCCGGCTCGTCGTCTCCACGCGTGGCGGCGAAGATGGCCCCGCCCACCACGAGGGCGAGCAGCAGCGCGGCGGCCCCGACGATGAGCCGGCGCCGGAGCACGACCTGCCTCGCCTCCGGAGAGAGCGCGGAACCGTGCGCTGCGGCAGCGGCCGTGTCCGGCGCGGCGCCCGCACCGCCTGCGGATCGGCCCCTCATCCGGCCCGTGACCGCTCGCAGGCCTCGCCCGGCGGAGCCCGCTCCCCGCTCGGCGCGACGTGAGCTCTCCCCGGCCTCGGGCACCTCCGGGCGGGTGCCGTTGGCGAAGAGCCCGTGCAGGGAGTCCAACAGCGAAAGCGACCACATGCGCGCCGGCTCCGAGCTCTTCAGGTGCCCCTGGGTGGCGCGCGCCTCCGGGCCCGTCTGCTGGCCGAGGATGTAGTCGGCCAGCTGCCCGCGCCACTGAGGATCGACGCGCTCGGCGGTGGTGGGAGCCAGCTCGCCGAGGGCGTCCCGCGCCAGCTCGCGCACGCGGGCGGTGGGAAGGCTGAGCACGCCGGAGAGGTCCTCGTAGCTCTGCCCACGGGCGAGCACGAGCTCGAGGATGGCCCGCTGCTCGGGGCCGAGCTGGTCGAGGGTGGCCATGGCGGGAAGGGTAGTCTCCGTCCGGTGGCCGAAGCCCCACCACCGGTGGTCGCGCCCGAGCGCACCCTCGACGGCACACTCGGGTTCGAGATCCTCGAGTCCGGCGAGGAACGGGCCCGCGGGCGCGTCGCGGTCAGCGAGCGGGTCAAGCAGCCGTTCGGCATCGTGCACGGTGGGGTCTACGCCGCGCTGGCCGAGTCGATCACCTCGATCGCCACCTACCACGCGGTGTCCGGCGAGGGGATGATCGCAGTGGGATCCTCGAACCACACGAGCTTCCTCCGTCCGGTCACCGACGGAGCGATCCACGCCGAGGCCCGCCGCCGCCACCGCGGGCGTACGACCTGGATCTGGGAGGTCGACATCACCGACGACGAGGGCCGGCTCTGCGCGATGTCGCGCGTCAGCCTCGCGGTGCGGCCGGCCCCCTCACGCGGCTGAGGCGCTCGCAGCCCGAGCGGCTATGCCCCGAACCGGTTGGTGATCGGCAGGCGTCGGTCCCGCCCGAAGGCCTTCGAGGAGATGCGGATGCCGGGCGGCGCCTGGCGGCGCTTGTACTCGGCGCGGTCGACCATGCGAATGGTCCGCTCCACGTCGTCTCGAGGCAGGCCCTGGCGCTCGAGCTGCGCGGCATCGAGGTCGCCCTCCACGTAGCCCGCCAGGATGGCGTCGAGCACCTCGTAGGGAGGAAGGGAGTCCTCGTCGAGCTGCTCGTCGCGGAGCTCGGCCGAGGGGGCGCGATCGAGCACCGAGGCCGGGACCAGCTCGCGCCCCTCGCGATCGTTTCGCCACCGCACCAGGCGGTAGACCCACCCCTTGAACACGTCCTTCAACACCGCGAAGCCGCCGGCCATGTCCCCGTAGAGGGTGGAGTAGCCCACCGAGAGCTCCGACTTGTTGCCGGTGGTGAGCACGAGCCAGCCGAACTTGTTGGAGAGCGCCATGAGGAGGTTGCCCCGGATGCGGGCCTGAAGGTTCTCCTCGGCCAGGTCCGGCTCGCGGCCTGCGAACGCCTCGGCGAGCACCGAGTCGAACGCGTGCATGGGCTCGGTGATGTCGATGTCGAAGAGGCGCGCGCCGAGGTTCTCGGCGATGGCGCGGGCGTCGTGCTGGGTGCCCTCCGAGGAGTAGCGCGAGGGCATCACCGCGCAGGCCAGGCGCTCCGAGCCGAGAGCATCGGCGGCCACCAGGGCCACGAGCGCGGAGTCGATCCCGCCCGAGAGGCCGATGACCACCCGCTCGAAGCCGTTCTTCTCCACGTAGTCGCGCGCGCCGGTGACGAGTGCGGTGTAGACCTCCTCTTCCGGGGTCATGAGCTCGGCCACCGGCCCACCCACGGCGGCTTCCTCCCCGTTCGCGGGGAGCTCGAGCCGTGCCGCGGTCCGGGCCGGCGGCTCCCGGTCCCCTCCGGCGCGGGCACGGCGCACGGTGGAGCGATGGCGGGCGTCCTTCAGCCGAGCCGCGTCCACGGCCCCGGGATCGACGGTGGCCACGGTGAGCGACTCGGCGAACTGCGGTGCTCGCGCCAGCAGCGCGCCGTCCTGATCGATCACCACGCTGTGCCCGTCGAACACCAGCTCGTCCTGCCCGCCGACCATGTTGCAGAAGGCCACGACGACGAGGTTGTCCCGAGCGCGCTGGACGAGCATGCGCTCGCGCTCGGCTCCCTTTCCCGCGTGGTAGGGGGAGGCGGAGAGGTTCACGATCACGCGCGCGCCCGCGAGGGTCAGCGAGGTCGCGGGGGGCCCCGGCTCCCACAGGTCCTCGCACACGGTTACGCCCACGCCCACGCCGCCAACGTCCACGATCGTCGGCGCGGTGCCCGACTGGAAGTAGCGCTGTTCGTCGAACACGCCGTAGTTGGGCAGCCACATCTTGCGGTACACCGCGGCCACCCGTCCGTCGGCCAGCACCGCGGCGGCGTTGTACACGTCGTCGGAGCGTTCGGGAAATCCAACCATGGCCACGATGCCCTCCGTGCCCCGCGCCACCTCCTCGAGGGCCTCGGCGGCCCGGTCGGCGAAGTGGGGCTTGAGCAGCAGGTCCTCCGGCGGGTACCCGGTCAGCGCGAGCTCTGGGAAGACGACGAGGCCGGCACCCTCGCCCCGGGCCCGAGCGACGAGCTCGCCGATGCGCACGGCGTTGCCGGAGATGTCGCCCACGGTGGGGTTGGTCTGGGCCAGCGCGATGCGGAGGGGGTGGGGGCGGGAGCTCACCTTTGCATTATCCCGCCATCCCGACCGCGGAGAAGCCCCTCGACCGGACTGGGCGACGGAGCCGCCGGTTCAGTCGGTCGCCGAAGCCCCGATCCGCGCCATCCGCGCACCGATGCGCTCGGCGAGCTCCCGCGGATCCACCTCGAAGAGCGTGCTTCCGTCCCCGCCGGCGGCCCATACCGTCGTGCATTCCAACAGCGCCTCGTCGAACACCACGGGCAGGCCGTGGCCCACGGGCGGCACCCCGCCCACGGCGAAGCCGGTGGCCGCGCGCACCTCGCCGGGCGTCGCCTGGCGCACGTTGGCGCAGTCGAGCACGTCGCAGAGGCGATCGGGGTCGATCCGGTGCTCGCCCGAGGCGACACACACCACGGGGTCCCCGTCGGTTATGAAGACGACCGACTTGGCGATCTGCGCGACGGTGCAGCCCACCGCGGCGGCGGCCTCGGGCACGGTGCGCGTAGGGGTCGAGAGCGTGCGCACGTCGAGGTCGAGCCCCAGCCCGCGAGCGGCTTCTATGACCTTGGCGCGCATCTCGTGCAGATTCCTCGGGCCGGCCGGGCTCGGTCAGGAGCCCTTGCCGCCGTCGCCGGGCGAGCCGGCCGCGGCGGTCCTTCGGCGCCTCGAGGAGGAGGACGCACGTCGTCCCGTGGCGGAGCGCTTCTTCCCGTTGGAGGCCGCCGTGGAGGGCATGGCGCGCGGGGGGTGGAGCCGCTGTCCCGCCGCCCGCGCCAGCTCGGCCAGCGAACGCTCGAAGTCCTCGGCGAGGTCCTCGAGGTCGGGCAGGAGGTCCCAGTCGGCGTGCAGGCCGAAGTTCATGCGGCCGTGGTAGCTCATGATGGCCACGCCGAGGGCCGTGTTGCTGGCCAGCGGAACCATGGGGAAGACGTCGCGCATCTCGCGGCCGCCCAGGTACAGCGCGTCCTGAGGGCCCGGCACGTTGGTGACCACGAGGTTCACGAAGCGCTGCCGTGACGAGAGCCGCGATGCCTGGCTGAGGATGTTGGGCGGCGCGAAGCCCGAGAGGTCGGTCAGCGCCTTGGCGCCCACCGCCTGGCCCGAGCTCTTGAGGCGCGCCATGGCCGTCGACACGGTGGCCAGGCGCCGGCGGGGATCCTCCTCGCCCACCGGCAGCGGCGCGATCATGCCCGAGACCTGGTTGCCGCCGCCTCCGCCGTGGTCGGCGGCTCGCACGCTGACGGGCACGAAGGCCCGCAGGGTCACTCCGGTGGTGTCGTCTCCGCGGCGGCGCATGTGCCGGCCGAGCCCGCCGGCCACCGTGGCGAGGACCACGTCGTTCACCGTGCCGCCGAGCTCCTCCTTGATCGCCTTCATGTCCGCGAGCGAGGTGCGGATCCAGGTGAAGCGCCGGTGCGGGCCGATGCGCCGGTTGTAGGGGCTCGCGGGCGCGGGGCGCAGCCCGGCCCACGCCATCGCGCCCACGCCCACGAGCGTCTCCCAGGCTCCGCCGGCCAGGGCGCGCGGCCGGCGCAGGGCGTCCGTCACCGCACCAACGGCCTCGCCGGGCACCGTGGCCCGGTCGATGAGCGCC
Source organism: Thermoleophilaceae bacterium (assembly GCA_050997195.1). Lineage (GTDB taxonomy): Bacteria > Actinomycetota > Thermoleophilia > Solirubrobacterales > Thermoleophilaceae > JACCZP01. Next base: position 28,604 of record JBPCRE010000184.1, read on the forward strand.
TCCGCCACCAGCTCCGCGGTCGAGGGAGTGGGACGGGGATGCCAGGGACGGCCCCGATCGGCAGGCACGGTGGGATTCGGCTTGGTGTCGAAGAGGACCGACATGACGTCGACGCCGGCGATGCCGTCGATGAGCGCGTGGTGGGTCTTCGACACGGCGGCGAAGCGGCCGCCCTCGAGGCCCTCGACGATCCAGAGCTCCCAGAGGGGCCGGTAGCGGTCGAGCTGCTGGGAGAAGAGCCGGCCGGCGAGGTCGCGGAGCTGCTGCTCGCTGCCCGGCGGGGGCAGGGCGCTGCGGCTCACGTGGTAGCCGATGTTGAAGTGCGGATCGTCGACCCAGCGCGGTCGGCCGGCGTTCAGCGGCATGAACGCCACCTTCTGGCGGTAGCGCGGGACGAGGTGCAGTCGCCGCGACACGCTCTCCACGAACTCCTCGTGGCCGGGCGGGTCGCCGTCGAAGATCATCACCGAGGCCACGTGCATGTGCGCGGCATGGTCCTCGATGTTGAGGAACGACACGTCCAGTGCGCTCAGCCGATCTCCCGCCGCCATCCGCATCCTCCCGCCGTGGAGCCCCGAGTAGGGTCCCGCGGAGTGTACGCCGACGAGTCGATTCGGCCCTGGTTCGATGAGCTCCGGGGCCACCTTCCCGGCCTTCGCCTCCTCGACGCCCACACCCACGTGGGCCAGAACGATCCCGACGGGTTCACCTGCACGACCGAGGAGCTGGCGGCCGCCCTCGAGCTGGCCGACTCGCGGGCCACGGTGTTCTCCATGCACGAGCCGGACGGCTACCCGACGGCGAACGACCGGCTCGTGTCCGAAGCCGGCGCGTCGGGTGGGCGCCTGGTGGCCTACTGCCGCGTGGATCCGGCTCGGGACCCCGCCGGAGAGGCCGCACGGTGCCTCGACCGCGGGGCTCGCGGCATCAAGCTCCACCCCCGCGCCGAGGGCTTCACGCTCGACCATCCGGGCGTGGAGCGGGTGGTGGCGCTCGCGGCCGAGCGGCGGGTGCCGGTGATCGTCCACGCCGGTCGGGGGATCCCCGCCCTCGGGCGCCACGCTCTCGAGCTGGCGGGGCGATACCCGACCGCGCCACTCATCCTCGCCCACCTGGGAATAAGCGACCTGAGCTGGATCTGGCGGGAGGTCGAGGAACGCCCCAACCTCCTCTTCGACACCGCGTGGTGGAACCCGGTCGAGCTCGTAGCCCTCTTCGCGCTCGTGCCTCCCGGGCAGGTGCTCTACGCCTCGGACGCGCCCTACGGAACTCCGGTGCAGAGCACGGTGATGACCCTGCGCTGCGCGCTCGAGGCCGGTCTCTCGCCCGAGCAGGTGATCGGCGTGGCCGGCGCTCAGCTCGAGCGCGTGCTGGCCGGCGAGGCCCCGCTCGACCTCGGTCGGGCGCCCGGCGCCGATCGCCTCCGGGCCAACGTTCTGCTCGAGCGCGTCTGCTCGCTCCTGCACACCGCGATGGGGATGATGCTCCGCGGGGACGACGGCACGGAGTACCTGTCGCTCGCGCGCCTGGCCTGCGAGGTGGGCGACGACGCACCCGAGGCCCCGGTGTGCCGCTCCGTGCTCGCCCTGCTCGATCGGCACGAGCGGTTCGCGCCGACCCGGCCGGCGGACGAGCACCCCTACCCGAGCCTGCACCTCGTGGTGACCGCGCTGTGTGTGGCGCGGACGCCGAGCGTGGCTCTTCCGCCTGAGCCCGAGGCCGTCTCGGCCGGGGAGCGCCAGGTGTAGGTCGGGCCTTACGAAGCACTGAACTGTGCGCCACCACACACGACTTCAGCGCTACGTGCACGGGAGGCCCGGGTTAGTCCCTCCGACCTGAAGTACGACATACGGCTTTGCCGAGTTACCGGTCCCTCCTTGGGTCGGTAAGCGGGGGACCCACCGTCGCGAACCCCTTGCGGGGGGAGCGGCAGGGGCGAGTCGGCCGGTGCTCCGGCCGTAGCGCCAGATCGCGGATCGATCTGTTGCGAGCCCGACAGCTAACCCCGCAGGCCACGGCCGGGAAAAGGACTCCC
>JBPCRE010000247.1:0-2744 GCA_050997195.1 Thermoleophilaceae bacterium
GACTGGTTGAAGAACCCCTTCTCGATCAGCCGGGCGCGCTCCTCGGCCGAGACCTCGACGTTGCGCGGGGTGAGCAGGAACACCTTGTCGGCGATGCGCTGCATGCCGCCGTCGAGCGCGTAGGTGAGGCCGGAGGCGAAGTCGATGAGGCGCTTAGAGAGCTCGTTGTCGGTGCCCTGGAGGTTGAGGATCACCGGGATGGCGTTCTTGAACTGGTCGGCGATCTGCTGGGCGTCGTTGAAGGACTTGGGCACCACGAGGTGCACCTGCACGTCGGCGCGGCCGTTGCTCTGCACCGGGCGCAGCACGCGGGTGGACCGGCCGGCGGAGCGGCCGGCGGAAGAGCTGTCCTCCGCGAAGATGTCGTCGATCTCGTCCCGGCGTCGGCGGCCCTGGAGGCGGCGCACGTTGGGGCGCTCGCGGTAGCGGTCCTCGAGTTGCGTCTCCGGCTCGAGCTCGGCCTCCTCCTCGTCGTGGTAGCCCCGCTCGTCCTCGGCGAGGCCGAAGTAGACGAGTGAGCGGTGCCATGTGTCCTTGAGCGCCATGCTGCGGGAGACTTCGCCCGCGGGGGCGAGATTCCTTTCGCGTTCAATCTACAACGAGACGCTGGGGCGGCAACCCGCTCGAGCCGAGGAGAGGCACATGGCCGGGGAGGGCGAGAAGCAGGGCTTCGAGGCGCGCTCGGACGCGGTCCGGCTCTCCTGCGAGGAGGCCGGAAGCGGCCCCGCGATCCTGCTCCTCCACGGCCTGACCGCGACCCGCCACTACGTGCTCCTCGGCTCCCGGAGCCTCGAGCGCTCGGGGCTCCGAGCGATCGCCTACGACGCGCGCGGGCACGGGGAGTCCGGTCGGCCGGAGGACCCCGAGGCCTACGAGTACTCCCACCTGACCGGCGACCTCGAGACCGTGCTCGACGCGCTCGACCTCGACAGCGCCGTGCTGGTGGGCAACTCGATGGGCACGCACACCGCCGCGGCCTTCGCGCTCGCGCACCCCGAGCGGGTGCGCGGCCTCGTGCTCGTGACCCCCGCCTACACCGGCGCCCCTCCGGGCCCCGACGATCTCGCCGACTGGGATCGGCTGGCCACCGGCCTGCGCGCCGACGGCGTGGACGGCTTCCTCGACGCTTACCGGCCCGCCGTGGCCGGGCGCTTCTCCGACACCGTGACCACCTTCACCCGGCAGCGCCTCGAGCGCCACCATGACCTCGAGGCGCTGGCCGATGCCCTCACGGTGGTCCCGGGCTCGATCGCCTTCGAGGGGCTCGAAGCCCTTGCGGCCATCGAGGCGCCCACGCTCGTGGTGGGAAGCCGCGACGACGCGGACCCCGGTCATCCCCTCGAGGTCGCCGAGTCGTGGTCGAGGACGATCGAGGGATCGAGCTTCCGAGTCGAGGACGAGGGCTCCTCGCCGCTCGCCTGGCAGGGTGCTCAGCTCTCGCGGGAGATCGGGAGCTTCCTGAAGGGCGCGGGTCTCGACCGGTAGCCCACTCTCGCGGGCGGCAAGGTCCCGAGCCGCGGCGTCGTCTGGAGTTCAAGGCCGCCCCTGGCCGTGCCGATAGGCCCGCATGGAGCCGCCGTCCGAGGCCCGAGCCGTTGTAGGCCCGCCCGCCGCTTCGCTCTCCGAGCCGCGCGGCCCTGCACAGGGCGCCCGGATCCTCGTGGCCGAGGACAACCCGATCAACGCCACGGTGGCCGTGAAGATGCTCGAGAAGCGCGGGCACCGCGTCGACCTGGCTCGTGACGGGCGCCGAGCCGTCGAGATGCTCGGCTCCGGCGACTACGAGGCAGTGCTCATGGACTGCCAGATGCCCGAGCTGGACGGCTACGAAGCGGCGGCGGAAATCCGGCGCGGGGAGGGCCCCGACCGACGGATCCCGATCATCGCCATGACCGCGCACGCCATGGCGGGCGACCGAGAGAAGTGCATCGCCGCGGGGATGGACGACTACCTGTCGAAGCCGATCCGCTCCGAGGCGCTCCACGAGGCGCTGCGTCGCTGGGTGCGGCCCCAGGGGGAGAGTGCCTGCGGTCCCTCGAGCCCCGGTGCGCCGGAGCCTGGACCGGAGGACGACGTTCCGCTCGTGGACCACGCCATCGTCGAGGAACTGCGGGCGGCGGGAGCCGAGGCCCTCGCGGCGATCGTCGACCTCTTCGTCCGCGAAGCCTCCTCGCTCGTAGCCGCGATCCGTGACGGGGTCTCGACCGGAGACGCTCCGGGCGTCGCCGAGAACGCCCACCTCCTCAAGGGCGGCAGCGCGAGCGTTGGCGCCGCCCGCATGGCGGCGCTCGCCGGACGGCTCGAGAACCTGGGCCGAGCCGCCACGCTCGCGGAGGCACCCCCATTCGTCGAGGCGCTTGCGTCCACCCTCGAGCCGAGCACCGCCGCGCTGAGGGAGGCGATCGGCTCGTCCGAGGTCCAGGCGGCGTCGGCCCGTCCCGCCGCCTAGTCGGCGGGAACGGCCCGGCCGCCCATGCTCGCCCCGATTTCCCCCGCCGGAGAACGAGCGAAGGACGCGCTCGCAGCCAGGGGCCTTTTCCACAACTCTCTCATGGTCTGCGCCGCCCTCGTCTGCGTGTGGCGCGCCGCGGTCTCGCGCGAGGAGCCCGTGGCTGCCGCCGTGCCCGGGCCCCGGGGGCCCTGATGAGCCATCGAGGATGGGTGGGCGGTGGGGATGCCCCGGCGATGGACCAGACCCTGGATGGGCCGCAGGGAGACGACAGCGCATCGCACGACGCGAGTCG
>JBPCRE010000036.1:0-6053 GCA_050997195.1 Thermoleophilaceae bacterium
GATCGAGCAGCGCCTCGTACTGGTCGAGGCGGTTGGGCATGTCGGCGAGGAACTCGCGGCACTTGCCCTCCCACCCCGGGGGGAGGTCCTCCATGACCCCGCCCACCTGGAAGTAGCGGGTGTGCAGGCGCTGGCCGCTCGAGGACTCGAAGAGGTCGAGGATCTTCTCGCGGTCGCGCAGCGAGTACCAGAGCATCGAGATGGCCCCGAGGTCCAGCGCCGAGGTGCCGAGCCAGAAGAGGTGCGACGCGATCCGGTTGAGCTCGAGGTGGATCACGCGCAGGTACTGGGCGCGTCGCGGCACCTCCTCCTCGAGCAGCCGCTCGACGGCCATGCAGAAGGCCTGCGCGTTGAAGTAGTAGGCGAGGTAGTCCATCCGCTCGACGAAGGGGATGACCTTCCAGTAGGCCTGGTCCTCACACGACTTCTCGATGCCCGTGTGCACGTAGCCGATGATGGGCATGAGCTCGCGCACGACCTCGCCCTCGAGGGTGAGCAGCAGCCGCAGGACCCCGTGGGTGGCCGGGTGGTGCGGGCCCATGTTGATCGTGAAGAGCTCGGACTCCGGCTCCGCGCGCCGGCCCTCGCCCTCGTAGGCGGTGCCCTCGACCGGGGCCTCCATGCGCTCGAGGGTGATCGACTCCTCGCGCTCGCGGTAGGGGACGGTGAGGGCTCCGCCCCCGCCCCCGCCCTCGCTCGAGCGACCGTCCTCAGGCATACCAGCGGGGCATCTTGGGCTCGTTGAACGTGAAGATCACCGGCTCGCCGCCGATGGGGAAGTCGCGGCGCTGCGGGTGCCCCTCGTAGTCCTCGGGCATGTGGATGCGGCGCGGATCGGGGTGGCCCTCGAAGTCGATCCCGAAGAAGTCGTAGATCTCGCGCTCCTGGAAGTTCGCGCCGGGGAAGAGGTCCACCACCGAGCGCACCGTGGGCTCCTCGACCCGCATCCGCACCTTCACTCCCAGGCGCTCGGCCCGCGCCATCGAAAGTAGCTGGTAGTGCACCCCGAGGCGTGGCTCCGCGGGGTAGTAGTCACAGCCGTGCACGCTGGTGAGCACCTCCCAGGGCTCGTCGGCGTCGGCCTTCAGGAAGGACAATACGGGGTGGAGCGCCGAGGGCGCCACCTCGAGCGTGGCCTCCCCGCGGGCGAAGTGGGTGGACACCGCGTCGGCGCCGTCCACGCGCTCGCGCACCGCCCGGGCGACGAGTTCGAGGCCGGTGGCGTCCATCAGCTCTCCCGACCTTGGGTCTCGGGGTCTCGCTCCTCGGTCCCGTAGGCCTGGTAGCGCTCGCGCCAGCCCATGTCGGGGTGGCCCTGGATGGTGTTCTGGAGCTTGATGATCCCGTAGAGGAGCGCCTCGGGGCGGGGAGGGCAGCCGGGCACGTAGACGTCCACGGGCAGGAAGCGGTCGGCTCCCGCCACCAGGGCGTAGTTGTTGAACATCCCCGCGCTCGACGCGCAGGCACCCATGGAGATGACCCACTTGGGCTCGAGCATCTGGTCGTAGATGCGCCGGATGACCGGTGCCATCTTCACCGAGACCCGTCCCGAGAGGATGAGCATGTCGGCCTGGCGGGGCGAGGCGCGGAAGACCTCGGCGCCGAAGCGCGAGGCGTCGGAGCGCGGCGAGCCCACCACGGAGATCATCTCGATCGCGCAGCAGGCGAGCCCGAAGGTGAGCGGCCACGGAGCGTTGGCGCGGGCCCAGTTCTGGGCCTTCTCAAGCGTGGTCACCAGGATCCGCGACTCCACGTACTCCTGCAGCTCCGAGTCCTCGATCTCGCCCTTCAGCATCTGCCGCGCGGTGAGCTGGCGGGCGCGGAAGCTGCCGGGGCTCGGGGCCTTCTGTCGGCTTATCTCCATTCCAGCGCTCCTCTTCTCCACACGAATACGAACGCGACGAGCAGAAGGGCGATGAACACCATGGTCTCCACCAGAGCGAACACGCCAAACGCCTCGAGCTGCACCGCCACCGGGTAGAGGAAGACGACCTCGATGTCGAAGAGGATGAAGAGCATCGCGATGAGGTAGAAGGAGATGCCGAAGCGGAAGTTCTGGCTGACCTCCGAGGGCAGCCCGCACTCGTAGGGCTGGCGCTTGACCTCGGTCGAGCGGCGTGGGCCGAGGACCCCGTTCAGCGCGGAGAAGATGAGGCCCACCGTGACTCCCAGAGCCAGGAAGACGAGAGCGGGTACGTAGGCCTGCAGCACGGGACGCCGTTATACCGAAGCTTGTGACACTTTGCTACATAGTGCGGAAGGGAGCTTTGCCACGATGACGGGCCTGCACGCGAGCCTCGGAGTGGCCATCCTGGCGGCCAACCTGCTGGCGGGCGTCTGGGGTGCGGCCTCGTGGCTGAAGGGCGGCCCCTCGCGCGTGTTCTGGTACCTCCTGCGCGCCGCGCAGGCGGTGGTGGTGGCTCAGGTGGCCATCGGCCTCGCCCTGATCGCCACCGGGCGCCCGTCGCCCGACGGCCTCCACCTCCTCTACGGCATCTCACCGCTCGTGGTCACGCTCGTGACCGAGGCCATGCGGGTGGGAGCCAGTCAGCGCGAGCTAGAGGCGGCCGGGGACGTGAACGCCCTCGGGGACCGCGAGCAGGTGGCGCTGGCCCGGCGCATGGTGGTGCGCGAGATGGGCGTGATGACCGTGGGCACGTTGCTGATCGTGACGCTCGCGCTGCGTGCGTTCGTAACCGGAGGAGGGCTCCGCTAGCGGCTCTTCGATGCGGACTTCGAGCGGGAGCCGTTCTTCGCCGTCCCCCTTGGCTTGCGGGCCTTCCCATCCGAGGAGCCCCCGGACTTCGTGCTCGCCCCGGAGCCCTTCCCGCTTCGCTTGGGCGCCGGCGCCGGCTCGGATTCCTCAGCGTCCGCCGCCGGGGCGGCCGTCTTGGCCTGGTCGATCGAGGCCTTGAGCGCGGCCATGAGGTCCGGCACGGGCGCGGCGGCCGGCTCCTCGACCGCCACCGGCACCTCCTCGCCGGCGAGCTTGCGCTGCACGAGCTCGAGCACCATGCGCTTGTGCTCGTTCTCGTAGGCCTGCGGGTCGAAGGGCCGAGCGAGGCTCGCGATGAGTTGATCGGCCATCGCCAATTCCTCGTCGCGGATCTCGGTCTCGCGAATGCGCTCCTCGATCTCGGTCTTGGACCGGACGTCCTCGGGGTAGAAGAGGAGCTCGACCACGAGCGCGTCGCCCGAGGGCCGCAGCAGCACGAGGTGCTCCTTGCTCGAGAGGACGATCTTGCCGAGCGCGGCCTTGCCGCTGTCGCGCATGGCCCGCAGCAGGAGCGAGTAGGGCTTGGCGGCGTGCTCCTGGGGGTCGAGGTAGTAGCTGCGGTCGTAGTAGACGGGGTCGATCTCGGCGGCGTCCACGAAGGCCACGATGTCGATGGTGCGCCGCCGTTCGACGGACACGGACTCGAGCTCCTCGTCGGTGATGGGCAGGAAGTGATCCTTCGAGACCTCGAAGCCCTTGATCGTCTCGTCGCGGGAGATCACCTGCTCGCGGGCGGGGGAGAAGAGCTGTTGCTTGACCGGCTGCAGGCTCTCGCGGTCGAGCGTGCGAAAGCTCGGGTCCGACCGGCTGGTGGCGAGCCCGAGGGCGATGGGGATGTTGACGAGCCCGAAGGAGATCGTGCCCTTCCAGATCGCGCGCATGAGGTGCTCCAGTCTGCCATAGAGGCGGGGGCGGGACGGCTCTGCGTGGTTCGGCTCCCCGTCCGGCCCTCCTGCCGGGCACGCGAGGGTGCCAGGGTTCTTGCGGCGGACCGGGCGGGCATTACCATCCCGCGCCGTGCCTCGCCCCCGACGGACAACCGTCAACGGCATCCGCCTCGCGGCCTGCGTGGCCGCCCTCGGCGCGGCCGGGTGCGGCGGTGACGTGATCGACGTGGCGAAGAACGACCCGACCTACCGCGGCGCCGTGCTCTTCAACGAGCGCTGCTCCGGCTGCCACACCCTCGACGCCGCCGCCGCCCAGGGCTCGAAGCCCCAGGGCCAGATCTCGGGCGGCGAGCGCACCAACGGCCCCAACTTCTCCATCCGCAAGGAGAACCGACAGGACGTGCTCTACGCCATCCGGAACGGCGGCTTCTCCGGGGCGATCATGCCGGCCAACATCGTGGTGGGCCGAGACGCGGAGGTGGTGGCCGACTTCGTGGCCAAGTACGCGGGCCGCGGCTCCACCGGAAACTGACCAGAGCGCCGCAGGGTGCTCGATCCGAACCTCATCCGCGGTGACCCCACGGGCGTGCGCGAGGCCCTGGCCCGTCGCGGAGCGACACCGGAGCTCGAGCGATGGCTCGAGGCCGACGCGCGCCGCCGGGAGCTGCTGCCCGCGCTCGAAGGCGCGCGGGCGGAGCAGAACGCCGCCAGCGAGCGGATCGGGGAGGAGAAGCGCGCGGGCGGCGACGCCGCGGCAGCCATCGCCGCCATGCGCGACGTGGCTCCCCGCGTGAAGGCCATGGAGGCGGAGCTGGCCGATGTTGAGGCCGTGCGCGACGCGGCCATGGCGGCTCTGCCCAACCTCCCGGACGCCTCCGCTCCCGCGGAGGAGCGGGTGCTCCGCGAGGTGGGCGCCTCGGGCGCCACCGGCGCGGACCACCTCGAGCTGCTCGACGGCCTCGTGGACATGGAGGCGGGCGCGCGGCTGGCGGGCTCGCGCTTCGCCTACCTGAAGGGACCGTTGGTGCTCCTCGAGCTGGCGCTCGTGCGCTGGGCGCTCGAGCTCCTCGGCGGGCACGGCTTCGAGCCCGTGGTCCCACCCGTGCTCGTGCGCGAGCGGGCCCTCTTCGGCACGGGCTTCCTCCCGGACACCGAGCAGCAGATCTACCGCCTCCCCGAGGACGACCTCTACCTGGCCGGCACCTCTGAGGTGGCGCTCGCCTCACTGCACGCGGACGAGATCCTCGAGGCGGACGCGCTGCCGCTGCGCTACGCGGGCTTCTCCTCCTGCTTCCGGCGCGAGGCCGGTGCGGCCGGGAGGGACACCCGGGGGATCTTCCGCGTGCACCAGTTCGACAAGGTCGAGATGTTCTCGTTCGTCGAGGCCGCGACCGCGGCCGCAGAGCACGAGCGCATCCTCGCCATCGAGGAGGAGATCATGGCCGCGCTCGAGATCCCCTACCGGGTGGTGAGCATCGCCGTGGACGACCTCGGAGCGTCGGCCGCCAAGAAGTACGACGTGGAGGCGTGGCTGCCCGGCCAGGGCGCCTACCGCGAGCTCACCTCGTGCTCGAACACCACCGACTTCCAGGCCCGGCGCCTCGGCGTGCGCCACCGGGACACGGCCGGCGGGCGCCCGGCGTTCGTGCACACCCTGAACGGCACCGCGGTGGCGGTGGGGCGCACGATCATCGCGCTGGTGGAGACCCACCAGCAACGCGACGGCAGCGTGTCCGTTCCCGCGATGCTCCGCGAGTACGGGGCTCCGGAGACGATCGCCGCGCCATCGGCCTAGCTCCAGCTCAGCGGGCTCCTCGGTCCGTAAGGAATCGTCATGCTGGGCGTCGGTCGCTAAACCTGAACATGATGGACCGACTTGGAGCGGTGGCAGAGTCAGGCTGAATGCAGCTGCCTTGAAAGCAGCCGGTCGCTTCGGCGACCCGGGGGTTCGAATCCCTCCCGCTCCGCTGACAGGGTGGAGAGCTCGTCTTTCGGGTACGACGTCATTGCTCGCGGAGTGTTAACGTTTGTTACCGGGAGGCAGCGAGGAAAAGGGAGGGGGAGGCTCATGGCCGATGGAACCCGGCTGAACGACGAATCGGCTAGCGAACTCGTACGCAAGCTCGCGGACCAGACGAGCACGCTCGTCCGTCAGGAGCTCGCCATCGCCCGCGCCGAGTTGAGCGAGAAGGTCAAGTTCTGGGGGCTCGGGGGCGGGCTGTTCGGTGTCGCCGCGCTCCTGGCCCTCTTCGCACTCATTGTCCTGATCGCCACGGCGATCCTCGCGCTCGCCGAGGCGGTGGCTCCGTGGCTGGCGGCGCTGATCGTAGCCGTGGTACTCCTGCTGATCGCCGGGGTCCTGGGGCTGGTCGGCAAGCAGCAGGTCGAGC
>JBPCRE010000085.1:0-3054 GCA_050997195.1 Thermoleophilaceae bacterium
TCGGGGTCATGACCACCGTGGAGAAGGCGCCTTCAAGCCGCGGCATCACATCGGCCAGCGCCTCCTCGACGCTCTCGGCCTCGTGGGTGGACAGCAGGGCGGCGATGATCTCCGAGTCCGAGGTCGAGCGGAACTTGACTCCCTGGTCGGTGAGCTCTGAGTGCAGCTCGACGGCGTTGATCAGGTTGCCGTTGTGGGCCAGCGCCACCTGGCGGCGATCGGAGCGATAGACGGGCTGGGCGTTCTCCCAGGCCGAGGAGCCGGTGGTGGAGTAGCGCACGTGGCCGAGGGCCATGGAGCCCGGGAGCGACCGGAGCTTCGACTCGTCGAAGACCTGGGAGACGAGCCCGAGCTCTCGCAGGGTCATGATCGGGCCGCCCTCGCTCGCGGCGATGCCCGCCGACTCCTGCCCGCGGTGCTGTAGCGCGTAGAGCGCGAAGTAGGCGAGTCGCGCCACGTCGGATTCCGGCGCGTACACGCCGAACACCCCGCACTCGTCGCGTGGTCCGTCTCGGGAGAGGACTGGGAGTTGCACCGGCTCCTGGCTCCTAGGAGAACACGTCGGGGATCCCGCGGGTGAAGGCATCGCGGGCCTCGGCCACCGACACGGCGACAGTAGCACCGAGGCCCTCGATCACGAGCTCCTCCCCGCCCACCACGCCGAGCCTTTTGACGCCCACCTCCCGCGCCCGCGCGGCCACCTCGGCGAGCGCCTCGGCGGGGCCTGAGACCACCACCCCTCCAGGGCCCTCCCCGAAGAGCGCCGCCTCGACGTCCCCCCCGAGCGCGGCGGCGAGCTCCGCGGCATCGACTCGTGCCCCGAGCCCGCCCAACGCGCAGCTCTCGGCCAGCGCGCAGAGGAGGCCTCCCTCGGAGACGTCGTGAGCCGAGGCGAGCACGCCGCTTCGCACCGCCTCGCGCACGGCGGCGAGCGCGCGCGCCTGGGCGGCGAGGTCCACCGGCGGAAGCCCGCCGGCCAGGCGGCCACGGAGCCTCTCGAGCTCGGAGCCCGCGAGCGCGGGGACGAAGGGGCCGATGAGCGCGATCTCGTGCCCGGGCTCGACGAAGGCCGAGCCTGCCGCGCGCTCGGGGTCGGGCAGCGCTCCGACCATCCCCACCACCGGGGTCGGGTAGATCGGACCCTCGGCGCCCTCGTTGTAGAGCGAGACGTTGCCTCCCACCACCGGCACCCCGAGGGACAGGCAGGCGTCGCGCAGGCCCTCCACCGCACGGGTGAGCTGCCACGCCACGTGGGGCTTCTCGGGGTTGCCGAAGTTCAGGCAGTTGGTGAGCCCGAGCGGCTCGGCACCCACGCAGGCCAGGTTGCGAGCGCACTCGAGCACCGCCTCGACGGCGCCCGTGTAGGGATCGCAGGCCGTGCGACGGCCGTTGCCGTCGATGGACACGGCGATCGCGCCCGTCGCGCCGTCGTGGGCGAGGTGGAGCACCGCGGCGTCGGCGCCCTCGGGGCGGCGCACGCTCCGCGAGCCCACGTAGCTGTCGTACTGCTCGAAGGCCCAGCGCTTGCTGGTCACGTTGCCGGAGCGAAGGAGGGCGAGCAGCGTCTCGGCGGGCGCGGAGTCCTCGGTTAGCCGTCGCGGTGGAGCGGCGTAGAGGGGCGCGGCCGGCGGAGCGGGCGCGAGCTCGTAGACCGGGATGTCGTCCACGAGCGCCGCCACCGGCATGTCGCCCACGGGCACGCCCGCCTCGAGCACGCGCAGGCGCCCCGTGTCGGTCACCGAGCCGATCGGGGTGGCCCGCACGATCCAGCGCTCGGCCACGCTCACCACCTCCTCGAGCCGCTCGGGGGCGACGACGCAGAGCATCCGCTCCTGCGACTCGGAGACCATCAACTCGAAGGGCTCCATGTCCGCCTCGCGGAGGGGGACCAGGGCCACGTCGAGGTCGATGCCCACCTCGCCCTTCGAGGCCATCTCCGACGCGCTCGAGGAGAGGCCGGCGGCGCCGAGGTCCTGAAGGGAGACGAGAAGCCCGCGGTCGAGGAGATCGAGGCAGCACTCGAGCAGCTTCTTCTCCTCGAAGGGATCCCCGATCTGCACCGTGGGGCGCTTCTGGGTGGCCGACGCGTCGAGCTCGGCGCTCGCGAGCACCGAGGCGCCGCCGATGCCGTCGCGGCCGGTGAGCGCGCCGAGGAGCACCACGTGGTTGCCCACGCCGGCGGCCGCCGCGCGCACGAGCCGCTCCCGCGGAGCCAGGCCCACGCACATGGCGTTGACGAGGCAGTTGTGCTCATAAGGGCCCTCGAAGGAGATCTCGCCCCCCACCGTGGCCACCCCCACCGAATTTCCGTAGTGGCCGATGCCCGCCACGGCGCCGTTCAACAGGTAGGCCGTGCGCGGGGAGTCGAGCTCGCCGAAGCACAGGGAGTCGAGGATGGCCACGGGCCGCGCGCCGAGGGCGAAGACGTCGCGCATGATGCCGCCCACGCCGGTGGCCGCGCCCTGGAAGGGCTCGACCGCGCTCGGGTGGTTGTGCGACTCGACCTTGAAGGCCACCGCCAACCCATCTCCGGCATCCACCACGCCGGCGTTCTCCCCCGGCCCCATGAGCACGTGCGGGCCCTCGGTGGGGAGCTCGCGCAGCAGCCTGCGCGAGTGCTTGTAGGAGCAGTGCTCGGACCACATGAGGCTGAACACCGCGAGCTCCACCTCGTTCGGCTCGCGGCCGAGGCGCTCCACGATGCCCTGGTACTCGGCGTCGGTGAGGCCGAGATCGCGGTGGCGGGCCTCCGCTGCGTTCGCGGGGGCGGAGCTCACCGCGGAGCCGGTCCTCGCCTCACGCCGCCGCGAGCGCGCCGTGCTCGACGTGGTCCACGATCGAGGCGAAGAGGCAGACTCCGTCGGCCGAGCCGGTGAGCGGGTCCACCGCGTGCTCGGGATGCGGCATGAGCCCGAGCACGTTGCCCACCCGGTTGCTCACCCCGGCCACGTCGCCCGCCGACCCGTTCGGGTTCTGGCCCGCGCGGTAGCGCAGTACGATCTGGCCGTGTGCCTGCAAGCGCTCGAGCTCGTCTGGTGGCGCGTGAAAGCGGCC
>JBPCRE010000269.1:0-8911 GCA_050997195.1 Thermoleophilaceae bacterium
GCGCGAGCTGTGTGGGCATCGTCGTCCAGCCGCTCGCCATCGGCGACTTCGCCCACATCTCCCCCCACGCCGCGGCTCTCCTCCGCCGCTCCTCTGAGGACACGGGCACGACCGTGGACACGGCCGACGACGAGTTCGGCTACCGCTGGATCATCCTCGGTGACGAGGACTTCGAGGATCTCGTGGTGTCGCTCAATACGGTCTCGAGCCAGCTCCAGTCGGGCGGCTACGGCGACCGCGTGCTCTGCGCGGTGTTCAAGTTCTCGGAGAAGGGCCGGCCGCTGTACTTCATATACAACTACAAGCGAGGTTCCTTCTATCCGTTCGTGCCGAGCGGGAAGCAGTCCCGCGACAACGAGCGCGAGCTGCAGCTGAAGGCCCAGGTCGGAAGCGAGCTGCCGCTCGAGGCCGAGCTCTCGCGCTGGTTCCCGCTCTGGGAGATACCGCTGTAGGCCTTCGCCGGCCCCGGCGCTGCTAGTCCGGGATCAACCCCTCGCCCGTGAACTCCGCCCGCGCCTCCTCGAAGGAGATGTCGCGTGGGGGCAAGATGATGTTCGATTCGGAGAGCTCGTCCTCGGCCACGGGCGTGCCGTCGCTGGCCACGAGGGCGAGCATCTGCACCCAGAGCTCGGCGAAGCCCGGCTCGTCGCCGCGATCGACGGCGGCCACCGCTCGGTTGTCGAGCTCGTTGAGGCGGTCGAGGTCGGCCTCGGGCATGTGGTACTGGCCCTCGCCGGAGATGCGCACGATCACGAGGACTGACCTCCGCCCGGCTCGAGGGCCGGCTTCTCGGTCGCCCCCGGTCCCGGCCCGAGCTCGGCCTTCATCTTCGCGAGCTCGTCCTCGACCTGACCTCCGGCCCCTAGCTGGCCCAGCTCGCGGTCGATGTCGTCCCCGCCGCCGCCGAGCTGGGTGAGATCCTCGAAGGTCCCGGCGGCCTCGAGCTCCTCCACGGCGCCGGCGCGGGCGCGCATGTCCTCGGTCTTCTCCTCGGCGCGCTGGATGGCGAGGCCCACGTCGGCCATCTCCTCCCCTACCCCGGAGGCTGCCTCCCCGATGCGCACCTGGGCCTCGGCGGCAGAGTACTGGGCCTTGATGACCTCCTTCTTGGTCCGGAAGGCCTCGATCTTCTGGCGGAGCTTCTGCTCGTTGTCGATCAGCTTCTGCTGCTGGCCCTCGAGCTCGGCCACCTGCTGGTCGAGGGACTGCAGCTCGGTCTGGGCCAGCGTCTTCCGCTCGAGCGCCGTCCGGGCGAGGTCCTCCCGACCCTGGGAGAGGGCCTGGCGGGCCTGGGTGTCGAGCTTGACGAGCTGCTGCTCGAGCTTTTGCGACTGCATCTGGATGCGCTTCTTCGACGTGACCACGTCGGCGATCCCGCGCTTGACGTTCTGAAGCAGCTCGACCTGACGTTGGTAGCCGTACTCGAGCGTCTCCGAGGGATCCTCGGCGCGGTTGAGCAGCTTGTTGATCTTCGCCTTGATGACGGTCGACATGCGACCGGATAGACCTGCCATCGGTCCTCTCCTTCGGTTGGCCGGCAGCGGCCCCGAGAGCCTACCCGTCGCCCGCCGCGACCGATGGCGCGCGGGGCGCGACGCCCTCGGCCCGGTCGTGATCCTGGCCGGCGCGTGCGAAGAAGAAGGCGAGCGCCCCGAGCATCACGGCGAGGTCGAGCGAGAGCATGAGCCCTCCGGCGATCTGCTGGTCGACCACGCCGCTCAGCCCGAAGGCGCGGGGGCCCTCTCCGTAGGCTCCGGTGTAGGCCGGGGAGCGCAGGGCGACAAAGGCCATGCCGAGGAACATGCCGGCCAGCCGGGCCCCGAGCACGTGGCCGATCTTCCAGAGCTCCCCGGGCACCCGGGCGCGCTTGGGCTCGAGCGGCGCCCACCACACGAGCACGCTCGCGGCCACGAAGGACTGGTGCTGGAGGGCGTGCAGCGCGGGGCTCTCGAACGCGCCCTCGAACATGAAGCCGAGGTGCCAGCCGTAGAGCACGCCGACGTAGACCGGGATGGCCACCAGGGGTTGCCGAAGGACGCGCATCGCCCTGCGCAGGCGGCGAAGCCGGGCCAGGCGCCGGAGGGCCGGAGCGGGGAGGAGGAACTGGAGCACCGGGCTGCGCAGGCCGGCGAGGAGCAGCGGGGCGGCCAGGTCGGCGATCAGGAGGTGCTGGACCATGTGGGCGCTGAGCAGCTCGTCGGCGAGGCCGTCGAGCGGGGAGAGGAGCCCCACGGCGCTCAGGCCGATGCCGCCCCACCACGCGGCCTGCTGCCAGGCGGGCACCCGACGTCCGCGCTTCGCGAGGCGCCGCTGCGCCGCCACGTACAGCCCGGCCAGCAGGGCCAGCACGAACGCGCCCGCGGGATCGAAGGGGAGCTCCACGGCTAGATGACCGAACCCGCGACCACGCCCGCGTGGAGCCCCCGCACCCACGCTCCCGTGGAATCAATCATCTAGGGGTAGCGCTGCTCGCCCGTCTCCGCGTCGACCACGATGATCGCGTTCACCGGGCAGTCCTGGGCGGCGAGGAGCACGGTGTCGAGCTCGTAGGCCTCGGGGTCGATGACCACCGACTTCGACTCCCCGTCGAGCTCGAAGAGCGCGGGTGCCGCCTCGAGGCAGTCTCCGAAGCCGAAGCAGAGCTCGCGGTCGATCTCGATGGTCACCCCGTTGCTCCTCGAGAGGACGGGGCCGTGTCCGTTCTCGCTCACCGACGAGACGATAGGGGACCGGGCGCGACAAGCCGCCGGGGAGCACGGGTATGTTCACGCATGTGCCTCGCCTTCGCGCCGCCCTTCTCCTCGCCCTCGGCACCGTGACGCTCGCCGGCTGCTCGGTCGGCGAGGGCGACGGTCCGCCCCAGCTCCGCGTGGAGTCAGACGACGAGCAGGGACTCGAGAAGCTCGGCTTTCCCTCGGCGGCCACGACGAACACGGTTCGGGTGGGCGGAGGCGACGCCGCGGCCGACGCCGCGGGCGTGAGCAACGCCGTGTTCCCGGCCACGAGCGACGCCACGCGCCCGAACGCCGTGGTGCTCGTGGGAAGCACGGACTGGCAGGGAGGCGTAGCCGCCTCAGCGCTCGCGGCCGCACCGATCCGCGCTCCCAGCCTCATCGCGCAGGGCGGCGAGCTTCCCGCCGTGACCACCGACAGCCTCGAGCGTCTGAACCCCAAGGGCGCGGAGCTCGCCAAGGGTGCCCAGGTGCTCCGCATCGGGGACGTGCCCGAGCCTGGCGGCCAGCTCCGAAGCGACCTCGTGCGGGGCACCGATCCCTACGAGACGGCCGCCGCCGTCGACCGGGTGGCGAGCGCCGCGCGCGGCGAGCCCTCCGAGGACGTGATCGTGGCCTCGGGCGAGCGGCCCGAGTACGCCATGCCCGCCGCGGCGTGGTCGGCCAACTCGGGCGACGCCGTGCTGCTGAGCGCCCGCGACCGCCTGCCCACCCCCACGCGAGACGCCCTGCGCGCTCACGAGCGGCCGAACATCTACCTCCTCGGGCCGCCGTCGGTCATCAGCCAGCGGGTGGAGACGGAGCTGCGCGCGCTCGGCGAGGTCACCCGCGTGGGTGCGGAAACCCCGGTGCAGAACGCCATAGCGTTCGCCCGCTTCCAGTCAGAGGGCTTCGGGTGGGGCATCACCGTTCCCGGCTTCAACTTCACCCTGGCGAGCACCTCTCGCCCCCTCGACGCCGCAGCGGCGGCCGCTCTCGGCACCAACGGCGTGTTCGCCCCCCTGCTGCTCACCGACCGGCCCGACCGCCTGCCGGCTGCCCTCGAGAGCTACTTCCTCGACGTGCAGCCTGGCTTCGAGCAGGACTCGCGCGAGGGCGTCTACAACCGGGTGTGGATCCTCGGGGACGAGAGCACGATCTCCCGAGACGTGCAGGGGCGCATCGACGAGCTCACCGAGCTCATCCCCGTGGATCCGGAGCCGAAGCGGGGGCCGAGGCCGAAATCGTGACCCGGCTTCGCTAGCGTTTCGGCGGTGAGCGAGTTCGAGCGCGCCGACCGCTCCCAGCGGGAGCCCACCGTGGAGGACGTGCGCCAGCTCATGGGCGCCTCCACGCCGCACTTCGCCCTTCACCTGCGCAACCGCATCCGGGCGCTGATCGAGCGCCTGCCCGAAGACCACGCCGCCCGCCGCGAGGGCGAACGCGAGATCCGGCGTCTCGACGAGGTCGCCCTCGGCTCCGAGCAGCGCGGCACCTCACCCGATTCCCTTCCCGAGATGCCGAGCGCCACGATGCGCGGTCGGGCCTGACGGGTCGCCCTCGCGGCGGGCGAGCCACTCCGTGAGCTGATCCGCGCAGGGGCGGCGGCGAAGGCCGCTACGCGGCGGCGGGGCTGCCCGCGAGGGCGGACAGTCCGGCGAGCTCGGCCACCCGGTCACGGTGCGCGCGAGCGGTGCCGAAGAGCGCACCGTCGGTGCGGGCGCGTTTCAGGAAGAAGTGCAGGTCGTGCTCCCACGTGAACGCGATGCCGCCGTGGACCTGGAGCGAGGAGGCACTCACCCGGTAGCCGGCGTCGGCGGCGTAGGCCTTGGCCATGGAGGCGGCGAGGGAGAGCGACTCCGGCTCGTGATCGGCGGCCCAACCCGCGTAGTAGGTGGTCGAGCGGGCCCCCTCGACCTCGAGCAGCATCTGGGCGCAGCGGTGCGACACCGCCTGATTGGCACCGATCGGGCGGTCGAACTGCTGGCGCTCCTTGGCGTAGTCCACCGCCATCTCCATGCTCCGCTGGGCCACTCCCGTGAGCTCCGCGGCAAGCGCCGTCTCGATGCGGTCGAGCGCCGGGGTGGCGTCCCCGCCGAGCGGCTCGCCGGCACCGCTGACCCGCACCGAGGCAAAGCGCCGCGTCGAGTCGACGGTGTCCACCGGCGCGACGGTGGCCTCGGCCGCCTCGAGCACGGTGCCGCCCTCGCCCTCGGTGTCGAGCAGGACGATGACCCCCGCGGAGTCGGCGTCGGCCACGAGCCGCGCGTGGCCGCCACGCGCCATCCCGACCGCGCCGCGAACCTCCCCCGAGGCGATGCCCGGCAGCCAGCGCTCGCGCTGCTCGTCGGTGCCGGCGTGCCGGAGCACGAGCCCGGCGGCCGCGTTCGAGAGGAAGGGCGAGGGCGCCAGGGCGTATCCGAGCTCCTCCATGAGGATCACGAGCTCCACGACACCGAGGTCCTGCCCGCCGTAGGCCTCGTCGAGGAAGATGCCGGCCCACCCGAGCTCGGCCATCTCGGTCCACAGCGCGTCGTCGTAGACGCCCTCCTCGGCCAGCGCGCGCACCTTGTCTGAGCGGTACCGGTCGGCCAGGAAGTCCCGGGCGGTGCGCTTGATCGCCTGCTGATCGTCGGTGAAATCGAAATTCATCAGCGCATTCTTGGCAATCCGAGCACCCGCTCGGCGATGATGTTCTTCAGCACCTCGGTGGTGCCCCCCTCGATGGAGTTGGCGCGGGCGCGCAGGAAGCGGAAGGTCCACTCGGAGTCGAGAAGCGGGGCCTCGGGCCCTCGGATGTCCATCGCCGCCTCGGTGAGCGACTGGTTGATGTCCGACCACTGCCACTTGGGCAGCGAGCCCTCGGGCCCGGGCACGCCCGTCTTCATGATCTGGGTGAGGCCCCGGTAGGCATTCAGCCGGAGCGCCTCGGACTCGATGTAGAGCTGTCCCACGCGCTGGCGCGTGACCGGGTCCTCCTCGAGGCCGTGCTCGCGCACCAGGTCCATGAGCTCGGCGAGCGCGATCTTCAGCTGCACCTGGAGGCCGAAGGCGAGGCCGGCGCGCTCGTGCATGAGGGTGGTGATGGCCACCGCCCAGCCGTTGCCCACGCCGCCCACCACGTTCTCGTCGGGCACCCGGGCGTCCTGCATGAAGAGCTCGTTGAACTCGGGCTCCTTGGTGATCTGCACGAGCGGGCGCACCTGCACCCCCTCCTGCTCGACGTCCATCAGGAAGAAGGTGAGGCCCTTGTGCTTGGGCGCGTCCTGGTCAGTGCGGGCGAGCAGCATGCACCACTTCGAGCGATGGGCGAGGGTGGTCCAGACCTTCTGCCCGGTGATGCGCCACTCGCCGTTCGACTTCACCGCCCGCGTCTTCAGCGACGCGAGGTCCGAGCCCGAGTCGGGCTCGGAGAATCCCTGGCACCAGATCTCCTCGCCGGTGAGGATCGGGTTCAGGTAGCGGCGCTTCTGCTCGTCGGTTCCGTGGGCGATGATCACCGGGCCGCCCATCACGAGCCCGAGCACGTTGGCGAGCGCCGGCGTTCGCGCCCGCACGGTCTCCTCGTTGAAGATGGCCTGCTCGACGAGCGTGGCCCCCCGGCCGCCGTACTCCTCGGGCCACGAGACTCCGGCCCATCCGGCGTCGGCGAGCTTGCGCTGCCAGTCGCGGCGGAACACGAAGCCCGCCTCGTCGCCCTCGGGCTCCGGGCCCGGGTGGTTGGCCTCGAGCCACGCCCGAAGCTCGCCGCGGAAGGCTTCCTCCTGGGGTGAGAGGGTCAGATCCACGGCCGCGGCAGTCTAGCCGTCGGTTGACTGACGAGTCAATCGCGACCTTTCTTCCTCTCCCCGTCGTTTCCCGTGGCCTATCCCTTGCCCGCCTTGGGAGGCTTTGCCTTGCTCTTGGCCTTGCCCTTGGATCCCGAGGGATCCCCGTCGCCGGCCGGGGCGCCGCCGGCACCCGCACCCGCCTCGCCGTCGGAGCTCGCGCCGCCCGACCCTCCCGAGCCGGCGTCCCCGCCCCCACCGGTGGCCGGGCCGCTCGTGCAGGCCACGGACTGGCGGTCGATCCGCCAGTCCCGACCGCTCGGCCGGCCGAGGTCGTAGGTGCCCTCGCAGCGGTCGGTGCGGTCGGTGTGGCGAGCCACGGTGCGGATGGCCACCGTGGCGGTGGAGCCCTCCCGCTCGACCGTCTCGAGGCGACGGAACTCGATGTCGCGGAGGGAGTCGAAGGTGCCCTTGTAGGACTCGAAGCCTTGGAGCTGAGAGCGGTATCCGGGGCCCGCGAGCCGCCAGGCGTCGCGGAACTCGTCGGCCACGGAGAGCTGGTAGAAGTCGCCGACCGTCTGATCGGGGGTCAGAGGCTTCGGCTTCGGCGGAGGCTCGGGGGCCGGAGCGCGACGGGCGCTCGGCTCGGGAGCCGGCGCCGGCGCCTCCCCGCCCACGCTCGACGCCAGGGCCACGGCTCCGGCGGCCAGGAGCGCCCCACCGGCGGCGAGGAGGACGAGGGGACGGCGCCGAGACCTCCTCGGCGTCTCGGGATCGCCGTGCACGGTGAGCGAGGCGGCGGTGTCCGGCCCCTGCCCCTCGGTGGCCTCTCCTCTTCCCCGAAGCCGCTCGGTCAGCGCGCTCCCGAGGCCTGCTGCGGCCCCATCCGGTCCATCCCGGCTCACTCCGGCGCCCGCGGCGGCGGAGGGGGCGCCCCCCGCGTGCAGCGCAGCCCCGAGGTCACGCACCAGCGCGCCGGCCGAGGTGGGCCGCACGGCGGGATCGCGGTCCATCGCCCGGGTCAGGAGCTCGGCGGCGGCGGCCGGCGCCTCCGGCCAGGCCTCTCGGAGATCGGGCGGGGGCTCGGTGGTAGCGCGGTGGGCGATCTCCACCGGCGTGCGCCCCGTGCGGGCCTTGCGGCCGCCGAGGACCTCGAAGGCCATGGCCGCGAGGGCGTAGACGTCCACGGCCGGGCCCATGGCGCCCCCCTCGAGCTGCTCGGGGGCCATGTAGGCGGGCGTGCCGAGCACCGTGCCGGTGCGGGTGATCTGCGCGCCCTCGCTGGCCGTGGCGATCCCGAGGTCGGTGAGCTTCGCGGTCCCGTCGCGCCCGACGAGCACGTTGGCGGGCTTCACGTCGCGGTGCACCACGCCGCCCTCGTGCACGTGGTCGAGCGCGGCGGCCACCCCGCCGAGCACCTCGAGCGCCCGTTCCGGGGTCAGCAGGCCGTCGCCCAGCGCGTGGCCGAAGGTCGGGCCCTCGACGTACTCCATGACGATGAGCACGCCGTTCTCGTCGGTCACGGTGTCGTAGACCGACACCACGTTCGGGTGGTTCAGCGAAGCCCCGAGCCGCGCCTCGCGGGCGAAGCGCTCCCCGACGTCCTCGGGGCTCTCGGCGTGCAGGCGCTTGACCGCCACCCGGCGGCCGAGGCGCTCGTCCTCGGCCAGGTACACGGTGGCCATGCCTCCAGCCCCAAGACGCTCGATCGTGCGATAGCGGCCCGCGAGGAGCACGCCCGAAGCGGTGGTGGCCATGCCCCGGCGCTCAGCCGCCGGCGGCCTGCTGCCGGGCCAGCGCCAGCTCCCGCTGGACGATGCCGCGCTTGTAGTCGCTCGTCTCGAGGCGCTTCTCGAGGTAGGGGATGGCCTCGGTCGGGCGGTCGCTCGCCCGCAGGGAGTGGCCGAGGTTGTAGAGCGCGAAGTCGTACGCGTCGGGATCGTCCTCGTTGAAGTCCTCGGGGAAGGAGGCCACCGCCCTCTGGAGGATGGGCACGGCCTCCTCGTCGTTTCCCTGCTGGCTGAGGGCGTAGCCCTGGTCGTTCAGCTCCGCGCCCTGGGCGGGATCGTCGCCGCCGCCGAGCACGGGAGCAGCGCCGTCGGGTGCCTTTGTTGTGCTCCCCTGGTCGGTGGGCTGATCCGGGGCAGGCGCGGGGCTCGGCGTGGTCGCCGTGGTGGTCCGGCGAGTGGTCGAGCGATCACCGGTGCGTTGTCCGCTCGAGCTCGACGTGGCCTGCTCGCCGTCCGAGCCCGCACCCGAGGCGAGCAAGAGGTAGCCCACGAGCAGCAGCCCCGCGACGGCCGTAAGCGCCGCGGGCAGCGCCCACCGCAGCCGTGAGCGGCTTCTCGCGTAGGGCGCCGGCTGGGGCGAAGGAGCTGCGGCCGGCCGGCGCGGAGCCGGCGGGCGCGGAGCCCGCGGGCCGGGCCCGCCCGC
>JBPCRE010000278.1:0-5411 GCA_050997195.1 Thermoleophilaceae bacterium
GTGCCCGGCTGAGCTCGCTCGCGAAGCGATTCCACTCGAGCGCTCGCTCGAGGCGGGCCGCTGGTGCGAGGGCGCGTGTGGTGGCCATGTGAACCGGGTCGGCCGAGTGGGCGAGTCGTCGCGAGGCGAGGACGGGTTCCTCTCCCATGCTCCGTAGCAGCGCGCGCAGCTCATCGAAGGTCGGCGAGGATCGGCCGTCCTCGATGTGGCCGACCTCTTCCTCGGCGAGGCCCGCGCGTCGGGCAAGCTCGCCCCGACTGATCCCGTGTCGCTCCCGAGTGTTCCGCACGAGTGCCCCGGGCTCGGTGTGACCCATGCCCCGAGACTAGTCCCGCGCCGCGAGGGCCCGCCGGTAGGCCGCCACGCAGAGCTCCGCGCAGCGCCTCCACGTAAAGAGGGCGGCGCGCTCGAGTCCGCGGGCCGAGAGCTCGGTCCGCCGCGAGGCCGAGCCGAGGACCTCGCCCAGGGCATGCTCGAGCGCCACCGGGTCGTCCGGGTCCACGAGGACGGCCGCATCGCCCACCACCTCCGGCAGGCTCGTGCGGTCGCTCGAGACCACCGGCGCGCCACACGCCATGGCCTCGAGGGGCGGAAAGCCGAAGCCCTCGTAGCGGGAGGGGAAGACGAAGCACTCCGCGCCGCGGTAGAGGCCCACGAGGTCGTGGTCGGGCACGCGGCCGGTCACGTGGATGCGCTCGGCGAGTGTGGAGGAGCGCAGCAGGCCGACGAGCGCCTCGTCGAGCCACCCGCGCGCACCCACCACCACGAGGTGGTGCTCGGCTCCGCTCCCGGCCAGCGCCTCGAAGGCCGGCACGAGCGCCTCGACGTTCTTGCGCGGCTGGAGCGTGCCCACGGTGAGCAGGTAGGGGCCCGGCACGCCGAGGCGCCCGAGCACGGCGTCCGGGCGCGGCCCGGGGCTGAAGCGGGGATCCATCCCCCAGGGGGCCACGTGCACCCGCTCCGGGTCGAGGCCGGCGCGGGCCAGGAGCCGCGTGCGCGCGTGCTCGGAGGGAGTGAGCACCGCGGCCGCCCGACGCAGGACGGGACCTACCACCATCCGCCCGTGCAGGGCGTTGGCGCGGGTGAGCCACTCGGGCCGGTCCCACGCGATCGCGTCGTGGGCGGTGACCACGACCGGCACCCGCGAGCGCGGCGGCGCAAGCGGCACGGGACAGTGCAGGACGTCGAGGCCGAGGCGCCGGGCGCGCCGGGGAAGCGCCACCGGGAGGTAGAGGAGCTCACGGGCCACACCGCGGCGCAGGCGGCTGCCGGCCCCCCGCCGCCCGTCCTCCGGCGCGCCGGGCTGGGCCAGCGTGGCCAGCTCGAGCTCCGGCCGCCGCCCGAGCTCGTCTCGGAGCGCGGTGATGGCCCGGGCCGAGCCCGAGGCGTCGAGCTCGAGGCCGGTCAGCTCGAGGCCGACGCGCATGACCTGGGGATCGCGGGGAGCGACGCTACGCCAGCGCGTCGTCGGCGTGGCGGGCGTGGCGTGAGGACGGCACGTGCCGCCGGGCCGCCAGATCGAGCGTCCCGGCGAGCCGCGCGGCGTTCTCGGGGGAGAGGTCCTGCCACACCGGAAGCCCGTCGTAGGTCGAGCGCATGCCCGCGTGCAGCACCTCGAGGATGCGCTCCCGGTCGGGCTCGAAGCGCAGCAGGGCCGGCACCGCGTCGTGGATCTCGCGGAAGGAGTCCACGTCGAGGGTCACCCCGTAGCCCGCGTAGTAGGGCTGGCCCATGGTCAGGACCGGCTTCGCGTACATCAGCGCTTCGATGCCCACCGTGGAGGAGATCACCGCCACCGCGCGGGCCCGGCGGATGAGCTCGTGCGAGCTCGTGTAGGGGTCCACGAGCCGGACGTTGGGGAGCGCCGCCAGGCGCCGGAGCATGCTCACCCGGTTGCGTCCGAGCGAATGCGGGTGCTCCTTGAGCACGATGTCGTGGCCCTGGGGCAGCGCGTCGGCCACCTGACGGATGAGGTACTCCTGGTCCACGCAGTGGGGGATGACCCGCTCCATCTTGAAGTCGTCGGTCACGTGCAGCGGGAAGTAGACGAACGGCCGCGCGGTGCCGAGCTCCCCGTACAGCGGCAAGGACGCGGCCTGCCGCACCCGCTGCCGCGCGTAGTTCGCGACGAAGGCGGTCGGACGCAGGTACTCGTTGTCGCGCTCGTGCAGGCGGCTCACGACCACGTGCCGAGCGAAGTCCCGCAGCTTCGCGGGCGTGACCGTGGAGCGGCGGTAGGAGAGGATGGGCTTGGCCCGCTCGGTGAACTCGCGGATGAAGGCCTCGACCTCCTCGCGCTCGTCACGGCGCAGGACGCGCACCTCCTCCTCGGGCACCATCGGCCCGTGGTAGGCGTTCACGTAGAGGCGCAGCGGACGCGGGAAGGGCGAGTTGAGGAGGAAGAGGGCGGTGGCGCCGCGGTCCATGCCCACGAGGTAGGCGGTCTCGCGCACGGTCTCGCGGCCTACCTCGGGAACCACCACGTCCGGGCCCACCGTCTCGACGATGCGCTCGAGCGCGCGGAAGTGGCGCACCGTGCGCTCCACCATCTCTCGCTCGGGCCGGCCGCGCAGCGCGGGGTCCACCCTGTACACGTCCTTCAGCGACGGGATGGGATAGCGCTCCTCGATGCGCGCCGTCTCGGCGGCGACGCCCGGGCCGAGGCCCACCTGCGCCATGACCTCCGGCAGGCAGTGGGCGTCGAAGCCTCGGCGCCGCAGACCCTCGGCCGCGCGCCGCGACACCGCCACGTGAGCCGACTCGTGGCCGCGCTCGGCGAGCAGCTCCGAGACCCGCCCGTAGAAGTCGCTCTCCGCAAACTGGAGGGTGACGAAGAGGAACCGCATCGGCGCCCGCAAGCTAGCAAGGGGCCTCGAGTCGTCGACCCGGGTCAGGCCCCCCGGAGGCGCGCGCGCTCGTACCACCGCCACGCCTCGGTGGGCCCTGCGTCCGGCTAGCGCTAGCCGAAGGCTCCAGCGAGGGTCACGGGAAGCGACCATGGCGGCGCCGGTGTGCGAGCTCGTACACCGTCGGGGGCGTGCGAGCCCGGTGGCTGGTGACGGACGCCGAAGGCGAGGAACACGAGCTTGAGCTCGCGTCCGCGGAGCTCCGGCTCAAACGCGCGTCCGGTGGTGAGACCACGATGGCCGCCGCCGCGGATCATGGTGGGGAAGGCGGCAATCGTCCTCATAGCCCCTACCCACCGGCGGGAAGCTCCTCCGAGAGCCGAACCGGAGGGGTGAGGTGCTCCACCCGGCGAAGCTGCCGGCCACCGGCATCGGTCAGCGCCCACCGGAAGGCGCCGTTCTGAGTGTCTCGGTCGAGCAGGCCCCTACGCCGGGCGGAGGCAAGCCAACGCGGCACGGCAGCCGCGTACTTCGGCTCCCCGGCGACCCTGGCCTGGAGATGGTCCCGAGTCGCCCACCTCGCGGAGGACATGAGACCCAGGAAGAGGGCGTCGAGGCCATCCTCGTCGAGTGCCTGTCGGACGGCCGCGCGCTCTCGCGGATCAAGCGGGTACATCGAGGTTGCGCTCATGGCTGCCAGCCCGGATTCGGTGTGGGCCCGAGCACCACGCCGGTGAGAGCTTCGGGTGCGACGGGCCGTGTGAGACCGAGGGTAGCCGCAAGGAGTGCAGCCGCGAGCACGCCCACAACCAGAAAGCCCAGTGCCCATCGGAGGACCCGGGTCTTTCCGTCATTGCTCTTGCGCGTCGAGGCGAGCTGCACCGCCAGGCTCGACACCAGCTCTCGATCCACCTCCTCTCGTGACTCCGAGCGTCGATCGGCGAAGTCCTGCACCTCCTCCACGCTCGCCGCCGTGGAGCCCGGTGGCCAGAGTGCGGCTCCGGCGAGGAAGCCTGACACGAGGAGGGAGAGCAGAGCGAGCACGCTCTCGAACGAGAATCCGAACACCAGACCGGAGAGGTCTCGCTCGCCGAACAGGCTGCGGCCGATGGTCACCATGAGGCTGAGGACCAGGGCCGAGGTCGCCGCCGCCGCCGCACCACGTGTCGGCACGCTGGCGGCGCGTCCCTCATCAGCCCGGACGCAGATCCGCGTCTGCTCGAGAAGCATATCCGCGCTGTCATCGCGGGCCGATGGACGCGATCCGTTAGGCGACGATGCCGTCATGGGGCCGTGTTCACTCCGAGGGGCGCTGCCGACGCAGGAGCCTTTGATGCCGGTCGCACCGAGGCCAGCCCTCGTGCTGTCGAGATACCGATCATGAGGCACAAGTCTCTCCCAACGCTTGAAGGCCTCGCCCGCGAGGCCTCGCCCCCAGGGGCCGCTCGCAAACCAGCAAGGGCTAGCAGGGGGTTTGCGCCCCACGTAGCTGTACTCGGAGAAGGCGATGCCGGCGAGCCACGAGAGCGGCGGCCTCAGGAGGGCGCGGGCCCGGACGCTCGCGAACCCTCCGGCGGCGCGCGCCTTGCGCGCGTGGAATCCCGCCTCGCGGAGGAAGCGCAGGTACTCGTCGGCGTGGTACTCGTGCTCGAAGGCGCCGTGGGAGTCCTCCTCGCCGTGCGGGCGGCTGCGGCGAGGGACCGAGAGGGTGGGCTCCCGGAAGAGCAGGAGCCGGCCGCCCGGGCGCAGCAGGCCGTGGGCCACTCGGGCCAGGCGCGCCGGGTCGGCGGCGTGGTGGAAGGCGGCGTCCATGGTCACGAGGTCGGCGAACCCCGAGCCGAGGCCGTGCTCGTAGAAGTCGGCCACCACGCGCTCGACCTTCTCGGCCGGTGCGCCCACGTGGGCCAGGGCGATCGGGGCGAGGTCGCTCAGGCGGCGGACGGAGAACTCGACGGCGACCACGCGCTCGACTTCGGGGCGCCGGGCCAGGGTGCCGGCCAGCCAGCAGGTTCCGGCCCCGAGGTCCACGACCGTGCCCGAGGGCTCGACCCCCGCCTCGGCGAGCGCGTAGGCCAGCTTGCGGGGCAGCTCCTTGCCCTCGATCATGGCCACCACCGCGGCCACCGGGTCCGGGTAGGGCTCGATCTCCTCCCGGTAGCGCAGCTCTTCGAGGTCGGCGAGCGCGGAGAGGGCGGGGCCGAGGCGAAGGGGGCTGCGCTCCGCGGCGGCGGCGACGGCCTCGGGGGGCGGCCCTCGCCGGTGGGAGCCCGCGGCCGCCTCGGTCCGGGAGGGGATGCCCAACGCCGCCACGAGTCAACTCACCGGCGGGCGGACAGGGTCGGCAGAGCCGGAGCGCCACCCGGGGGCCCCCGGGAGCGTCCGCTCGCCTCCGATGGCGGCCACGAGCTCGGCCAGGCGCTTGGCGTAGGTGCGCTCGTCGTGGTGCAGCCACCAGCGGATCTGCTCGCGCAGGGGAGGGTCGGGCGGATCGGAGGCGGCCACGAAACGCGCGAAAGCGCAGTCGAAGGCCCCCCGGGACCGGCCCACCTCCACGCCGACCACCAA